>JAICPY010000031.1 GCA_025929585.1 Steroidobacter sp.
CCCTCGGTCAGCTGCACGTCGTTCCTGATCATGTAGGTCGTGATGAGCTGCGAGCGCAACCTTCCGATGCCTGTGTCCCAGCTGCCCTGCACGTTCAAGTCGACGCCGCTGTAATACTCCTTGCCGGTATTTACGTTCGACTGGTTGTACGCGAGATACGTCGTCCCCGTACCGATGTCGTTAAAGGTCGTCCATCCATCGGGATAGTTGCCGGGATTCGCGAACGCTTCGCCTTCATCGATCTGCCCGAAGGCATCTTCGATTGCGACCCACCAGAAGTCGGCGCCCACAGTCAATGCTGTAATCGGTTCGAACACGACGCCCACCGTCGCCTGGCGCGATTCTTCCGGTGTGAGATCCGGATTGCCTCCCGCGAATACGTCGTACTGCGTCTGCGGCGGCCGGCAGATTGCGCCCAACGAAGTCGCGATCGCTTGTAACTCAGGCGTGCAATTGTACGGACTGGCTGTCACGCCGAAGTTTTGGAAGGACGCATTCAGTTGTGGCACGGTAGGCGCGTGGAAGCCTGTACCGTACGAACCGCGGAACAAAAAGCGGTCCGTCGCCGTGAATTTGAAGCTCCCTTTGTAGTTCGTGGTGGATCCAACATCATCATAGTCATCGAAGCGAACGGATCCAGTGAGCTCGAGTCGGTCGATCGGCTCTAGCACGACTTCAGTGAAGAGACCGAACACTTCGCGATCCGCGCCGTACGGAATCGTCGCCGCCGCATCGCCAAATCGCTGATCACCGGTGCCGGGGCCTCCAGCCGCTGGCGTACCCGCCACAGGATCGTCCAAATTCGCTTGCGCAAAGTCGCTCGGCTTCGACTGGAATTTCTCTCGATAGAAGCTGCCGCCGAGCGCCAGTTGGACTGGATTGCCATTGGGCAGATCGAAGAGCGAACGATAGCCACGTAACTCGGCCGTCTGCAAACGCGACACGCCGCCATCCCAATAGCCGCGATAATTGATCGATTCCAAGCCTGCAACGCCCTCCGGACTTTGCTGTCCCGGTGCGACGAACGGGTCGATGACGCCACTGCCGAGCAGGTTATTGAAGGCGATTGCCCCCGGATAGCCCGCGATGTTTCCCTTGACGTCGCTCTCTGACTGCGTCAATGCGAAGTTATAGTCCCATCCGGCAATTAGACCTTCTACGCCTGCGGTGATGTGGTAAAAATCCGCGCGATCGTCGTTGATGCGCTGTCCGAGATCCGCGGCGCGATACGGTGCCACGGTGTCGCCGACGAACATCGGATCGCCGTTCTCGTCGGTCAGCGGCGCCAGATAAGTATTGAAGATGGGTGAACCGGCTTCGATCAGCAATTCGCCCGGCACAGGCGCGGTTTTCGACAGCTGTTCGGTTCGCGACCAAAGCACGTCGACGAAAGCGTTGTGAGCGTCGCCCAGCCTTACGTCCATGCCTATGCTTGCTGATCTGCGTTCCCTCTCGGGATAAATCTGGATGAACGGCACGTAGTCGTAGTAGCAACCCAGACCAATTGGCGCGGAGTTCTCGGGGCACGTACCGTTCTGCACGAAGTAAGGACTTACTGTCTCGCCGGCATGCACGCCGTTGTCCGCAGTCGCATTCGCCGGAATGTTGCGAGGCGACCCATTGAAGAACGTCCACCGCTGACCGGCGTGATTGAAGTTGATGATGGCCGAGTCCGCAAAGTCACGGTCCACGGCGTTCAGTTCATCACGCTTGTCGGCGGCGAGTGCGATGAAAACATTGTAGCCGTCTTCGACATAGTCGCCGAAACCGCCGGACAAGCTGATGCCTGTTTCCTCGGCGTCGTCTTGGGGTGCGTAGAAATCAACCGAGACATCCTTCTCGGTGGTTCTCGACTTGGTGATGAAGTTCACCACGCCTGCGATCGCATCCGAGCCGTACAACGCCGATGCGCCGTCGCTCAGAATCTCGACACGCTCAATGGACGAGATCGGCAGGCTATTCAAATCCACCGCGGCCGCAAAGCCCGTGAGAGTCTGGCCGCCGAATTGCGCCATCCTTCGTCCGTTCAACAATACGAGCGTGCGATTCTCGCCAACGTTGTGCACCGACACGCCGGCAAATCCAAACGTCGCTGCGCCGATCGAGGTGATCTCCGAAGTGCCGCCTTGGATCGTCGGCAATTTCTGTAGCAGATCGACGACCGAAGCTGCGCCCGTTCTCTCGATCGCTTGCGCATCCAACACTTGCACAGGCAATGATGTCTCACCTTCGATTCGGCGAATCGCGGAACCTGTCACGTAGATAGTTTCGACCTCTCCGACATCTTGTTCCTGAGCATAGACCTGTGGCACACACACTCCGGCCGCGATGCTGGTGAGCAGCGCACGCCCAACAGCGCGCCGCAACAATGTATTAGACGACATAGAGCCCCCCTGACCGATGGCGATGAATTACCTGGCGGCAGCAACCCTCAAGCGTTGCGTGAAACCGACATGCCGCTCGCACGCAACGAGCATGCAAGGCGCCGAGTTCGCGCGTTATTCTATTTTCGCCCTTATTGCAACTTGAGATGTCAACGGAATAGGCATCGTAAAAAATTGTGGCTCGCCAGCAACGAAGACAAGATCGGCATGCGCCTTTGTCGATGACAACGACCGACCTTGAGTAGGTTTTCGACGGAGAGATCGACCTGAATTTTGGGCGTGAACGGCAAACGCTCGCCTCTTCCTTCAGCGCTTTGCGGATTCGTCGATCGCCAATTGCTCGATTTGATCGAGCACCCGTTCGAGCGCGCCTCGATTCTGTTCGAGGATTTCCTGTGCGCGCATACACATGCGATGGCATCTGCCTGGGTCGCCGAGCAATGTCACCAAAGCCGGCCCTAGCTCAGCGGGCGTATTGATCTGCAGTGCCGCTCCGGCGCTCACGAACAAATGCGCGATCTCGGGAGCATTGAAATTGTGCGGCCCGATCAACATTGCGCACCCAAGCGCCGCGGGCTCCAGAAGACTATGCCCTCCGATCGGCGCCAGACTCCCTCCCACGAAAGCTGCGTCGGCGGATGCATAGAACATGAGCAATTCGCCCATCGTATCGACCAATAGAACACGCGTTTCATGGTCGACTCGATCTCCTGCAGATCGGGCTGCGAACGGGATGGCCCGTGAGCTCAGCAAAGATCTAACGGCATCGAATCGCTGAGGATGACGCGGCACGATGATCAGCAATGCGTTGGATAGATGGGCATGGGCGCGCACTTCCTCGTGCGCAAGCAAGGCGGCTTCTTCCTCGCCCTCGTGTGTGCTTGCCGCAATCCACACCATGCGCCCCGGATATTGATCGGCACGAATTCGCTGACCATCGGCGCGCAGCTCGGAAGCGATTTGGATATCGAACTTCACGTTGCCTGTGACGCGTGTCTTGGATGCGGCCGCTCCGATCGCAACGAATCGCTCGGCGTCCGTAGCACTTTGCGCTTCGATGATGACTTCGCTGAGCGCCTGTTTAGTGAGCGATTTTAAACGACTGTATCTGCGCACCGATTTGGCGGACAGCCTTGCGCTCGCAAGCACGAGCGGAATGCCGCGACGCCTGCACTCGCGAAATAAATTCGGCCAGATTTCCGTCTCCATCACGATCCCTAACGCGGGCCGCACGCGATCCAAGAATCGACGTACTGCGTCAGGCATATCGTAAGGAAGGAATGCGTGATGAACGGCTTCGCCGAAGAGAGTCTTGACTCGTTGCGCGCCGGTAGGTGTCCCCGTGGTCATCAGGATTGGACGACCTGGGTAGCGCTTCAACAATGCTCGCACGAGCACCGCGCTTGCCTGAACCTCACCCACCGACACTGCGTGGATCCAGAAAGGCCGCTGAGTGAAGCGTGCTTGCGTGTAGCCCCACCGTTCGCTCAACCGTTCACCGTACGTAGGATCGGATCGGGCCCGCCACCAGTTCGAGGCCAGTGCAACAGGTGCCGCAAGGTAAATCAGCGCCGTGTAGAGCCAAAGCATGAAGATCTAAAGATCGCGCAGGGGAGTCATACGGTAATATTCATCTTTCGCATCGATAGCAGCTGAATGGTACTCGAACATTGCACCCAATGACGGAGGGCTCGTGATGCTGACAACCCAAGCACCTGCATGAGCTCATCTTCACCCCAACGCGAGTCATCGCGCGCGGGCGCGCCAGATCGGCAACCGTTAGCGCGCTTCGCTGGGCCCCGTTACTGGCCTGTCTGGCTCGCACTTGCGTTCGTCCGCTTCGTCAATCTATGGCCGTTGCGAGCGCAGATGCTCGCAGGCAGAGCACTAGGCTTGCTTGCCTATCTGTTCAGCCGCCGCGATCGGCGCGTCGCGCGCATCAATGTCGCGCTCTGCCTTCCGGAATTGCCGGAGAAGGAACGCCTCAGGCTCGTCCGCCGCCATTTCGGGGCTCTGGGCTGTGCCGTGTTCGAAACGGGAATGGTTTGGTGGGCAAGCGATCAGCGACTGCGCGGTTTGATCCGATTCGAAGGTGTTGAACATCTGCAAGCCGCGCTCGCGCATGGCAAGGGTGCGTTGATGCTGAGCGCACATTTCACGACGCTCGAGATGGGTGCGCGGGCTCTGACCCTCTTGGGCCCGACCAGCATCATGTATCTGACACCCCGCAATCCGCTGATCGCCGAGTTCGCGCGTCGCGGCCGCGCACGACACACGGTGCAAGCAATCACGAGTGAGCAGATCCGCGATCTGTTGCAGAACCTGAAGAACAACCTTCCGGTCTGGTATGCACCCGACCAACGCTTCACCGACAAGAACAGCGCGATCGTTCCACTGTTTGGCCAGCCTGCGTCCTCGAATGTAGCGACTTCCCGGCTCGCCAAAATCTCCGGCGCTCCGGTACTGCCTTATTTTCCAGAACGACGAGCGGACAACCGCGGTTACATCGTGCATATCCATCCGCCCTTCGAGAACTTCCCGTCCAATGATCCGATCGCCGACACCCGCCGCTTCCACGAGCTCATCGAAGCCCACGTGCACCCTCATCCCGAACAATATCTATGGGCATATAAGCGATTCAAGGGTGCAGGAGGGGATCCGTACCGGAAGGACGTGTAGAGGTAAAAAGATGTGTAGACGTGTAGAGGTTAAAGACGTGTAGAGGTCAGAATAGGACTGCCTTTTCAATCCCACACACGTCTACACGCGACACCTCTACACGGTAAACAGACTCGCTGCTGCCGGCCCCGCTACCTGCCTCCACATGATCCACCGCCTCGCACTCATCCACCCTCGCTACTGGCCTACATGGCTCGCCTTGGGTCTGCTGCGCATTTTCGAGCCGCTGCCGTTTGCGGTTTTAGTTTGGCTTGGGTCGAGCCTCGGACGGCTGTTGCCACTATTGCCGCTTTCGTTTGTGCGGATTGCACGACGCAACTTGGAGTTGTGTCTACCCGAGCTCTCCCGCGCTGAGCGAGAGCGGATTCTCGTGAAGCACTTTCAAAGCGTCGGGATTGGAATTTTCGAGACCGCGATGAGCTGGTGGAGCTCGGATGCGCGCATCCGAAAATTGACTCGGCTCGAAGGCGAGGAGCACCTACAAGCAGCTCTTGCTCGCGGACGCGGCGCGATTCTCTTGAGCGCTCATTTCACGACGCTGGAGATCGGAGCGCGAACACTGTGTGTACGGATGCCGACGAACATCATGTACAGACCGACGAAGAACGAAGTGCTCGAACGTTTCCTGATGCGCAATCGGGGCCGACAAGCGAAACGAGCGATCCCCCGTGATGACGTGCGTACGCTGATCACATCTTTGAAGAACAACGAACCTGTGTGGTACGCACCGGATCAGAGTTATCGTAAGAAAGGTGCGGAGATGGTGCCCTTCTTCAACATCCCCGCCGCGACGAACACCGCAACGTCACGTCTTGCGCGCATGACGGGCGCAGCCGTTCTTCCCTACTTTCCAGAACGTTTGCCAGGCTCGCAAGGTTATCGAATGACGATCCAACCCGCGCTCGACAATTTTCCCACCGACAACCCTGCCGAAGACGCCCGAACGTTCAACGCGCTGATCGAAGCGCACGTACGGAAGGTGCCCGCACAATATTTATGGATTCACAGGCGATTCAAGGGAATTACCGCGGGATACCCGGACTACTACAAAAGCGGTTCGTGATTAGCGGGTCGCGGGTAGGAAGAACAAAACAGCGAATCGCGACGGGTGGCATGGTGTTCTGTATCGCTGTCTGACGACCCGCGACCCGCTAGTCACGACCCGCGAACCCGTATCCCTCCATCACCCATATCCACTGCCGCTCATCGAAAGCGTGGCCCGCTTGCCGACTGATCTTCTCCAGGGAGCGGCGAAAGCGGGCGATCACTTCATTCTCCCACGGGCCGCGTTCACGGATTCGACCTCGATCGAAATCCAACAGATAGATGTGCACAGATGCTGCTTCAAGCTTCACCTGCTGCGCATGAAAATCCGAAGAGGCCTGTGCGGAGCGGATCGCTGAATGCGAGCGCAGCAACACGTTGTGTGCATTCAAATCCGCGTGATACACGCCATGTCGATGAAAGTCCGCGATCGTCTTTCCGACGCTCTTCCATACATTTTCTTCGACACCTGATCCGACCATCGCTCTAGCCAATGTCGTCGCGTCAGGAACCAACTCGGTGATCAGATCGGCGGTGTAGGTCAGAGCGCCGCGAACGTAGCGCGCGGCGATCGGTGCTGGTACCGGCAATCCCAAATCGCTCAGGTGCGCGAGGAGCCGCCATTCCGCGAACGATCTGACTTGCGGCTCACCAGCCCACAGGTATCGATCCTTCGACAGATTGGCGATGAAGCCGCCGCGTTTGTAGCGACGTAAAACCCAACGCTGATCTTCGTACTCGAGCAGTGCAACCGACCCTCGGCCACCGGTTACCTCCGCGATGCCGCCGTTTGACGACCACCAGGCAGGATCGAAGATCTCATCGACAGCCTTACGCACACGTGATGCGTCGTATAGGATGCAGCCGCGAGTAGTCGGGCTACGACTCTCGACAATCATTTGAAAGGAACTCGCAGCCTGGGGTTGGTGAGGGCCTGCGTGGCCGGGCAGATCCGCATCTGGCTCGATGCGGATGGCTGTACGACGTAGGACTGCAAAGCTGTGGCTTCAATAGATTGGGAGTGAAGCAAAGGTTCCCCTGGGCGTTAGATCAAAATGCAGAATAACAGCATCATGCTTGCCTGGCCCGCTCGCCACATCGAGGCGGATTATCCACGAAACGGTACGGAATTCGACGCTCTGCTTTGCATGGGCAGCGCTGGTTGATCCATGTCTGCTAATTTCGACAAGGCACCCAGCAGTGTTTGCATCCTTCGCCTATCCGCAATCGGCGATACCTGCCACGTTTTGCCTATCGTCCGGACTCTGCAGCGCGCCTGGCCCAACACGAGCTTCACTTGGATCATCGGCAGGGTAGAAGCGAAGCTGCTCGGGCACATTCCAGACATCGAATTCATCGTCGTCGATAAATCCAAAGCACTTCAGACCTATCGCACCCTGCGGCATGCACTTCATGATCGCCACTTCGACGTGCTCATGCACATGCAGGTTGCGCTGCGCGCAAGTTTGATATCGATGCTGGTACCCGCCACGATCAAACTGGGTTTCGATCGGCGCCGTGCTCGCGAGCTGCAGTGGCTCTTCACGACGAATCGCTTGCGCCCCGCCGAGCGACAACATGTCATGGATGCATTGTTCGGCTTTGCTGAAAAATTTCACGTCTATGACAAGCTCTTGCGCTGGGATATTCCGATCCCTGATGCAGCGCGCGTGTACGCGCGGAAGGTGATTGCAGATGGCGAGAAGACGCTCATCATCAGCCCATGCTCGAGCCATCCGCTGCGCAACTGGCGCGCGGAGTACTACGCGCAAATCGCGGACTACGCGATTGGCGGGCTGGGATTGAAAGTGATCTTGTGTGGCGGACGCAGCGATCTGGAGTACAACATGGGCCGAGAGATCCAGCGGCGCATGAAACATCGCTGCCTCAACACGATCGGCCAGGACACGCTACTCGAGTTTCTCGCGACACTGGAACGTGCGACCCTTCTTTTATCTCCGGACTCCGGACCGGCGCATATGGCGACCGCCGTTGGCACGCCAGTGATCGGTCTGTATGCCGCCACGAATCCTGCTCGCAGCGGCCCCTATCTGAGCCGCCAATGGTGTATCGATAAATACGATGCCGCCGCCCGCCGCCTGCTCGGCAAACCCGCCTCCGAATTGCCGTGGACCACGAAGATCGAGCAACCTGGCGTCATGGACCTGATTACTCCGGATGAGGTGATCAAGAAACTGCACGCCGTGTTGCTGGCGCTCACGCGCAAGCGGAACTAGAAGTCAGCAGTCCGCAGTCTTTGGTGCGTAGCCAAATCGGATCCCGCAAGCCGGGCAACTCTTGTTTCTGGCCACGAACTGCGGGCCGAAGACTGCGGACTCATGATCCCGCTGCCTTTGGATTCCCTCCTCCGGTATGTGAAACTCTGATGATGGCTTCCGCACCTTCCCTTCCCATTACGTTGATCGTCATCGCGCGCGATGAGGCGGCGGCGATTGGTCGCTGCTTGGACAGTGTGCCATTCGCGACGGAGAAGCTGGTCGTCGACGCAGGCAGCGTTGATGGCACCCCTGAAATCGCTCAAAAACACGGCGCACGAGTCGTGCATCAAGATTGGTTGGGGTTCGGCGCGCAGCGCAATTTCGCGACGACCCAATCCCAACATGATTGGATACTGGTGCTCGATGCAGATGAAGCCGTCTCGCCGGAGCTCGCAGCAGAACTGACGCAAAAGTTGCCAGACTTGATGCAGTCTACGCACGCCGGAGCGATTCTTCGTCGCGAAACGTGGTACATGGGCGCGCGCATGAAATGGTACAGGCCGATGGTCGGCGAGCGGCTTGGACGCATTTACCACCGCGGACGCGCGCGCTGGACAGATGTGCGCGTACATGAATCGCTGCGCTACGAAGGATCGACAATTACGTTCCGTCACCCCTTCATTCATCTAAATAACCCGACGCTCGTGCACAAGCAGCTGAAAACGCTGCGCTATGCTGAGTTGAAGGCACGCGACTGGCACGATCGGAATAGACCGACGCAGATGTGGATGACGCCCTGGGTTTTCTTGAGTGCATTCTTGAAGGATTACTTCCTGCGGCTGGCATTCCTCGACGGCTGGCGCGGCTACATCGTTTCGCAGACGGCTGCGGCATATGCCGTCTATAAACGCATGCGTTATTACGAGATGAAACGCAATCCGCAGTCCCGCGAAATGGCGGCCGAGCTGCTCCACCGATACGGACTCGATCCTTGAACGAAGCCAAGCGTTATCTGCTTTATGGATCCGAGCGCTACGCACTCGCGATTCTGCGTCCGCTGCAAACGGCGATCCGCGCGCGCGGCGGCGAAGCAGCATGGTTCTTCGATGGTCCCGGCGCCGAGGAGCTGCAATCGAACGAGCCCTGGTTGCGCACGACCAAGGACGTCAGACGCTTCAATCCCATCGCAGTGCTCACATCGAGCAATGCAGTGCCGCATTTCTTTCCCGGCGTTAAAACGGAGGTCTTCCACGGCTTCGATGCCGGCAAGCCTCGACATATCTATATCCGCGGTTTCTTCGATTTGTATTGCACGACCGGGCCGCGAGACACCGAAGCTTTTCAAGAGCGTGCACGCGCAATGGGCCACTTCGCCGTGAGGCAAACCGGTTGGCCGAAGTTGGATCCGTTCATGCAGTTACATGGACACGATCAACCGCCCCCGGTTCGCGCGCAGCCTGTCATTTTGTATCACTCCACGTTTTCGCCCTCGTGGAGCGCCGCACCCATTCTTTACGAGACGATTCGCACTTTGTCTGCAAGTGGACGCTGGAAGTGGATCGTAACGCTGCACCCAAAGACTGATGCGGAAACGGTGGCACGGTATCGCGGCCTAGAGGGTCAACATCTGCGCTTTGCCACGGAAGACAACATTCTGGATTTATTTCCGCAGGTCGACATGATGATCTCGGACACCTCTTCTGCTCTCAATGAATTTTTGCTGACGTACAAACCCGTTGTCACGTTCAAGAATCGGCGGCCCGGTCCGCAACTCATCGATATCGATCAACCTGAGCAGTTACTACCATCCATCGAGCGCGCACTGAGCCGCCCGGTGGAGCTGATGCGAGAGATCCGCAACTACGCAGATGCAATTCACCCATATCGAGATGGGCGGTCGAGCGAACGGGTACTCGATGCGGTAGACGAATTTATCGCCGCGGGCGCCCGCAATTCCAAGCCGAAGCCTCGCAACTGGTGGCGTAAATTGAAGATCCGGAAGCGGATAGGATATTGGGGGCGCGCGTAGCGCGCAGTTGACAGTTGGCGGTTGACGGTTGGATAAAGACGCCACGGACGCCTCACTGGCAACGTTCCGAATTCTCCTGACCGTCAACTGCCAACCGTCAACCGACAACCCCAAATATGACCGACATCCACGTCCCTATCTCTCCAGGCGAATTGATCGACAAGATCACGATTCTGGAGATCAAGTCCGTGCGTATCACCGACCCGGCGAAGGTCACGAACGTGCGCCACGAGCTTGCGCTGTTGCAGGAAACCTGGCGAGCGTCCCCCTATTCCACGGCTGACATCGACGTGCAGTGGGCTTCGCTGCGCCGAATCAACGAGAAGCTGTGGGACGTCGAAGATCAGTTACGCGACAAAGAACGCGCACGCACATTCGACCAGGAGTTCATCGACCTGGCTCGAGCCGTGTACTTCACCAACGACGAACGTGCAGCAGTCAAGCGCGAGATCAATACGAAGCTTGGATCCAAGATGGTGGAAGAGAAGAGTTATGCGGCGTACTAGCTGACGCCGTGTTTCGGTGTAAAGGTGTACACGTGTAAGGTCAGAAGCTGCTGAAGCAGCCTTGCGAAACGACTTTCAAGATCGACAATGCTTCCGAGGCCGTCACAAGCCGGAATACAGAGCGGAACGGCCTTCACTGACCTCTACACGCCTACACCTCTGCACGTCCTTCACTCCCTTCGTGCCCGATCGGGCGCGAACGGGTTCCCAAACCGCGGATCCGTCACAAACCTCTCATCGCTCAAGCTATGTAGGAAGCTGATCACGTCCTGTTTTTCTTGTTCGGTTAGCACGAAGCCTCGAACGAAGGCACTTTTCGCTGGATGCTTTCTTCCATCGCCACGCCAAACTCCTTGCGTGATTTCGCGACCTCCGGCTGCGTAAAAGTCGAGTACCTCTTCTAGGGTCGCGAGACTGCCGTCGTGCATGTACGGCGCGCTGTACTCGATATTGCGCAGCGTTGGAGCCTTGAACCTGTCCTTGTCAGCCGGGTTCGACGTCACCTCGAACAGGCCGAAATCGAAGCCGTCTGCGCTTTGTGCCTCGATGTGGTACAGACCCGTGACGTGAAAGGGACTTTCAGCCGGCGCGTTCGACTCATGAGTGACGAACTGACTGAAGTTGAAGCCGCTATGGCAATGCGAACACTCCAAGCGCTCGGACATGAACAGATTCATGCCACGAATCTCGGACTCGGTTAGAGCGCTGTCATCTCCGCCATAGGCATAGCGATCGAAGGGCGAGTCGAACGACACGAACGTACGCACGAAGCTTGCAATCGCCTTTGAGACATTGTCGAAATTGATGCGGTTACGTTGAAAGGGAAATGCCTCGGCAAACAGTCTTTGATAGTCGGCCTCCACTTTCAAGCGCTGCAAGATTTCCTTCTCGTGACCGCCGGCCCCCATTTCGATGGGCGCATCTCCAAACAATGGAATCAGCATGTGACGCTCGAGCGTCGTAATGCCTGGATGAGCCCAGGTGAACGTTGCCGAATAAGCAACGTTCACGAGTGCCATCGAATTGCGCCGATGCTTCTGGCCAGTCGATCCAATGGCAATTGCAGATGGCTCACTGAAGGCGTGCTCTTGCCGATGACAGCTGGCGCAGGCTTGCCGAGCGTTCGCGGACAGTCGAGTGTCGTAGAAAAGCCTGCGGCCGAGCTCGATCTTTTCAACCGTTAGCGGGTTATCTTCGGGCACCAGCGGCGTTGGAAAACCATCCGGGAGTTGCCAGCGATACTCGGTCCCGTTGAAGCCGCAACCGCCGATGGTAAGTCCAAGCAACATACTGCCGATCGATAGCGCGAAGCCTCGCATCCGGCGTGCTGCATCAGGGTGGCGGCCTGCAATGAGAGTGCTCCACATGGCGGACGCATCACTGGTGCGTAGCGCTGGAAACATGGACCGTGAATAAGCGCTGGCCGCGGCAGTCGTTCATGCATTCACCATTGCTGGCCTGAAGTCCCGTCTTGCTGATGACATCCGCACAGCCGCGATCATACTCATAGTCGCCGGTGCACACACTGGATTGGAGAGTGCTCATCGATTTGAACAACTCATCGATTCGCACACGAATCGGTTCCTTTGTCGGATCGAAACCGCGCAACTCGACTCTGATCAAATTCGGTCGCGAGCAGGGTTGATCAGGTGCACGCACTGCGGAGGCGGACACACAGCCTGTGCTGCCCAAATGAAACGACCATTCACGATTCGCGTCGGTGAGATCCGCCCGCAGAAATTTGTATCCAGTTTGCCAACTCCAGAATAGATCGCCGCGATCGAGCGGCGGTGCAGCGGTCACTAGATTTACGTGATTGAGAGTGAAAGGGACACCGACTTTGAAACGGATGCCTGAGAATTGCTCGCCTTGGGCGCGACCACGTAGAGCGGTATTCAGATTCGTCTGCTGCTGACCGACTAGGTCGATCAATGCCAGATCAGCACTCTGCCACGGTGCCAAGGCCGTCAACGCCAAGGGGTATGCCTGTCCACTTGCGTCTAGCAACTCGACATCGTGCACATAGAACCGCAGATCGCGCACCTCCCCTATCGCATTCCCTGCATCTCCCCTATCCATTTCAAACTGAACCACGACTGAATTCGATCGGTCTCCCACGCATGCAACGAGGCCGATGATTGTGAGCCAGGACAAGAATATGATGCGGAATGTGCGAGGTAGGGGAACCATATGCGCAATGCGAATAGACTCAAGTCATGAGAAGGACTGGGATGTCTGAGGTCTACGATGGCAGTGACGGCCGAAAGAACGAGCGTTGGAAATAAGCTTCAGGAAATGAAAGCATGAAATCGTGGGAAATGCATAGCTCATCCAGCACCCAGCGTCTCCATTTCGTAATCTTGCTAGCGGCCTTGCTTGCTCTTCCGGTACTGGCTGACGATGGCAAGCTTCGCTATGTTTCGGGAACTGGGAGCGACAAAGGCGATTGCCTCAACAAATTCAGGCCGTGCCGCACACTCGACTATGCGATCTCCCGTGCGGGGAAGGCGGACACGATCCGAGTCGCGGAAGGATCGTACGCCATCGACGACGCGGGAAAACTGTTGAACCTGGTGGGCGCCGCTGGCCGGGTCCAAGGTGGTTACAGCAAATACAGTGCGTACTCCGAACAGACTGCAGCGGCGAAAACGATGCTGATCGGTGTGCCGCCCGAATTTCGCGAGCGCTTCGAGCGTGCAGGATTCAGTGTGATCGCGGATCGCAAGGGAATCGCGCAGGATGAAGCCCAGAGAATACGCCGACTGACGAAGCAAGTACTCGAGACCGAGAAGAGCCACAAGGCGGCGCCTTGCGTATCGAACCGTTCCGAAGGATTCGCTTGTCAGTCCGTCAGCTTACTCGCGCACTTACCGCTTGCAGACCTGATGCCGACATCCTCGCGCGGCAATGACGTTTGGGGATTCACCGACCTGAATACGGGGCGCGAGTATGCATTCATGGGCCTGGAGCGAGGTGTGATCATCCTGGACGTCACGAATCCTGAAGCGCCGGAAAAGATCGCCACGATATCAGGCAGTCCGACGACGTGGCGCGATATCAAGATCTACCAGCACTACGATGTTACCGACAAGCGCTGGCGCGCATACGCTTATGTGACCGCCGACAATGTGACCGACTTCCTGATGGTCCTGGACTTGAGCGACCTGCCGAACGGCATCGAGAAGGTCAACTTCCGATCTGACTTCACGGCAGCTCACAACACTTATCTCGTCAACACCGACTACACATTTGGTCTTGCACAGACACCCAGCGGACCTCAGCTCGGCATTGCCGGCGGACGCGAGAACGGCGGTGACCATCGTCTGTATTCATTGTCGAACCCGAGTGCTCCAAGTCTCTTGACCGAGTCCGTTTCAGGATATGCGCACGATCTAGCTTCGTTTCCTATTGCAGATGCTCGCAAGAGCTCTCAGTGCACGATCGGACAATCGAGCGCCGTGTGCCAAGTGATGTCGGACTTCAACGAGAACTCGATCGATGTGTGGGACGTGACCGATCCATCCTCGCCACAGTTACTGTCCAGCATCGGTTATGCGAACGCCGCGTACGTACATTCAGGGTGGTGGACCGAAGATGGTCGACATCTGCTCGTGCACGACGAGCTCGACGAAAGCACTTTCGGGTTGAACACAACCGTACGCGTCTTCGACATGGCTGATATTGGAGAGCCAACGATGGTTGGATCGTGGGTCGGCCCGACCAGAGCCATCGATCACAATGGCTTCGTCAAAGGCAATCGCTACTACATTGCAAACTATTCGGAAGGTTTGACGGTACTGGACATCACGGATCCGAGCACACCGCAACGTATTGGCTATTTCGATACCTATCCGTCCTCGAGTGAAACCTCGTTCGTCGGCGCTTGGGGCGCCTATCCATTCTTTGCTAGCGGCACGATTGCTGTCGGCGACATCAACACTGGCTTATATCTGTTACGAAACGAAACGCTCACTTCATCGTCGGGCTCGTTCCTGATACTCAACGCCGTGCAATCCGCAGTCGAAGGCGATACGGTTACGATTACGGTCGCACGGACCGGCGGCGCAAGCGGCGCCGCATCTGTCGATCTGGAGTTACTGCACGCCTCCACCGATTCGCAGGACATCAGCTTCACATCGCAGCGCCTAACTTGGGCTGACGGCGATACGGCAAACAAGACCAACACGCTCACATTGAATGCCGACAGCGCGAGCGAAGATCGAGAGCTCGCCCTGATGCGCCTGAAAGCTCCGCAAGGCGGCGCGACCGTGTCGTATCCCGATACAGCGCACGTGCATGTCTTCGACGCCGGCAGCGCCGCTCGCCTGCGTCCATTGAACACCTCGATCAGCGTCCAGGACACTCGCGGTAAGGCCTTAGTGACCATCACGCGACTCGGCTCCGCCTCGGGCGAGGCCAGACTCAGCTATCGAACCTTGCCGAGCACTTTCGGCGGGTTCACCGCGACGGAAGGTGAACTGATCTGGGCAGATGGCGATGCGGCCTCGAAGATGATTTCAATTGCGTTGGATCCTGCGAGTCTTCCCGCGGGTCAATCGGCAACGCTCTCTGTCGAGCTCGCGAGCTCCGTCGGCGCCAGCTTAGAGACGCCGACCGGTGCCAATGTCGCAAGCGTGGTCGCCGAGATTACGGTTCGAGATTCTTCGAGCGCGACTCCACCGCCTTCGAATCCGCCCCCAAGCTCGGGCGGTGGGAATGGCGGCGGTGGTGGAGGCGGCGGCACGCAGCTCGTCTGGCTCGCTTTGCTCGGTCTGCTCATCGCTTCGCGTTGGTACCCGAAGGCGAGTTGCTAATCCCCTGCTCCATCTCGACGCGCGCGCCGCTTCCTGAGTTATTCGTCGGCGCGCCTGCCCGCACAGCATTCGACTTCATGCCGAAAACCAGACGCATGATGCCGAACCGACGAACGATTGTTTCGTACAGAACTAGACATCCTGCGATCGTTGCGAACAGGACGATCCAGAACTTCGCCCAAGGGGCCCACGGCTGCGCGATGACCCAATAGGCCACGATCAGGATGACGGTCTGATGCAGGATGTAGAACGGATAGCTCGCCTCCCTCGCCCACGCCAGAAACGCATTGCCGAACGATAAGTAGTGCCGGCCGAAGGCAAGAAATGCCAACAGACACGACCACGTGAAAATATTGGCAAGAAAGGCATCTCCCGCCGTGTCTCGCTGAACAGTGCCGGTCTCTAACAGGCCGAAGACGGCCACGATCACCGCGATCAATGTCGCGAGCACGCGCAACCGACGCCGCGCAAGCCAGTCCCAAGTATCCGGCATCCAGGCGAGCAGCAATCCGTATCCGGTCAACAATAGATAGTGATTGAAGAGGTACCAATCGTTGATCAGATCATGGCTCTCCGGATACAGCGGTTTGAGCAAGGCCTCGTTGAGGCCAAGCGGCAACGCGAGCGCGTACAACCATGGTCCCGGCCTCAGCTTCCAGGCAGCGCTGCGCAACAACATAATCAGCGGTAAGAGCAGCGGCACGTAAACGTAGAGGTAGATGATGAACCAAAGGTGATGCCAGCTAAAATCGCCTTCTGGATAGGGCCTAAACTGCAGCACTCGGTCAAAGAAGAACTGCAGATAACCCGCTTCCCATTGATCGCGAAACAAGCGTTCCACGAAAACCTGCGGTGGCACGATGACCAGCATGCCGAAGATGAGCGGAAGCAAGAGCCTCACGGTTCGCTCTTTCATCACCCCGGATGCGGTGCGCTTCCTGGAAGCGAACCACAGTCCCGCACCCGCAATTACAAAGAGCAGCGGCATGCGCAGCCGGTGCGAGATATCCATGGGAAACTGCAAACCCTGGATCACTTCGTCGTTCTGAATATGAAAGTCCCAACCGACGAAGAGCATGCCTGTGTGGAAGAACAGCAGAATGAAGATGGCAATGACTCGAAGCCAATCCAGGAAATCGTATCGAACCGATGATGCGTCGCTCACGGAGTTCCCCTTTGAAATCTACGCGTAGCGTGAGCGCAATGAAGCTTTCACGCATGTGACTTGGGGCAAGCGGTGAATCTGGATGGGCCAGCGGGATCGCGCGGGCTGGCAAATGCTGCACCGAATCGAGGAGATGAGTGGATTGCTTGACGATCGATCGAGCGCTCAATGTCTCTTTGGATTCACGAACGTATGAAACTCGATCCTAACCACGTGTCTTCCTGCCGCGGTATAGTCTTATCTAGTCGAGTCGCAATCCTCGCCAACGACTACGGAGCTACTTAACCATGGACCGACGCACCTTCACCGTATCGTCTCTTGCAGCAGCCACAGCCGTCACGATGGGCGTCTCTCGATCCCATGCTGCTGAAGCCCAATCGCGACCCCGAGTCGGGCTCATTGGTTGCGGCTGGTTCGGGGGCGTCGTTCTGTCGAGCCTGGCCGAACACGCGAATGTAGAGTTCGTTTCATTGTGCGATCCGAATGCGAACGCACTGAAGGCGACACTTACGGCATTGGCGAAACATCAAAAACCTGTACCTCGAACCTTTGCCGACTATCGCCAGATGCTCGAGAGCACCAAGCACGACATCGTGGTTGTTTCCACGCCTGATCATTGGCATGCGCTTGCCGCGATCGCGGCGATGAAAGCCGGTGCGGACGTCATTCTCGAGAAGCCGATCAGCGTCGATGTGATCGAGGGCGAAGCGCTGGTCGCCGCCGCGCGAAAATATAAGCGCATCGTGCAAGTCAATACGCAACGCCGAAGCACGCCCTGCCTGGCCGAGGCCAAAGAGAAGTATTTGCGCGCCGGGAGACTCGGCGCGATTGGGCGCGTTGAAAGCTATTCCTTCCTACCGGCCCGTTCGAAAGATGTGCTACCCGACACGAAGCCCCCGGCACACCTCGACTATGAGCTTTGGACAGGTCCCGCCCCAATGCGGCCCTTCAAAGCAGCGATCGAGTCTCGCACCTGGCGCTTATTCATGGAGTATGGCAATGGAGTGATTGGCGATGTCGGGATTCACATGTTCGACTGTGTGCGATGGATGCTGGATCTCGGTTGGCCGACATCGATCAGCTCGCACGGCGGGATCTATGTAGACAAGGAGGCCACGGCGAACATCTCCGATACACAACACAGTCAATTCAACTATCCAGACTTGGATGTGAGTTGGGAACATCGCACCTGGGGCGCACCTCCAACGCCGCCGCGCCATTGGACCGATCTTTGGGGCGCGCGCTTCATTGGCGAGCGAGGAACGCTCACGGTGACGTTGCTCGGCTATCAGTTCACACCAACGGGTGGCGGCCCGAGCGAGGGCTATCACATGCTCTCGAAAACGGGCGACTGGGACAATTTGGATGAGAGTAAATTTCCCGCTGCATCCGCGTCTGTGCAACGTCAGCACGTCATGGATTTCATGCAGGCCCGCACGACACGCACTCTCCCGATCGCGGATGTCGAAGAAGGTCACATCTCCACGGCATGTTGCATCCTCGCAAACCTAGCACAAGAGCTCGGTCGCCCACTTCGCTATGACCCAGCCACTCGGTCTGTTCCTGGCGACGCGGAGGCGACTCGCCGCCTCATTCGAAATTATCGCGAGCCGTGGATCCATCCAGATCCGGCGACAATTTGATCGTCCGTCCAAGACTCCGATGACAAAAGCAAAGGACATCAGCCAAGCTGTCCGAGAAGTGTGTCTTTGGTTTCCGGAAGCCGAAGAAATACTCTCTCATGGCTCGCCTGACTTTCGCGTGAGAGGGAAAACGTTCGCGACGTATGTGATCAATCATCACGGCGACGGTCGCATCGCATTGTGGCTGAATGCTCCGCAAGGCGCTCAGGATCACTGCGTGCAACAGGAACCGAAGCACTACTTCGTGCCGCCCTATGTTGGCCCGCGCGGCTGGCTCGGCGTGAATCTGGACAAGGGCATCTCGTGGAGGACCGTCGCGAGGCTCGTGCGCGAAGCGTATGAAAAGGTCGCGCCACCTGCATTGAGCAGATCCCTAGGCAAGATCATCGAGATCGAGCCGCCCACGATCACGCTCAAACCTGAAGACTTCGACCCGATGCAATCAAAGCGCGCGCAGGCCGTGCTGAAGGAGCTGCGCGCGATTTGCCTGTCATTTCCCGAAGCGGCCGAGGCCATGCAGTTCGGTTATCCGGTGTGGCGTGCAGGCAAGAAAGTCTTCGCACAAGCGTACTGCTATCGCGGCGATCGCAAACTGCAACTTGCCTTTTGGGTCGGTGTCGAGCAACAAGCGCTATTGATCCGCGACGAGCAATTCAGCATTCCGCCGTACATGGGCCCCAATGGCTGGATAGCGCTTGACGTTTCCAAAGACGCGAACTGGAAAGAGATTCGCTCTCTCGCAATGTTTAGCTATCGCCATTTTGCGCTGAGCAGGATGCTGAAGCTGTTAGATGAACACGAACGCTCAGTTAAAAGCTAAAAAATGCAGAAGCCATTTTCCGTGAAGCAGCCCTCGGTGCACTCACCCGTGCGTTATTGCTGAGTTGCTGGATTGCACCCACTGAAAACATCAGCAGAGCATCTGGAAACACATGATGGCGACGACTCGCTTTCGATTCATGGTGAGCGGCGCAATACGATGCGGGACCACTCCGCCATGAAACAGTAGGCTCTCGCCAGGCAAGAGCCCGATGCACTGTGTCGGTTTGGGTGTTGCACCTCGTAGCTCACCGAGCGGGGTCGTAAGGTGCTCGGGCCACGTTTCCAACACGCCACTGTCGGCGCTTCGATCGCTGTCGTAGAGACAGGTAATCAACGCGAGATCGCAGCCGCGAACGTCCCGATGCAGATCGAGGTGCGCCTGCGGCCCGTAGACCGAGTAGGTGGCGCGCGTGCCGCAGGGTCGCACGCGTGCATGCACTTCGTTCGCAAGGAACGAACTGAGAGCCGGCGCAAGAAATAAGCCGTCCTCGATCGAACCCCCTTCCACGGAAATGAGATGTCGCGCCGGTTCTCCACCGCGGACCTGCTCATCGTCTGCGCCCGGAGGGCAGTGCTCGATCCTGCGGTGTTGCGTTACTGCCTCGTGCAGCAACGCCTTTATCGTTTGAGCGTCTAACAACCCGTCGTAGACGCGCGCACCACCGTCTCGAAGCACTGGGCTATTGCCGACGCGTTCGATTTCTCGTTCGAGCTCGCAACGCGGGCAACATGTCATGGTCCGAACCCAGACGGGCCGAATGCAAGCGGCTCGGAAAACGTTACGGTGCGCACGAGACCGCGAACATCATCAGGAAGCGCGGCGACAGGAAGCTCTAACGATGATTTTCCTTCTGCGCCGCGCACCCGAATCGCACCATCACGACCTGCGTGCAGCTCGACGCGGAACACTTCGTTGAAATGCGACATCGTCGCTTCGATCGCGAAGCTATTGCCGACGAGATCAGCCACACGAAAGCCAAGGTTGGCGAAGGCTTGCCGCGCCGATTCGACCATCTGGTGCGGAGGTCGCAGCGCGTCGATATTGGAAGCGACAGCGCTTTGCACCGAGGTCGGTCCGTGCTCCAAGACAACGAGAGCGGCGACCACATTCGATGTCGCTACCGATTTAGGCGGAGGCATGGGCAAGTTCTCCCGCCAGGTGGTTGGCCGTTACGGGTGCCACGGGTCGTTCGCGTCGGCTCGCGGCCTCGAGCCTCGGCCTGAGCGATGCGGGCATCAAGACGAGACTAAGGTATTGCTGCCGATCGCATAGAGCCAGCGAATGCCGAACGAGTCCATCGAGAAATCCCTGTACGTGACCCGCATCGAACGTGTGATCAGGATATTCGAGCGCCAATTTTTCCATGACGCTTTTCAGCGACCGAGTTTCGTCGATGCATTCCAGAATCGTACGCTCATAGGCGGACAACCGCAGCAAGGGTGCTTCGGTTCCTTGTCTCGAATCGCGCACGTATAGCTCATCTCGGTGTTCGACTCCTTGAAGCGTGCCGGGCACGCGATCTCTCAGTGCTTCGAGCCGCTCAGCGGCCACATGCGCAAGCGGACTCGGCTCAAATTCAGGCTGATAGGCAAAGTCGAAATAGTAGGCGACGCGGTCCAGACATAAGCCTTCCACTGGATAGAGGAATCGATACGGCGCGATGGGCTTCAGCTCGTGCAACCCGAACGCGTTCGCTTGCTCGAAATAAGGACTAAAGCGATCTAGTCGGATCGGTCCGCAGGCGCTCGCAAGCTGCAAATGGCGAATCTTGGGTAGCAGCGCGATGATTTCTTCGTAGTCTTCGTCAGCCTCGCCAGGAAATCCATACAGTAGGTTCCAATCGACCGCAATCGAATACTCGCGGCACCACTTGAGCAACTGTACGTTGCGAAGCGCCGTCGTCCCTTTACGCATCAAACCGAGCACGTGCGTGCTGAGAGACTCGACGCCAGGTTGGATGCGTGTGATGTGAGCGCGAGCGAGCGCTGCTACGTGATGACGTTTCAGGTTCGCCTTCACTTCATAGAAGATCTCACCAGGCAGGTCGAGCCTTTCGAGACTCGGCAGCACCGAGTCGAAGTATCTCATGTCGAGAATATTATCGACCGCCTCGAGCACTGGACATGGCCAGCGCTGCGTGAGCTCGGTGAGCTCGCTCAAGAAGCGGGCCGGCGACTTGCTGCGAAAACCCATCGTGTGGCCATTGAGCCCGCAGAAAGTGCAGTGGGATTTCGCGCCCCACCAGCAACCCCGCGAACTTTCAAAGACCAGTACGGGCGGTGCTTGCTGGGCGGCGGAACTGCAACTGCGAGCAGCGAAATAGTTGGAGAAGTCCGGCGTCGGCAGCGCATCCATGCGAGTGATCGGAGCGGCGGGGCCGGTGCTGATGGTTTCGCCTCTCTCGCGAAATACGATTCCGGGAATCCTTCGCAACTGGGTGGAGCGAGCAGTACTCGGCGCACGATGGGCTCGGATCAGAGCTGGAAAGGATTCATCGGCTTCGCCCGAGCAAACATAGTCGACGAAGGGGAACGCGCGATGCAGTTCCAGGCCCATCGGCCCTTCCCAGTTCGCGCCGCCGAAAACGATCGCAGGTTTGCGCCGAAGCGCAGCCAGGCGTCTCGCCAAGGCGAGCGAAGCAATGTTCTGCTCGAATGTCGATGTGAAGCCCACCAGGTCGAAGTCGCTCCACGGCAGTGAGTTGAGCGAATGCATCAGGAACGGCTCCACATAGCGACGCAGAGAGAAGGTCTCCGCGATGCGTTGCTCGGGTAGATGCCATTGCTTGCGCAGAATTTCCTCGACGTAAGCAGCATCCCGCGCCGCATCTGCGCCATAGAGCGCCTCGGTGAAAACCCATTCGCCGACGAACGCGACATGTGGAAGCTCGTGCGCGATCCAACGGTAGCGTTCTGCGCCGAGATATTCGGCGAAGCGCATGTTGAGGTAGTACACCTCGCTTGCGATTCCTTCGCGATCGAGCGTCGCCTTCAACAAACTGAGGCCGAGCGTGGGACGCTCTAGCGCGCCCCACGGCATGTGAATCAGTGCGACACGTTTCGTTGTACGAGGCACGATCCTTCCTTCGACATCATTGTCGCTAAAGGTTGGACGGCTCGATCTTGCCTTGCACGATCATATCCTCGAGTGCGCGAACGTCCTCCGCCGTTATAGGCTGGCCTTCCAGTTGACTTTGCTGTGTTTCCCGCATCGCGGATGTCGGTCCCACTGGTCCGACCGGTCGGATCGGCTGTACCGGCACGACAGGTTGTATGGGTCGAATCGGTTCGACCGGTTGGACCGGCCGGATTGGCTCAACCGGTTGAATAGGTTGAATGGGTCGTATCGGCTCGACCG
Source organism: Steroidobacter sp. (assembly GCA_025929585.1). Lineage (GTDB taxonomy): Bacteria > Pseudomonadota > Gammaproteobacteria > Steroidobacterales > Steroidobacteraceae > Steroidobacter. The sequence continues at coordinate 22,664 of JAICPY010000031.1, forward strand.
GTCGAACGGGACGGACTGGTTCCACGGGTTGAATGGGTCTGATCGGTTCGACGGGCTCGATCGGCCTAATGGGCCTGATCGGCTCGATCGGTCCAATCGGGCGAATCGGACCCAGACAGCGGATCTTTGCAACCAGCGCCGCCGCGGTTGCGTTGACGAGACCGGCACCGGTTGCGAGGTCCGTACCGGCTGCCGCGGATGCGCCACTGGAAGCGGGATTGCAATTGCCGGTCGTCACATCGATCGCGGTGCGCACAAGGATGTCGCGCACCTCGGCTGGTGTAAGACGCGGGCATGCTTGCTTGACCAATGCGGCCGCGCCGGCAAGCTGGGGCGCCGCGGCGGAAGTACCGCTAATCGCAGCCCACCCGTCATCGGTCGCCGTCTCATCGCCATTTGGGTGCGTGCCGCCCGCGGATCCGGTATCGATGGCGCAGCCGGGCTGCAGCGGCAACATAATGTAGGCGGCACGCGGCAGCATGCCCACCAAACCACATAGATCGGGAGCGTTGCGTCCCGAATAGATCGGGCTTGCAAAGCCGCTCGCGTAATCGGACGCACGCAATGTACCGTCAGGTTGGATGAAGACGCCGCCTGCGGAGATCACATCCGGATGTTGGCCAGGAAAGCCGAAATGTCCGTTGCCCGCGGCGAAGATCACGACGATGCCGCGCGCAACGGCGTCGGCGATTGCGATCGCTAATGTTTGATTGGCCGGCGAGAGAGGTCCGCTGCGAACATCGCTTCCCCAACTGCAGGTGATGATGTCCGGGCTCAAGCCGACTGCGGCGTTGAACGCGGCCGTGCTGTTGGCGAAATTCATTTTCACCGGCAGCAGTTCGGCATCTGGTGCCACCGCGAAGATGTTGGCGGATTCCGCTGTGCCGTGCCCGTTGTCATCCACTGCCGGATCCGATGTGGCGGGCGCGAGGGTCACTGGCGCGACGCGATAACCGCGAGCGGCAAAGAACGGATGCGCAAAGTGGCCACTGTCGACCATCGCGACTCGAACTCCTCGACCCGTCGTGCCGGAGCGATGCGCCTGATCGGCATTACAACCGAGCGACACATCGTGAGGCACTTCGAGATGCCAGTACGCGACCTTCGGAGCATACGGCAACGCAGCGAAGGGATATCGAGGCTCCTCGATAGCGACGCCTTCGATCAAACTTTCGAAGGCAGTTCCCTGCGTCGATATGAGCCCGAAGCGCGGCGCGCTCTCGGCAGTGAAGAAGGTCGCTGTGTCCACTACGCCACCCGACTTGCGCGTCGACAGCTCCTCAGCGATCACCTTCGTCTTGAACGCCACCTCGTAAACCTTGATCGGTGCCGCGATATTGATCGTGTAGGGCGAGATCTGAAGGATCTGGAATCCTGCTTCCTCCAGACGAGCAGCAGCGCGCGCGATTGTCTGCTCATCGGACATGTAGTTCGAGACGATGTTTGGGTCGATGCGTGCAGACATATCGAACATCGACATGCCGCCGACAGATCTCGGCGAGACCTCTGCAAACAGCAGTGGTGGGATGGTCGGTCTGCCCGCTGCCTTCCTGGTTCGACGCGATTGCGCCTTGCTCTGTTTGGTTCGTGCGGCCTTGCGAGGTGCTCGGGTAGCCATCTCGAATCCTCCCTTACGCTTGCAGCAAATCGACTGGACTTTGGAGCGGCGCGTTTCGCCCCGCACGATGAACGCTAGACTTTCATAAGATGATTCTCAATCGTCCGTTCGGGCAAGGTTGACTTGTCATCTGCACAGAGAAATAGAACGCCTCCGAACATGCTGCGTGGCAGACATCGAGGAATAGATGTTGCAGTACGGTAGATCGCGGAAGTTGCGAGCTCGCCGCAGTGACAACGCTGGGCTGGCCGCCAAACTTATTGTCGCCGCCGTGTCACTAGGCGTTTAGAACATCGCTGTTCAGGAATCGTGCAATAGCCACGACTTCATCGACCGAGACGAGCAAATAGCGCATCTTTGAATCTTCGACTCATCCGCAGCTCGCGGCCACTCGCGAGCTTGACGTCATAGTCTCCTTTGAAGAGAGGCGTGAAGGACTGAATGAAAGTGAGATTAACGGCAGCTGACTTGTGAATTCGAACGAAACGCTGCTCTCCGAGCTGTGCAAGTAGGTCTTGTAATGTTCGCCGCAGTAGATAGTGGTTGGAGCCCGAGTAGACGTGAACGTAGTTATCGTCTGCTTCGAGAGATTCGATACTCGATGTATCAATGAGCCTTAGTATCTCGCCCTGAGGCACAAGCAAGCGCTCGGAGGCGCCGGACTGAGATCGAGCCACCGAAACAGCCGCTTGCTGCGGAGCTCTATCGCGGATGCGTTCGCGCACGCGCGTCAACGATCGTAGTAACCGGTCTTTGTCGTAGGGTTTCAGAAGATAGTCGATCGCATTCAATTCGAATGCGCTGATCGCGTGCTCGTCGAATGCCGTTACGAAAACGATCAATGGCGCAGTATCGGCTTCCAACTGTGCAGCAACTTCCAAGCCGCTCATGCCGGGCATTTGGATATCCAGCAAAGCAACCTCGGGTCGAAAGCTCTCGATTTGCGCGGCGGCTTCAGTGCCAGTGACGCACTGAGCAACCAACTCGACATCTGCCTGTTCGGCGAGCCAGCGAGCAAGCTTGTCGCGCGCCGGTTTCTCATCATCCGCGATCAGTACACGCATCATGAAGGCTGCTCCGCCCACGGAATCAGCACGCGCACATCACCGCTGGTGCGGTCTGATGTGAACTCCAAGACACCGGCCGCGCCGTAATGAAGTTGCATTCGCGATCGACAGTTTCGCAAACCCACCCCCTCGCCCGCGACGGGTGTCACCTCGCCGATGTTGATGATTCGCAGCTCTAGGTAATCGCCAATGCGTTTCGCGCTTACCGTGATGCGAGCAGGCGTGCTCGCGTTTTCGACACCGTGCTTGAAGGCGTTCTCGAGTAGAGGCTGCAGCATCATCGTCGGCAGCATTGCTGCCTCGGTTTCTGGTTCGATTTCCCATTCTAAAGTGACTCGATCCTCGAATCGTTGCTCCATGATGCGTCCATAGAGCCGCAGCAGATCCAATTCGGACTTCAGCGTCGTGAGCTCCTCCTGATCGGCTCGCAGGCTCGCTCGCAATAGATCCGCAAGTTGGTTCAGAAGACGATCGGCGCGAACGATGTCGATCTGCATGACGGAAGAGATCGTATTGAGCGCGTTGAAGAGGAAGTGCGGTCGAAGTTGGGTTTTGAGTTGCACCAGCTGAGCCTGCGCGAGAGATCGTTGCAGCTCGGCAAGCCGGCGTTGCTGTGTCTGCCAATGCGAGAAAGATTCGAGTGCGAACAGAATGCCAAGCCATAAACCCAGGAAGAGCCAGAGCTTGAGCGACTCGTACAGGAACACCCACGGCCAAGGTTCATGCTGGTAAGCGCGGCCCGCGAGGCTGTAGATGCCATGCCTCAAGGCATAGGTTACGCATACAAACACGATCGCGACGATCGGAAACCATCGGCATTGCCGCCAGAACCAGCGGAGCGGATGATCCAAGTATTGCTCCGCGTGCCTGCGGTCACGCCAGAACATCCACAACCACAAACTCGCAACCGCTGCGGACGTGCCCATCCACACAAACGGCTCCCACCATCGAATGCCGGGATGCTCCCAGTGTTCCTGAATCTCGATGACGAGCATGAGACCGAAGAACAGCACCCAAAGGGACACCAGCACGCGCAGCTTCTGTCTTTCGGAGAATTCGTAAGTAGACGGCGCGGTGGTGAAAGTCTCGAGCATGCCCCGATTTTAGTCAGTAGCGCGTACTGGACGCACGAAAGTTGGGGTGAGCGGGACAGCGCGGCCCAGCGGGTCGTAACTCGTGGCTTACGGGCTGCAAGAAAACGCGCTCGGCCTTGAGCTGACTGAAGACCCTGCACGACCATGAATGACAATCTAGAGGCGCGAATCGCTTGTATCTGACAACCCACTAATCACGAATCACGGGTCACATCTACCGCGCCTTCGTCTCATACCCACCTACCCTCCTACGGCAGCACCGCAGTCAGCTCCGAAAGCTCATCGCGTCCGTCGCGCCAGAGAACATACGAGAACTGATCTTGTTGCGCGATGAGTTTCGCTTCCAGGTTTCGTGAGTTTGCCAGCTGAGACAGCGTCTGCTTGTCCACAGGGAAGTACCACCATGCAGCGTTCGGGGTGTAAGCCTCGGCAATAGGCTGGGCAATGCCAAGCTCACGTGGATCCTCGTTGGTGGAATCGAGCTTGATCACTTGCAAGCCATTCTTAAGCTCCAGGATCGGAGAGGTGCTCGCCGAACCGGCAGGCGCCGACTGCAAGGCCGCGAAGTACTGACGATGATCTCCCATTCGATTCACGTCGATCGCATACAGATGAAGATAATCACGCTGTGAGCCGTCCTCACTAGCGCCTGGCACGCGAGTGAAGATCCAGGGTTCTTTAACGACCGTAATCGTCGCCGCGGTCTGCTCGTCCAAATACTCTCGTGGGGCGGTGACCGGTGTGGATGTGCAGGCGATCAGCGACACGCAGAGTGGAATGGCAACGACGATTCGCATCGGCAGACCTCGAGTGGCGGGGTTCGTCGACACAATGTCTACAGCGGCGCCGCTGTTCCCTCATTTCAGAGCTGCGGCGATCTGCTCCTCGGTCAGTCCCTCGATCTCGAGCACTTTGCGCCGAGAGCTCTCCCCGGAAACGAGTCGGATACGCGACTTCGCGATGCCTAATCGCTCGGCCATAAAGTCGATCAGCGCCTTGTTTGCTGCGCCGTCAACGGGCGGTGCAGCCAGACGCACTTTGATACATCCATCGTGAACTCCCGCGGCTTCGGTCTTAGACGCGCGGGGCTGAACATAGATGCGGATGCGACCAGGTGGAGGCATGTCAGGAACGTTCGCTCAGGAATCCTCTGTCGTCGTACATAGGGTTTCGCGATTCTACGCTGCGCCTGTTACCGCGTAAGGCATTGGTACGCCGCCTTAGTCTCATCTCTCAATCGGCAAGTCGTGACGAAACTGAGGAATGTCTCCCAGGCCCGAAGAAGTTCACTCGCTGAACCGGGCTTACGCCATTGAATAAAGCGCACTCGATCACGTCATCGCCATCTTTCGTGTAGGACATCGAGAAAGCTGCATCGATCGCTGATGCTGCCGTTGCGAGTCGGCCTGCCTCCCACTCTAGGTGGTTCGCTGTACACATCGGGCACCCTCACGAAAGCGGTCTCAACCTTCACGCATCGACGCCGCTAAGAAGCGCGACGGTCAACGCCGGTGAGCTTAACTTCCGGCAGGAATCGTCACGGATCGACACGAGGATCTCTGCCGAGATTTGGGGTTAGGCAAGTGAGCCGCGGATCGATCCGAACATACGAGATTTCGCTTCTTATTGAGGATCATCATGCTTCGGAAATTGACTGCTCTCGGCGTGGTCGGACTCGCCGCGCACACCACTAACGTTCAGGCCCTCGACTTCGACTCTTCCGTTTTCACGGTCAATGGATTCGGCACCCTCGGCGCCGTGTACTCGAGCGAAGATAACGCAACGTACTCGGGTCCTGGCTTCAATTTGCGCGGAGCTGGGGCCAACGACCGTCTCAGCACTGACGTGGATTCGCGCCTGGGACTTCAGGTGCTGGGCAAGTTCACGGATAAGCTGACCGCCACGGTGCAGGTCATCTCCGAGCAGAACTATGACGGGAAATACGCGCCACACGTCGAATGGGCCAACCTCAAGTACGAGATTACCCCGGAGTTCTCAGTGCGAGTCGGCCGTACCGCCATGCCGAGCTTCATGTTCTCCGATTCTCGCAAGGTCGGATACGCGATTCCCTGGGTACGCGCGCCGCATGAGGTCTATGACCTGCTGCCGATCACGAACAGCGATGGCGTGGACCTGACCTACAAGTTCCAAACTGGATCGGTCGAGCACACCCTCCAGGCCATTTACGGCGAGAACGTCGCGGATATCGCCCCAGGCATGCAAGGCAAGGCGAAGCACGTGTGGGGCATCTTCGACACGATTGCCATCGGCGATTTCTCCGCCAAGTTAACGTACCAAGAACAGAAACTTTATTTCGGCTCATACAAGTTGCCGAATCTGTTTGGTCAAACCGAAGCTGCGGACACATCGTTCATGGTGATCGGCGCTCACTATGACCCAGGCCAGTTCTTCATCGGTGCCGAATGGGCACACGTGAAGATCGAGGATCCGATTTTCTTCCGCGACACTAGCGCCTGGTACGTCTCCGGCGGCTACCGCTTCGGCAACCTCACTCCGTATGTGACCGTCGCCGAGCAAAAGCCCAAGGATCCGCCTATGTTCGGCTACAGCTTGGAGCAGCGTTCATATGCGATCGGCGCACGCTGGGACTTCATGAGCAAATTCAATTTGAAGGCCGAATATCAGTACGCGGATCTACCAGCAAACTCGCAGGGCCAGTTGGATGTGGCGCAGATCATCGTGGACGTTCCGCCGTTCGGTCCGGTTCCGCTCCCTTCCCCCGACTATAAGCCGGGCGAGAACTACAACCTGATCAGCATCCAAATCAACTTTGTGTTTTAACCGAGCGTGTTCAACAGGTACTCGAATATGCGTATCAATCTCGTAGTGAAGGCCGCGTTGCTGGTAGCAGCAGCGATGGGCGTAGCGGCAGCACATGCCGAAGTGGTCGTGGTCGTGCATCCGCAGAACGCGGCAGCTTCGATGACTGCCGATCAAGTCGCCGATGTGTTCCTAGGCAAGTCGACGGCGTCGTCGCCAGTCGACCTTCCGGAGAGCTCGGCAGTGCGCGGCGAGTTCTATCAGAAAGTGACCGGCAAGGACGGCGCTCAGGTGAAGGCGGTTTGGACGCGCCTAATTTTCACCGGCAAAGCTACCCCGCCTAAAGAGGTGGGTTCCAGTGCCGATGTGAAGAAAGCGGTGGCGGGCGATCCGAAGGCAATCGGCTATATCGAGAAGAGTGCCGTGGATAGCTCGGTGAAAGTCGTCTTTACCGCACCGTAAAGACAGTACAGATGGAATTGGGCGGCTGCGGCACCCGCTGCGGCCGCCTTATCCGTCGGAGTCAAAATCGATGAATTTCAGGACCCGTATTTGGCTATTGCCGATCGCAACCGTCGTGATCGTATCGGCGGGTATCGCGATCAACTCGCAGGTCGCCTCGAAGACATCCGATGCGCTACGGCGCGTCGAACAGGTGCAATATCCGACGGTTGAAGGCTTGCGCACACTGCGCGCCGAATTCACCGCCATTCAAGAGATCCTGCAGCAAGCTGTGGCCGAGGGCGATGATGCGGCGCTGGCGGCCGCCGAACAACGTGCCTCGAACTATCGAGCATCGGTGCGTGATCTGAAATCACTCCACGAGCAAGATGCCTTCAGCGAGCTAGAAAAGAATTTCTCCGAATACTATTCAACCGCTCTGAGCGCCGCTCGCGTCATGCTAGGCAAGGAAAGCGGAGACCCGGCTAAGATCGTAAGTCAGCTTCAAACGCGCACCCAGAAACTCGAGCAGCTCCTCTTGACCTCTCAAGAAGAGGAGATCACGAGGTTTCGTTCGCTCCTCACGAGCAGCGCAGAGGGTGTGCAGCGCACTGTGGTCGTATCCATCGTCAGCGCCATCATCATGGTACTGGCCCTGGCAGTAGGATCCTGGATCCTGATTGGCAGCGTGTTTCGAACGCTCGGCGGAGAGCCCGAGTCAGCCGCTGAGATCGTACGCCGAATTGCCGCGGGCGACTTTGCGACCGATGTATCCGTTCGACCAGGCGACACCAGTAGCCTGCTGCATGACATCGCAATGCTTCGTGACAAGTTGGGTGGCTTGATTCGAAACGTGCATCACAGCTCTCGTGAAGTCGATCAAGCCGCTCAAGAGCTCAACCAAGGTATCGAGGAGCTCAGCGATCGCACCAGCGGGCAAGCGGCAAGCCTGGAGGAAACGGCCAGCAGCATGGAGGAGATGACTTCCACAGTGCGTCAAAATGCGGACAATGCACGGCATGCGAATGACTTGGCAGTCTCGGCACGAACGCAGGCCGAAGCCGGCGGACAGGTAGTCAATCGGGCAGTCGCCGCGATGACGGAGATCAATGCGGCAAGCAAGCGCATCGCCGACATCATCGGCGTGATCGATGAGATCGCATTCCAAACAAACTTACTAGCGCTCAATGCCGCGGTGGAAGCCGCTCGCGCCGGTGAGCAAGGCCGCGGGTTCGCCGTCGTCGCCAGCGAAGTGCGAAGCCTCGCCCAGCGAAGCGCGACAGCGGCTCGCGAAATCAAACAACTGATCAACGACAGCGTCGTCAAAGTTCAGGATGGCGCTTCGCTCGTCAACGCATCGGGCAAGCATTTGGATGAGATCGTCGGTGCGGTGAAGAAGGTTGCCAAGATCATCGGTGAGATCTCAGCTGCGAGCCAGGAGCAGACACGAGGCCTGGAACAAGTCAGTGTGGCCGTGTCGAAGATGGACGAAGTCACGCAGCAGAACTCCGGTATGGCAGCCGCTACCTCTTCGGTCGCGCGTACGATGTCCAACCAAGCGAAGCGACTCACTGACCTCGTGGCGCATTTCCGCACCAACGAGCGCGAGCATGCGAACACATCGATGACGACACCCTCACCTGCGGACCACCTTCCGCCTGCGGAAGAAACCGAGTCGGAACTGCGAGCGGTGGCTTGAGGGGTACCAGCACGCCGGATTCTTTTACGCGGGCGCGCTACATAATCAGACACTCGAGGAGTTTTAGCGCTTGTATTCGATGCTCAAACGCGCATCGCGCTTCAAGTACGTATCGCTCGAGCACTGAGACGACATAACGCGAGCGATCTCGTCGCATCAGCTTACACGCGAGCCGCAAATTCACGCGATTTCGCGCGTGGACCAAGCCTTGCATAGGTACACCTCGATACTGATCAATCGAGGAAGGACCGATGCGAAAGCGTGCAATGATCGTGGGCTTGGTTTTAGTGCCGCTCGTTACCGGAGGCGCTGTTATCGCAAATCTCGCGAGCAAGTCGAGTACTGCGGGCGCGCCTGTCGAAAGCACCACGCCGAATACAACTGAACAAGAAAAGCATAGCTTCAGCGAGGAGTCGAACGAGCAACAGCATCCTGCTCTCGCACCACACTCTTCCGAAGAATCAGAAGTCGAGGATTCGAAAGAAACCTCATCACCGTCGACGCCAGCAATGATCGAATCGGATGAAGCCAACAGCCAGCCGATGTTGGCGGATGCGGCGGAAATCTCCGAGGAGCCTGAGCACCGCCTACGGCTGCTGGCAGCCAATGCGGGCGCTCGCAATGTTACTAGCCGGTCCGGTTTGGCAAGCGGGCCATTCTCGAATCTAGGTGGCGGGCGCGATACATCGGGTCGCCCAGATACCTCTGGCGGTAAGGAACAGACGCCTGAGAACAGCACCGAGGAAACCGGGGACCCCAGCATCCCGTCGAACTCTCGTGACGACAGCGATACAGGACATTCTTCTAGCGATGACTCGCTGAGTGAGAACCCTGTCGAGCAATCCAGTCCCACGCTCGCTGAAGAAATCAGCGACGACGATTATTTCTTCGAGGATCCTTCGACGCAGCCAGGCAAACAGGCACCTGTGCGAGTACCGGAGCCAAGCACTCTCATACTGCTGGGGCTCGGCTTGCTGGGCTGTGCGATGGTGTCGCGAAAGACTCGCGCTTGACGAGGTCGAGACGCGAATCGCTACCGCAAAAACTCACATAGGTACGCAGCAGCGCCACCTACGGCACGGACCTCGAAGCTGCTATCGGCGGGCACCTCGAAACTCGTACCTGCCGGGAAACTCAACCACTCTGCGTCGAGCAGCCTCACGCTGAGCATTCCGCTCACGACGCTCATACGTTCGGGCGCACCCGTGCTGAAGCGGTATTCGCCAGGAGCGATGACGCCAACGGTCGCGCGCAAACCATTGCGCTCGAACCCGACACTCTGCACTTGGCCATCGAAATAACTGTTGTGATTGAGCATGCTGCGTAACGCGGTGAAAGGTGATGAAGCGATAAGGTGATGACTACAGAAGGGAGAGCACTTTCCCGCTCTGTCTTCATCACTCTATCACCTCATCACTTGACGGTATCACTCTGCACAATAACTCGATGCCGCTTGATCGAGCCGCGAAAACCCTTGCTGCGGAGCTAAGACGAAACAGCGCTTCGGGCCGGGCGGGCCGGCACAGGTGACAGTGGCATCTCGAATTTCCCGCTCACCTGGCGCCGCGCAGCGAATCTGATAGGCGGTACCGCCGTCTTGCAACGTGCGTTGATCGCGCAGATACCATGTGTCGCCCGAGACGTTCGCGGACTGCATCACGCGCGTTCGACACTCGTCCGTCATTCCATCCGGGCAATACCGTCGCTCGCAATCCATGAGCGAGCCGCCTTCACATGCGAGTGCCGCCTTACCTTCCTGTTCACGCAGATGGTTAGGACCTCCTCCGTGAGTCCACTCCGTGCAGGCTTTCATGTCACCGGCGTTGCATTGAGCAATTAACGTCTCGAGCTCTTCTGGCGATTTCACACTGCGTTCGCGCTTCGGCGACCCAGCCGAGCCGCGCTTCTTGGATGTGATGCCGGGAACGATCTTGGCGTCTGGCCCACAGCGTTCATCGGAAAACACACGCGTACCATCCGGAGCGGTGCAGCTATAAATCTGCGCATCGGCTTGCACCGCAAGCGATAGGCAGCCGAGTACGAGAAGGCATTTTAGTTCCAGAGGCATGCTTTCCCCGCTGAACGCTCGTGATTCGAGCGCGACGCGGCGATGATAAAGCCTTGGAGCACGCCGAGCGAGAACTAAGCTTCACTGCCTTTCGCGCAGCCCCGAATGGTGCTCTGCCAGCCAATAACCGGCGACGAGCGTTTTTAGATCGGTCACTTCGCCCGCACGTACCCGCCGAATAAACTCCTCAGCGGGAAGCACGATGGTCAGGATGTCTTCGCTCTCGTTGGGATTGCCGTGAACTCCGCCGGCCTTGCCGGCATCGATCAATCCAAGAACGATGACGATCTTCTCCGAGGTGCCTCCCGAGCTCACATAGGCACCGGGATGAATGATCTTCGGATCGCGCAGCGTAAGTCCCGTCTCCTCTTGCATCTCGCGGACCGCCGCGTCCAAAGGGTTCTCTCCTTCACCAATGCCTCCAGCGACGAGATTGTCCGTGAAAGGATAGTCACCCGCTGCGAGAAGCCCGGGACGCAGCTCGTTTACCAGCACGACCTCATCGCGCACGGGATCAAAGCCAAGGACAGCCACGGCATTGCCGCGCTCCATCACTTCCCAATTCACGATCCTCGAACCACCACCGTGCAATTCGACTTCGATCGCATAACGATTGACGCGCAGGAAACCCGAATGCAGGGCGGTAGTGCTTAGAATGGATGTCTTCAGGCTGCGTGGCTTCATCGGTAGCTCGGCGGTTGACAGTTGAGGGTCAGAAAGACATCTATTCGCATTTCTGAGCCGTCCACCGTCAGCTGTCAACCCTCAACTAGCACTAGCCAAGAGCGCCTGCTGCCCTTACTCATCCATGAGCTCAACATGACCCCAACGCCTCCATCAGACAGTTCTGCACAACTTGCATCCACCAGCTATTTGCTCGCTGTTGAGGACACGAGCTTCTTGCTGCGGGATGAAATGCGCGCGCTTCGCTTTGCGCTCGAGTACGCGAAGGCGGAACTCAGCTTGCGAGATTGGGGTGTGCGATCGACCATTATCGTATTCGGAAGCGCACGCGTGCCCTCTCCTGAGCTCATCGAGGCGATGGCGCAAGCCGAAAGTGTCGAGGCGCAAGAAGAGCTCGAACGGATGCGGCGCAAGCTGCGTTGGTATGAGGCCGCTCGCGAGTTTGGCCGCATGGTCTCCGAGCTAGGCGGAGCGCGCGCCCCGCAAGACCGCTGGCGCGACAACGTGATTGCGACGGGCGGCGGCCCGGGCATCATGGAAGCAGCGAATCGAGGCGCATGGGAAGCTGGAGCGCCTAGCATCGGCTTCAATATAACCCTGCCTCTAGAGCAGCAGCCGAATCGATTCTCGACCCCAGAGCTCACGTTTCGATTTCACTACTTCGCAATGCGCAAGATGCACCTCGCGATGCGTGCGAATGCCTTGGTGGTTTTTCCCGGCGGCTTCGGCACGATGGACGAGCTGTTCGAACTTCTCACTCTACGCCAGACGGGCAAAGCACCGCGCGTGCCTGTCGTGTTGTTCGACCGCGGCTACTGGAAGCGCATCATCAACTTCGCTGCTTTGCACGAGGAAGGCATGATCTCGGCAGCCGATCTAGAGCTGTTCGACTACGCGGACACTGCGGAAGAGGCGTGGGAAACCCTCAAGCGACATGGATTGCGTGCTCATGGCGGCGCGATCGAGTGAGCTGCTGCGCATGGATGTAGCGACTCGCAACTAATAAGACATTCCGTGCGCACTAGTTGTCCAGTCATTGGAAAACGGACGTCCGCGGACACTTCCGATGCCATGAAGCGACGATCGCAATCGTGCAATGAATCGCGCATAACGCGTTAAGGGAGCATAGAACGCGATTATCTCCGCGCTTTGTAACCCGCGGCGCGTTTCCCGTGTCTGACTAAATACGTTGGCTCGCCAGTTGCAATTCAAGGTTGCAAGCGGATCGCACGGGGCGATTCGATCGATAGCAACTGAGTCGATAACGACAGCGCGCCCATGTCACAGGAGACACCCTATGTTTAGTCACGCTTCATTTACTGCCCGCCACGCCATGATGTGTGCAGCACTCGCCGTGGGTATTTGTAGCTCGCCTGGTATTGCGTCGTCGCAAGAGCAGGTCGAGAAAGAGGTGATTCGCTACAGTCAGAACGACCTTGCAGGAGAATCTCAGGTCGCAGCGCTTTATCAACGGCTGCAATCGGCATCGCGGGATGTCTGCAGCGCACACCGCGGCCGTGATTTGCAGAGCGTGAGAGCGTACCGTGCATGCTATTCAAGCGCATTGTCCGAAGCGGTAAATGCAGTGAACCAGCAATCGCTGACGGCTCTGCATAATGACTCGGTGCCGAGGGCCGCGAAAACCCTCGTGCGCTCTAGCCAGAAGACTCAGTCATGAGAGGCAGTTGAGAGCGGCCAGTATCTGGCCGCTCTCGCCAAGTCGCCCGAGTGTCTATAGCTGCGATTCAATGGGCAGCTTCTCTAGGACTTTTACGATCACGCGACGGATCCAGCCTGCGTTCGGCTCGCGGTCGAATACGACGCACGAGCCGTTCTCGCAGGACTTCCATTCGAGGCTGCCTTGCGCTTTGAGCACAAGCTCGTACGAACGTCGGGGATCACAGCCTTGTTGAAAACTCCTGCTCAACTCAGCCGCCAACCGCGCACTGCGGATCCACACACCCATTTCGCAATTCAGTTGTGCTGAACGCGGATCGATATTGAAGGATCCGACGAATACATGTTCCGAATCGATGATTGCAGCTTTGGTATGTAAACTCGCGCGCGAAGATCCCAGACGCATTCGGCGATGAAGATCCTCGACGACCAACGAGGATTTCAGCTCGTATACGCGAACGCCGGCCTCGAGTAAGGGCACGCGATACTTCGCATAGCCGCTGTGCACGATAGCGACATCCGTTGCCGCCAATGAGTTCGTGAGCACGCTGACGTGCGCCCCTTGAAGCGCAAGGCTGCGAAGTGCCGCAGTACCGCCGATTCCTGGGACGAAATACGGAGAGATCAACCAAACCTCACGAGATGCAGCACGGATGTGCGCCGCCATACTCGCCAGTACCTTTGAGGAATCCGCGTCGCGACCTAAGGCCTTGCGTGGATCGTCCGCGACGACGCGAACGTCGGAGCACCAGATGATCGATCGTCGCAGCATCTTTTGCATTTGCCCATCGTCGAGCTGTCTCACATGCTCCGACTTCGCGGCGCCTTGAGCGCTCTTCGCCAACCGCGCACGCAGCTGTTCGGGTGCGAGCTTGCGACTGAAATACTTGCGCAATCGCGAGATCGGGACACTCAGCTCACAACTCCAATATCGCTCGAATTCCAGCACACATTGATCGGCGGCGGGTCCGAGCAGCATGACGTCCAGATCGATGAAATTAACGTCCGCCGAAGAGGAGAAATACTCATCGCCCAAATTTCGACCGCCCGATACCGCGAGCCTACCGTCCACGATCCAGCTCTTGTTGTGCATGCGATGATTGAGGCGCCAACCGCGTCGTAATACTTCGGCGAGCGTTCGCAACCAGCCGGATCGCGTACGAAAAGGATTAAACATGCGCACGGTGATCTTCGGATGCGCATCCAAGGCCTCGAGCGATAGATCTCGCGGGCGTGCGTCCATATCATCGAGCAAGACGCGGACCTGAATTCCGCGATCCGCCGCGAGCAGCAACTCATGTGCGATGTAGCGGCCGGTCGAATCATCCCGCCAAATGTAAGTCTGAACATCGATGCTCCGCGTGGCGGCTCGCGCACTCTGCACCCGCAGAGAAAATGCCTCCAAACCATCCGGCAACAATCGAACGCCGGACCGTCCTGGATGCGCTTTGACCAACCGTTCGACCGCTGAGTCGAGCGTGGTTTTGGAATTGAGCGCATCGCGAGCTACCATTGGTTGAGTCTAACTAATTTGGCGCTGATAACTATCTCACTACATGAGCCGCTGCTCACCATAAACGAGAGTGACTCTCGCCAAGACCGCAAAGTGCGCAAAGGAGAGGAGGCTCTAAATCTTCAGAGGGACTACTTGCTGCGCATGGCGCCACGCTCGAATGCACTGGCCGAATGGTGAAGAGACTCTTTCAATGCGCGCTTTGCGGGCTTGGCGATCTTTGCGAGAGTCATCTTCTCCAACATCGGTACCTGTGAGAAGCCCTCACCTATTCGGCATGGAAAAGAAAAAGGCAGGCATCTGGGAGATGCCTGCCTTCGAGTCGTTCACGCGTCTACAGCTTACACGTGAAGCGGTTTGCGAATTTAGATCAGCGAATAACGCGAGCGCCCTTGCCTTTCATTACAGCTTCGACTTCTTTGACGTTGACCATCGAGGTGTCGCCGGGCGTCGTCATCGCTAGCGCTCCATGCGCGGCGCCGTACTCGACTGCCGCCTGCGGACCTTTTCCTTCCAGGAATCCATAGGCTAGACCGGAAGCGAAGCCATCTCCGCCGCCGACGCGATCGAAGATTTCGAGATTCTCGCGCATCATTGATTGATAGAACTGACCGCCTGCATAGACGATTGCGGACCAGTCGTTGAACGTTGCCGTCTTCGCGTTACGCAAGGTTGTCGCGGCCACCTTGAAATTCGGAAACTGTTTGACGGCAGTCTGAATCATCTTCTTGAAATTTGCCGGATCGATTGCCGAGATGTGCTCATCCATACCCTCGACCTCGAACCCCAGGCAGGCGGTGAAATCCTCTTCGTTGCCGATCATTACATCGACGTACTGCGCGATATTGCGGTTGATGCGTTGTGCACCTTCTTTCCCGCCCTGGCTCTTCCACAACGAGGGCCGATAGTTGAGGTCATAAGAGACGATCGTGCCGTGCTTACGCGCAGCCTCGACCGCTTCGATGACTGTCTCTGAGGTATTGGAAGCGAGCGCTGCGAAAATTCCGCCGGTGTGAAACCAGCGCACGCCCTCTTCGCCGAAGAGCTTTTCCCAATTGATCTCACCCGGCTTCAACTGCGAGGCAGCGGAATGGCCGCGGTCCGAGCAGCCGAGCGCGGCGCGAATACCAAAGCCTTTCTCCGTGAAGTTCAGACCCACGCGTGTATTGCGGCCGAGCCCGTCGAAGTCCCGCCAAATGATGTGCGAGGTATCGACGCCGCCCTGCATGATGAAATCTTCGACAAGCCAACCCAGATCGTTAACTGGCAGCGCGGTAATGACGGTCGCGCGCTTGCCCCAGCATTTACGCATCGCTCGGGCGACGTTGTATTCCCCGCCACCCTCCCAAACCTGGAAGCTTCGTGCATTACGCACACGCCCGAAGCCCGGATCGAATCGCAACATCACCTCACCCAGCGACGCGCAGTCCCAGCGGCATTCAGCCGCAGGTCGAATCTTCAATACATTGTCGGTCATGACTTCTTCCCGCGAATGGCCTTGATCAATGCAACAGTGTCACGCACCTTGGACTCGATGCCGGCATAGTCTTGTTTCTCGAGCATCTGCTTGGTAATCAGATTGCTGCCCATACCGACTGCGACGACTCCGGCGCCAAACCAGGCTCGCAGCGATTCTTCGGAAGGATCGACGCTGCCTGTGGGCATGATTCGCGTCCAAGGACACGGTCCCAACATGGACTTGACGAAATCGGGCCCGCCGACCGAGCCGCCGGGAAATACTTTTACGATTTCGCAACCAAGCTCTTCGGCGTTGCCAATCTCGGTGGCGCTGCCGCAGCCAGGGCTGTAAGGAATCTTGCGCCGATTGCACACCTTAGCGACGTCCGGGTTCAACAACGGACCGACGACGAACTTGGCACCGTTGGCGATATAAATTCCCGCCGTCGGTGCATCGACGATGGACCCGACCCCCATGATGATGGTGGGATCGGCTTTGTCGAAGTAACGCGTCACTTCATAGAATGCGTGCGAGGCAAAGTCTCCGCGGTTAGTGAATTCGATGCACTTCGCACCGCCGTTACCGCACGCTTGAATGACCTTCTTACAGACCTCGACATCCGGGTGATAGAACACAGGGATGACCCCCTGCTCCATCATCGCGGCGAGGACTGTCATGCGGTCCTTGATCATCGTATGTCTCCCAGGAATGACTCGCGCCGGCGGGACGCCTGAGCGCGGGGCCGACATTCTCAAGGAAACCGGTGGCACTGGCAACGGACAAGCGGCCTGACCAGAACCATCGTAGCGGACCGATTGCGAAGGGTTGTTCCAACGCGCTCTGGTAACCTCGAAGAAGTGACCAAAACGGGGAAACTAGCGTGAATCCAGAGCTCATGCGCGAAGCGATTCGGCTGTCGCGTGCGAAGATGCGGAGGAATCAAGGCGGCCCTTTTGGCGCCATTGTGGTGCGCAACGGGAGGATCATCGCACGCGGCTGGAATCAGGTGACCTCCACCAACGATCCTACCGCTCATGCGGAGATCGTCGCGGTACGAAATGCCTGCAAGCGACTGAAGCGTTTTCACCTGGTTGATTGCGAGGTTTACACGAGCTGCGAACCTTGCCCGATGTGCCTGGCGGCCCTCTATTGGGCGAAGATCAGGTGCGTGTACTACGCGAACACGCGCAAGGATGCGGCCAAGATTGCATTCGATGATGCGTTCATCTACCGGGAGATCAAGCTGCCGCTCGCGCGCCGGCGCATTCCCATGAAACAACTATTGCGAGGCGAAGCGCTACGCGTGTTCGAAGATTGGCAAGCGAAATCCGACAAAGTCGAATACTAGGTGTGAATGCCTGGGTGTGAATGCTTGGGCGTGAATGCCGCTTAGTTCGGTGGCCGGTAAACTATTGACGGTGACAGCCTAGTTGACTGAATGCTCTTCGGTACTATCGCAAGGGCCGAAGATCTCGAGTGCGTCAGGCGATACTTCTCCACGCGTTTTCGAATTCGCTTCGCAGCTGCTCTGCCTGCTCCATGTATCGCGTAGAGAAATGAAACGGAATCGCGGTTTTTACGCCGGCATCCTTTGCAATTTTGCCGGCTTGGGCCGCAGTCAAATGCGCTTTACGAATCGCATGCTCGATGTCTTGCTCCAAGAACACGCTTTCGATGAAAAGCACTTCGA
>JAICPY010000037.1 GCA_025929585.1 Steroidobacter sp.
CACACTGCCGCAGGTAATGAAGCGCAGCAAACTCTTATGCTCGTGCGACTTCAAATAAGCCTGAATATCAGAGGCGATCAGATCGGATTTGTGAGCCATGGTCGGAAGCGGGTCGTGACTAGTGACTAGCGGGTAGGAAGAGATGGCTAGAGGTGAGCTATGACATGTGCGGCACAGATTGAAAGGCAGAGCCTGCCTTACGACCCGCGCCCCGCGAGTCACGATTCACTCTAAAAGTATCCTTCCTGCTTTTTCTTCTCCATCGAAGCGCTGCTGTCGTGGTCGATGACGCGGCCTTGGCGTTCGGAGCTCGTGGTCAGCAGCATCTCTTGGATGATGGCGGGCAGTGTGTCGGCGCGGCTTTCAACGGCGCCGGTGAGCGGGTAACAACCCAACGTACGGAAACGCACCCAGCGCATTTCCGGCTTCTCTCGTTCCTTAAGAGGCATGCGATCATCGTCGACCATGATCAGAGCGCCATCGCGCTGCACGACGGGACGGGGTTGCGAGAAATACAGGGGCACGATCGGGATGTTCTCCAAATAGATGTACTGCCAGATATCCAGCTCGGTCCAGTTCGACAGCGGAAAGACGCGCAGGCTCTCGCCTTTGTTCTTTCGGGCGTTATACAAACGCCACAACTCCGGCCGCTGGCGCTTCGGATCCCACCGGTGCTGCGCGGAGCGGAACGAGAAAACCCGCTCTTTGGCTCGCGATTTCTCTTCATCACGCCTGGCGCCGCCGAAGGCAGCGTCGAATCCATACTTGTCCAAAGCCTGCTTGAGGCCTTGAGTCTTCATGATATCCGTATGTACGGCCGAGCCATGCGTGAAGGGGCTGATCCCCTTCGCCAAGCCGTCCTGATTGATGTGAACCAGCAGCTCCAAACCGAGTTTGCGCGTCGTCTCATCCCGAAACGCGATCATTTCTCGGAACTTCCAGGTGGTATCCACGTGTAGAAGGGGAAAAGGAGGCTTGGCGGGATAGAACGCTTTCATCGCCAAATGCAGCATCACGGAGCTGTCTTTGCCGATCGAATAAAGCATCACGGGGCGTTCGCATTCAGCGACAACTTCCCGCAGGATATGGATGCTTTCGGCCTCTAGGCGTTGCAGATGTGTCAGTCGGGTCATTTTCTCGAATGCGCGGTGCTTGCCGCCCTGGTCTCGGGTCGTCTTTTGGGTCATGCGTAACGCACCATTGTGGGGGAAAGGTGCACATCTGCATATTTCAGGTGGTTCCAAACGGCTCGCACTTGGTTATAAGAGGGTCTGAAAGGCCCTGCCTGGTCAACGCCCGCCGCCTTGGTGCGTTTAACGGTGCAACGCGTCCGTTTGTTTCGCCGCTGCATCTATGACGTAAGGTTGAGGGAACGAACCAACGACGTCTGAAGCAATCTACGACAATCTACGATAGGTGCGATGCCGCTCCAGGCTTGGGCTCGGAGCTCACGAGTCTGGTGCGGGATTTTTGATGCAAGAGGTTTCAGCGATTCTTCGTTCTGAGCGCCGGTTGTCCGTGTGGGCGCCGCTTTTCGCCTTTTTACTGGCCGTATCGGTGATCGCGGGCTGCGCAGTCGGTCCCGACTATCGAGCTCCCGAAACTCAAACGCCAGATGAGTGGCATCTCGCCCCATCGGCCGGGGTGCGGGTGGAATCCGCGCAGGCTCCCTCGCTTGCGGACTGGTGGACGTCGTTCGAAGATCCGATGCTCTCGAACCTGATCGAGCGAGCAATCGCGGACAATAAGACCGTTCAGCAGGCACGTGCACGCGTCATCGAGGCGCGTGCCCGACGCGGCGCTGCCGCCGGCTCGTTTCTTCCTTCGATCAATGCTTCGGCGGGAGCGAGTCGAACCGATTCCGAGCGCCGCTTCATCGATCCCGATGACGATTTCGAAGTGGCATCTGCGGATGAAATCTACACCGCAGGGTTCGATGCCAGCTGGGAGCTCGATCTTTTCGGCGGCCAACGACGGGCCTTCGAAGCCGCAACCGCGCAACTGGGCGCGAGCGAGGCGGATCTTCGCGACGCGCTCGTGACATTGCTCGGTGATGTCGCTCTGAACTACACGAACCTGCGCACGGCGCAAGCGAGGCTCGACTTTGCCGAACGTAACCTTGCAGCCCAAGCTGAGTTGTTGGACATCACGCACTGGCGTGCAGAAGCCGGGCTCGCGAGCGTGCTGGATGTCGAGCAGGCACAAACTAGTTACCAACAGACGCGCGCACAAATTCCTTCTCTCGAGTCGAGCTTGACGCAGGCACTGAATCGTCTGGATGTACTCACAGGACAAGTACCTGGATCGTTGTCCGTGCAGCTCAATGAACGCAAACCCGTGCCGACCGCGCCAGAGGAAATCGTCACGGGTGTGCCTGCAGACGTGGTGCGCCGACGTCCCGATATCCGAGCGGCCGAGCGCCGGCTTGCAGCACAGAGCGCTCAAGTGGGTGTTGCGACTGCGGCTTTGTATCCCAGTCTTTCACTGAGCGGATCGATCGGTTTGCAGTCGTTGAACGCGAGTGATGTGCTGGATGGATCGCAAACAGATCGGCTCGGCCTGTCATTGCGAATCCCATTGTTTGCTGGTGGCGCTTTGCGCCAGAACCTGCGCGCGCAATACGCCGTGTTGGATCAGGCTTTCGCGACTTACGAGGCAACCGTGCTGGCTGCGTTCGAGGAAGTCGAGAACGCGTTGATCGCATGGACGACCGAGCAACGTCGCCGCGAAGCACTTGGCCTGGCGGTAGAGAGCGCGCGGCGCGCTCGTGAGCTGGCGCTTGTCCAATACAACTCCGGCCTGGTCGATTTTCAAACCGTCCTCACCGCCGATCGTCAGCTCATCTCACTGGAAGATTCGCTTGCCGTCAGTGATGGCGAGCGCACGGCCAACCTCGTCCGGCTTTACAAGGCCCTCGGCGGGGGCTGGTCGGTTTACCCCGCGGCACCCTAGATAATTCATGGATACAGAGACACACACACCCGATATAGCCCAGACGCTAGGAACTCCTTCGCGCGAGCCTCAGGGATGGAAGCGCTGGCTGAGGTGGCTCGTACTCGCGGCACTCGCGCTCGCGATCCTGTATTTCATCTTCGGCCGAGCGAGCACCGGTCCTACGAAGTACATCACTCAGGAAGTCACGCGCGGCGACTTGACCGTTACGGTGACCGCCACCGGTAATCTGGAGCCACGCAATCAGGTGGATATCGGCAGCGAGTTGTCCGGCACGATCCGCGCCGTCAATGCCGATGTAAACGATGAAGTGAAGGCTGGCCAGGTACTGGCTGTGCTCGATACGACACGTCTGCGTGCACAAGTATTGCAGGCGGAAAGCTCGTTGGCTTCCGCGCAAGCTCGAGTGCTTCAAAGCGACGCGAGCGAGAAGGAAGCCAAAGCAAATCTCGCGAGGCTGTTCAAGGTTCGAGAGCTCAGCAACAACAAACTCCCCTCGCAGCAGGATTTGGACGTGGCAGAGGCCGCTGTCGCCCGTGCGGCTGGGGAAACAGCTGCCGCTCGCGCCGCCGTCGCGCAAGCTCGAGCGAATCTCGAAGCCGTAAGGACGGACCTGAGCAAAACCGACATTCGTTCTCCGATCAATGGTGTCGTGCTGGTGCGATCGGTGGAGCTCGGCCAAACAGTGGCGGCTTCGTTGCAAGCACCGGTGCTGTTCACGCTTGCCGAAGATCTCAAGAAAATGGAGCTGCACGTTTCAGTGGATGAAGCGGATGTCGGATCGGTCGAAGTCGGACAGGAAGCAACGTTCACTGTCGACGCATTTCCGAACCGCAGTTTCGCAGCTCGCATCACGCAAGTGCATTTCGCATCGAGCAACACACAAAGCGCGAGCTCCGCTTCGGGCAGCTCCGGCGGCAGTGCAACCTCGACTGGCGTAGTGACCTACGAAACCGTATTGGAAGTCGACAATTCGGAATTGCTGTTGCGGCCGGGCATGACTGCGACAGCGGAGATCGTTACGACGAACATCACCGATGCCGTGCTCGTTCCGAATGCCGCGTTGCGTTTCACACCCGAAGGCGTGCAGGTGCCGGGACAACCCGCGCAAGCTGATCAGCAACGCGGTCCGCTCTCGGCCTTGATGCCACGCTTTCGTCGACGTGGGTCTGGAGGCGGCGAGCAAGGCTCGCGTCGCATCGGACGCGCATGGGTATCGCAACAAGGCCAGCCTGCATTGGTTCTGTTCCGAGCCGGGATGAGCGACGGCAGAGTGACGCAAGTGTTGCCGCTCGAGCCGAACGCAAATCTGGGACGCCTTTCCGCAGCAGAGGATGAAGGCGTAGCCGCCGCGCTTGCGCGCAAGCTCGAGCCGGGTACTCGAGTGATCGTCGATGCCGAGAACGCTGCTGCCAAGAGATGAACAGCGCGCACTCACCTGCGATGATCGAGCTTTCGCAAGTCACCAAATTCTATGGCGAAGGCGAGGGCGAAGTTCGCGCACTGCGCGGCATCGATCTGCGTATCGAAGCTGGTGAGTTCGTCGCTGTGATGGGGCCCAGCGGCTCCGGCAAGTCCACTTGCATGAACATTCTCGGCTGCCTCGACACCCCGACATCGGGACACTATCGATTCCTCGGCGTGCCAGTCGGTGAAATGAGCGCGGATCAGCGTGCGCTACTACGTCGCAACTACCTCGGTTTCGTGTTCCAGGGATTCAATCTGCTCAGCCGAACGACGGCACTGGAGAATGTCGAGTTGCCACTTGTCTATCGTGGTCTGCCTGCTGCTGAACGTCATGTACGTGCGAAGAAGGCATTGCTCGAAGTCGGTCTAACAGGCCGCGAATCGCATGTGCCGAGCCAATTATCTGGAGGTCAACAACAGCGCGTCGCAATCGCACGAGCGATTGTTTCGCAGCCGCGCGTTTTATTCGCCGATGAACCCACCGGCAATCTCGACAGCGCGACCAGTGTCGAGATCATGAAGCTGCTGACAGCGCTCAACGAGCAGCGCGGCATCACCATCGTGATGGTCACGCACGAGCCCGACATTGCCGCTTGGACGCACCGAGTTGTGAAATTCAGAGATGGACTGATCGAGAACGATGAAGTTGTTCGCCGCTCCGAGTCTGCGGTCCGTAGTCTGTAGTCCGCAGCCAGATGAAGCCTGCGGCACTCGTACGAGCAACTCTGGCCTGCAGACTACGGACTGCAGACTAAGGACTGTACAGCCATGTTCCTGAACGCCCTGCTGCTCGCGCTTCGAGAAATCCGCCGCAACGTGTTGCGATCTTCGCTCACCATTCTCGGCATCGTGATCGGCGTTGCCTCGGTGATTACAATGGTGACGATCGGCGAGGGGGCGACGGCGCAGGTGCAGGCCGATATGCAAAAGCTCGGCACGAACCTCTTGCAAGTGTTTCGCGGCCAAGGTTGGGGTGGTGGCGGCGGGGCGCGCACTGCCTCACCTCCCTTCACGTTGGACGACGTGCGGGCGATCGAGCAAGAGATCTCGGGGATACGTGCTGTAGCACCGAGCGCGAGCACTGGCGCGCAGGCGATTTACGGCAACACGAACTGGTCGACCCAAGTGACGGGTACCAGCGATAAATATCTAGAGGTTCGCGATTGGACGCTCGCGAACGGGCGTAATTTTTCAGAATCCGAACTGCGCTCCGGCGCCGCCGTGTGCATCTTGGGGGATTCCGTCAAGCAAGAATTGTTCGGTAGTCAGGACCCGGTCGGCGCGAATATTCGTTTGCAGAGACTTTCCTGCCAGGTGATCGGCGTGCTTACTGCGAAAGGTCAGTCCGGCTTCGGGCAGAATCAAGACGACATCGTGCTCGTACCGCTTCGCATGCTACAGCGCAGATTGGTCGGCAACTCCGACGTCAATAACATCATGGTGTCCGCGCGCGATGCGGCGTCGACAGAAAAGGTGCAGCAAGACATCGAACGCTTGATGCGCGAGCGCCGGAAAATTCGCGACGGCGCGGAAGACGATTTCAACGTGCGCGATTTGCAAGAGATCACCAGCGCGTTCACCAACTCCTCGCGAGTTCTCACCGCTTTGCTGAGTGCGGTTGCGGCCGTCAGCCTCGTTGTCGGAGGTGTCGGCATCATGAACATCATGCTGGTCTCGGTCACGGAGCGAACGCGGGAAATCGGCACGCGTCTCGCGGTTGGTGCGATGGCGCGCGATGTATTGCTGCAGTTCCTGGTTGAAGCAGTGACCCTCGCCGCCTTCGGCGGAATCATCGGCATCATTCTCGGACTCGCCGCCGGGATCCTCGCGAATAATGCCTTCAACGTTCCGTACGTATTCAACCCGGGAATCATCTTAGTGTCGTTCGCGTTCTCTGCCGCCGTTGGAATCGTGTTCGGCTATTTCCCTGCACGCCGCGCGGCGCAGCTCGATCCGATCGAGGCGTTGAGGCATGAATGAAGGAGACGGAGTCTGCAGTCCGTAGTCCTTGGTCTGCAGCGGCATAAGATGTCGGCGCTCCATTTCAGCCAAGGAACGAACGAAGCGGCTTCGTAGTTGAAGCCCAGTGACGTGCGCTCCTCGCATATCTTGGCTCCTTCTGGTCGCGCTTCCTCTGTGTGACGGGTGCTCGAGCTTGCCTTCGGGTCGCGGATGGGGTGAAGACGCGACGATCGCACCGGGATGGGACCGGGTCGGTATGGCAGCACGCAATGCTGCGGCAGATCCCTGGGTTTGGGCGCCGCTGATCGGCGCCGCCGTATTTCAGATCGACGACTGGGATCGGCGAAGCTCTAATTGGGCTCGAGAGCACACGCCGGTATTCGGTTCTCAGAGCAGTGCGGAGCAGTGGAGCGATGATCTGCGCAAGGCGTCCGTGCATGTGCATCACGCGACGCTATTATTTACTCCGAGCAGCGATGAACCCGGTGAATGGTTCTGGAATAAGGCGAAAGGAACTCTGGTGCAGATAGCCGGCGTGAGTACCACTAGCCAGCTGACAGTGGAGCTCAAGGACTTGGCGAACCGAGAACGTCCCAACGCTCTGGCACGTGAGAGCTTCCCCTCTGGTCACGCTTCCTCTTCTGCGGTCCATACACGCTTCGCCTCGCGAAATCTCAGATCCATCGATCTGCCGCCAAAGGTAAAGAGTGTGGCCGACGCTGGGCTGTACGCTCTTACGATCGGCACTTCATGGGCCCGCATCGAAGCAGGGTGGCACTATCCTTCAGATACGCTCGCCGGCATGGCGCTCGGCAATTTCATCGCATCGTTCTTCAACGATGCGTTCTTGGGGCTGGATGGCACCGAGACCACGGCATTCGCGGTGACGGCGACACCCGATGGTGCGCAATTAGCTTTTCGAGTTGCTTTCAAATAGCGCACTAACGCGACTGTTTCCACTTGATGCTGCAGCCGATGCTGGGTTGCTGCTCGGCAGGGACAGGTTTGTCTGCAAGGACTGCGTCGCATGCCCTGCGCATGTCGGCACCCGTGACGGGGATATTGTTGCGAGGCCGGCTGCCATCGAACTGACCTCGATAGACAAGCTTTCGCGAGCGATCGAACAAAAAGAAGTCAGGTGTACAAGCGGCTTTGTAGGCCTGAGCGATTTTTTGCGTTTCATCGAAAAGATAAGGAAACGTGTAACCGGCCGCTGCCGCCTCCTGCGCCATGCCTTCCGGCCCGTCCTGCGGATAAGTTTCGATGTCATTCGCCGCGATCCCAACCACCGCAACGCCGCGCGGGTGATACTCGCGCGCAAAGTGCGAGAAACCTTCACGGATGTGCTGCACGTAAGGGCAGTGATTGCAGATGAAGGCGACTAGCAGAGCCGGCGAGGCAGCGAAGTCATCGATGGAGACGATGTGTCCCCGAAAGTCAGGCAGCCGGAATGCGGGCGCCTGCGTACCTAGGGGAAGCATGTTGGATTCGGTGGCCATAGGAGAGAAGGCGATAGGGGATAGCGGATAGGGGATAGTTTTAAATAGGCGCGAGTCAGGATACACAATCGCCGCGTGCTCATCTTCCTGGGGCTTTTCCATAGGTGTTGAAGATTATTTGCAGTGTAGATTCTTCTCAGCGACACATTTGGGATGGCCAACAAGGTCGCTTACATGGAGAATCATTCTTCTTCGACCATCCCCTATCCGCTATCCCCGATCGCCTTCTCTCTCCTATGAACCTTCTATCCGAACATCGCTGCTTTGGTGGCACACAACGCTTCTACAGTCACGACTCGGCCGAGTGTCGCAGCGAGATGCGCCTGTCGGTTTACCTGCCGCCGCAAGCAGAGCAAGGTCCCGTGCCGGTGCTGTACTACTTAGCTGGGCTGACCTGTACTGAAGAGACTTTCATGATCAAGGCGGGCGCGCAGCGCATCGCCGCCGAACTCGGGATCATGCTGGTAACGCCTGACACGAGTCCACGCAAAGTGCGCTTCCCGGGCGATGATGCGAGCTGGGATTTCGGCATTGCAGCAGGCTTTTACGTCGACTCTCTGCAAGAGCCGTGGTCGCAGAACTATCGGATGTACAGCTATGTGACGCGCGAATTGCCAGAGCTCGTGCGTTCGCTCGGGGTCGCACGAACCGATCGGCAAAGCATTTTCGGGCACTCGATGGGCGGTCACGGTGCACTGATTTGCGCCCTGAAGAATCGCGACCAATATCGATCGGTTTCCGCGTTTGCGCCAATCTCCGCTCCGATGCAGTGCCCATGGGGGCAGAAAGCATTCTCCGGTTATCTCGGACCCGACACGAACACTTGGCGCGGATATGACGCATCGGAGCTCATCGCCAACCAAAAATACGACGACACGATCCTCATCGATCAGGGTACAGCCGACAAATTCTTGGCCGAGCAGCTCAAGCCGGAATTGTTCGAAGCGGCGTGCAAGAAGTCCGGCACCAAGCTGAAACTCAGATTTCAAGAAGGCTATGACCACGGCTACTACTTCATCTCGACCTTCGTGGCCGATCATCTGAAGCATCACGCCGAACGACTCCGCTGATAGGAGCGTACCGCTCCACAAGGACCCCCGCGTAAAACTCGTTGCTCACTTTCGAGCGATGAGCTCTACGCGAACACTCTCGAATGCCACCTCTGCAAAGGTTTCCGCGCTGGCTGTTACTGATCGGAGCAATGACTGCCGTCGGTCCGGTCTCGATCGATATGTACTTGCCTGGGTTCCCGGCTATCGAACGCGAGTTCGCAGAGCAGGGAATCGAGAAGACCATGTCGGCTTATCTGATCGGCATCGCGCTCGGGCAACTCATTTATGGCCCGTTGAGCGATCGCTTCGGACGCAAGCCGCCGTTGTATGCCGGATTCACGCTCTACGCGTTGGGTTCGTTCGGCTGCACTTTGGCGACAGATATGTCGATGCTGATGTTAATGCGCGTGCTGCAGGCGCTAGGTGCATGCGGGGGAATGGTGATCGGCCGGGCGATCATTCGCGATCGCTGTGAGCCGCATGAGGCGGCGCGCGCTTTTTCGATTCTCATGGCGATCGTGTCGGCGGGGCCGATTCTTGCTCCGAGCATCGGTGGCTTGGTTGTAACAGGCTTTGGCTGGCGCGGAGTTTTCGTCTTTCAGATGGTATTTGCGCTCCTGCTGTTGATCGCCATGCACGTAGTGCTCACCGAAAGTCGCGACCCACGTTCGATCTCGCCCTTTAGCGTGCCGACGATCACGCTCAACTATCGCAGTTTGATGCGCGATCGGACGTTTCTCGGTTACACGCTCGCAGGTGCGTTCGGGATGGCCGCCCTATTTGCATATGTAACCGGCGCACCGGCGGTATTGATCGAGGGATATGGGTTGTCGGCACAGCAGTTCGGCTGGCTGCTGGGCGCCAATGGCTTCGCCTTCATGGCGGCAAGCCGCATCAACATCGTCGAGCTTCGAAAGAAAAGCCCCAGCGAGCTGTTAGCACGAGCTATCTGGGTGCCCGCGGCGGTCGGAGCCGTCCTGGTTGTACTGACGCTCGTCTTTCGCGTGCCGCTCTGGCTGTTCGTGGCGCTGCAGCTATCTTTCTTCGTGAGTGTCGCGCGCGTAACCCCGCATGCGGCAGCGCTCGGCTTGGGCCCTTACGCGCACATTGCCGGCGCGGCCTCCGCCATGATGGGCGCACTTCAATCTCTCATTCCAATGTTGGTGGGTTTTGCGCTTGCCTATTTCAATAACAGTGAACCTACTACACTCGCTGTGATGATGACGATCGGTGCGCTCGGCGCCGGCGTCAGTTACGAGTGGGGAAGACGGGGACGGGTGATGAGGTGATGAAGTGATGAAGTGATAAGGTGATGAAGCCAGAAGGCTTTTCTTCCAGCTTCTGTCGCCATCACCTTATCACTTCATCGCCTCATCACCGCGCGCTAGGTCCAACCTGCCAGGCGCGTTTCCATCGTGATCTCGGCTTTCAACAGTCGCGAAATCGGGCAGCCCGTCTTTGCAGCTTCAGCGGCCTTCTGGAAGTCCGGCGGGGTTGCGCCAGGTACTTTGGCTCGAACTTTCAAGTGGACCGCGGTAATCGTAAATCCCGCGTCGGTCTTCTCCAGTGTGACAGTGGCTTCGGTTTCAATACTCTCTGCGGTTTGACCCGCGTTGTTCAGTTGCGCGGACAGCGCCATCGAGAAGCATCCCGCATGCGCCGCGGCGATCAGTTCTTCTGGATTCGTCCCGTTGCCTTCTTCGAAACGAGTCCCGAACGAATATTGCGTGTTCGCCAAGACACCGCTTTGAGTAGAGATCGTGCCTTTGCCGTCCTTCAGGCCACCGTTCCAAACTGCCGATGCGCTGCGTTTCATGGTTGGGAGCTCCTATCGATGTGAGTAGAAATCTGAAAACTGAAATTTGCTGATCGAGGGCAGCCATCGTGCGGCCGTGGGAGTGCCAATCTGGCGTCTACACGTTCTGTGCCTCCACGATCTCGATCGTGTGCGTCATTTCCGCGGTCTTGCCCATGATGGCCGTCGCCGAGCAGTACTTCTCCGCTGACAATGCGACCGCCCGCTCCACCTTCTTCGAATCGAGCGCGTGCCCAGTGACGATGTACTTGAGCGCGATCTTCGTGAAGACTTTGGGGTCCGTGTGCGCGCGCTCTCCATCGACCTCGATGACGCAGTCCGTCACACGCTCACGCCCGCGCTTCAAGATCATCGTCACGTCGAACGCGGAACACCCGCCGAGCCCGAGTAGCAGCATCTCCATCGGGCGAAAGCCAAGATTGCGACCACCCGCCTCGGGTGCTCCGTCCATGATGACCGAATGACCGGACCCGGATTCCCCGACGAACATGACGTCTTGGATCCATTTGATGCGTGCCTTCATTGGATGGGTGTACTGGTGAATGGGTGTAGGCGTGTAACGTCAGATAGTGGCGATGGCGGTTCGCGTGAACACAGACAAGATACGTGAGTGTCAACAGCGCCTACAACACCTCTCTGACCTCCTCACGTTACACCTCTACACGTTTTCACCTCTAACTAGACGCCGCCCAAACACAAATACTTCACCTCCATATATTCCTCCAAGCCGTACTTCGAGCCTTCGCGTCCGAAGCCGCTTTCCTTGATGCCGCCGAATGGCGCCACTTCGGTGGAGATGATGCCTTCGTTGATGCCTATGATGCCGCATTCGAGCGCTTCGGCTACTCGCCACACGCGTTGGATATTGTTGCTATAGAAATAGCCGGCGAGACCAAACGGGCTCGCATTCGCAAGCTCGATCGCCTCTGCGTCTGTGTCGAATTTCATCAGCGGCGCGACGGGTCCAAACGTTTCTTCTCGCATCGGCAGCATGTCTGCTTGCACGTTAGTCAGCACCGTCGGGACATAGAACGTTCCATCGCCTGTCGCGCGTCTGCCGCCCGTCAACAAGGAGGCGCCCTTGGACAGCGCATCGCTCACATGGGTCTCGACTTTCTTCAGCGCGGCATCATCGATCAAAGGTCCGATCATCGTATCTGGCGCCAGCCCGTCACCAACCTTTAAACCCGAAGCGGCTTCAGCGAGCTTCTCGGCGAATCGATCGTAGATGCCGCTTTGGACGAAGATCCGGTTCGCACAAACGCACGTTTGACCTGCGTTGCGATACTTGGATGCGACTGCACCTTTGACGGCGAGCTCGATATCCGCGTCATCGAAGACGATGAAAGGTGCATTTCCGCCCAATTCCAGGGAGAGTTTCTTGAGCGTCGGCGCGCATTGCGCCATCAAGATTTTTCCGACTTCGGTTGAGCCGGTAAAGCTGAGCTTGCGTACCAGGGGATTGCTGGTGAGCTCGCCGCCAATCTGTTTGGCGTCTCCTGTCACGACCGAAACTACGCCTTCGGGTATCCCTGCGCGCTCGGCGAGCACACACATCGCAAGCGCCGAATAAGGTGTGAGCTCCGAGGGTTTGATGACCATCGTGCAGCCTGCCGCCAGCGCCGGCCCGACTTTGCGCGCGATCATCGCTGCAGGGAAATTCCAGGGCGTAATCGCCGCGCTCACGCCGATCGGCTGTTTCAATACGATAATGCGCTTGTCCCGGCCATGGGCTGGAATCACATCGCCATAAGCACGTTTACCTTCCTCGGCAAACCATTCGAGAAAGGCAGCAGCATAGGCAATCTCGCCGCGGCTCTCGGCGAGCGGCTTGCCTTGTTCGACAGTCATTAGGATCGCGAGATCTTCCTGGTTCGCCATCATCAGATCGAACCATTTTCGCAGGATGGTCGCGCGCTCTTTCGCCGTGCGAGCTCGCCAATCCGGCAACGCTCTTTGCGCCGCTTCGATCGCGCGCCGCGTTTCCTTCGGGCCCAGGTTCGGAATCGAACCGATGACTTTTCCGGTTGCGGGATTGACGACGTTCTTCGTCTGTCCTGCGGCGCTGTCTTCCCAACGCCCAGCGATGAATGCCTGCTGTTTGAACAGGCTCATGTCGCGCAAGGACAGCGGTTTGTCGAGAGCGGCAGCCATGTAGATTCTCCGTTCGGAAGGATGACGTTGCTGATGGGTGTCGCGCTGCATCTGCGGCGACGTTTTCCCAGGTCGACTCAGTCGTCTTGCAAATCCTGGCCGGGAAACAACGTTTCGTTGAACCCGAAGTTGCGTAGATCCCGGATCCGCATCGGGTACAGGATTCCCAACAGATGATCGACTTCATGCTGAACGACGCGGGCGTGGAAGCCCTCGACGGTTCTGTCGATGGCTACGCCGAATTGATCGAAGCCGCGATAACGCAATCTCGAGTATCGAGGAACCATTCCTCTCATGCCGGGCACCGATAGACATCCTTCCCAACCCTCTTCCATTCGATCGTCCAGCGGCTCCAGCTGCGGGTTGATCAAGACTGTATAAGGAACCTCTTCCGCTGTCGGGTAGCGCGGATTCTTACCGACGCCAAAAATCACGACTTGCTGCGACACACCGATTTGCGGCGCGGCCAAGCCCGCTCCACTGAGCGCGGCCATCGTGTCATGCATGTCGACGAGCAGCGCATGCAACTCGGGCGTATCGAACGTCTTGACGGGCTCGGCAACCTGGAGCAGCCGAGGATCACCCATTTTGAGGACAGGACGCAGAGGCATAGGGAAGTGAGTCGTGACTAGCGGGTCGCGGGTCGAAAGAATGCGGTAGTTACAAGTGTAACGCGCGAGTAGGGCGGTAGTGTCAGATCGCCACCGGAGACTCGGCGCCAAAGTTGGGGCGAGCAGTGCGTAGGTTCTTCTTCCCACACTAACGTTAAGCGTTCATCCGCATTCGAGAACGAAAAGTTCCTAGCACCCCGTATAATTCCTGTCTTGCTCTTCATGCTACCCGCGACCCGCTAGTCACGACCCGCTTCCCATGATCCCCCAGATCCTCATCCTCGCTGCAGGTAGCTCGAGTCGCTTGGGTCAGCCGAAACAGCTGGTCAAGTTAGGCGGACGGCCCGCACTGCACATTACGATCTCGAACGCGGTGGGTGTCGCCGGACATGCGGTGACCGTCGTGTTAGGCGCGCAGGCCCGCGAGATGACTTACCTGCTGGAGCGCTCTCCCGCCTCATGGGTGATCAATCGATCGTGGGAAGAGGGAATGGCATCCTCCATCCGCGCGGGCGTGGCGGCTCTCCCTTCCGGCAGCGAGGCGGCACTCATCTTGTTGGGCGATCAAGTAGCCGTCACCTCGGACGATTTGAAGCGGCTCATCAGTGCGTGGAATGGAGCGGACGCGGTGATTGCGGCAAGTCAGTATGAGCGACACGTCGGCGTGCCAGCCGTGTTCCCCGCATTCTGTTTTCCAGAGCTCGCAAGCCTGCGCGGCGACCAAGGCGCGCGCAGCGTACTGGAACGCAACCGCGATCGCGTGATTCGCGTGCCGATGCCGAATGCGGCGATCGATCTAGATACGCCCGAGCAACTCGCGGCACTGACAGGGCGATTCAATAACGAAGAGGGATAACCGATGCGCGTCGTCGTTCTGCTGGTGCTGATTGCCATCATCGTTGCAATCATATGGATGCGAATGAAGAGGAAATGAGGTGAAAGAGGTGTAGGCGTGTAGAGGTGTGCGAATCGGAATCTTTCGACCTTACACGTCTCACGCTCAACATATACACGTCCGCACTCCCTTCACGCGCGCAGCGCCTGTCATCCATTCCTCACAACACACGAGGAAACATCCCCGCGAGTAAAACGTTTAACGCGGTACGGCAGATCAATTCATCAGTTGAGGTCAACATGTCTACCCTGCAGGCTTTCTTCGGCGAGTACCTGGTGCCTGTGCTGTTCTTGATAGCGTTGGCCCTGGTCCTTACGATATTTATTTTCCGCAAGAGGCTGTTCGACCGTGGCTATCGCAAAGGCACTGCCGCTGATCCTCGCGCGGTTCGCAAGGACAATCCGCCAGACGAGTGGAGTCGAAGCCACTGACGCAGAATGAAGAGAGGTAACGAAGTCGTGACGGAAAGTCCATTCTGACTTCGTCACCTTCGTCACGCCGTCGCCTCGTCCTTTGCTAAGACCTTCGCGGCAATCTCCGTCCTTCTTCTTCCATACCTATATTGTCCGGGCGCCACGTTGCGTTTGCGCCGGAAGGCCTTCGCAAAGGCCGTCTCTGAAACATAGCCCACGCGTCCGGCGATTCTGGCAACCGGTTCCACGGATTCGCGCAGCAATTTCGCGGCGAGATCCATACGCCAGCGTGTGACGTACGCGAGTGGCGGCTCCCCAACCAAGTCGGTGAAGCGTTTTGCGAATGCAGCCCGCGACATTGCGACAGATCGAGCCAACGATTCTACGGTCCAGGGCGCCTGCGGGCGTTCGTGAATCTGCGCGAGCGCTTTGCGGATCTGAGGATCGCGCAACGCTCCCAGCCAGCCTGCACTGCCTTCCGGTTGATCCCGCAACCAGGCACGCAGGATATAAACGAATAATGCGTCTATGAGTTTGGGGACGACGAGCTCGCTGCCGGCTTCTCGGCCGCCGGTCTCCTGCCCGATCAGGCGC
Organism: Steroidobacter sp.; assembly: GCA_025929585.1. GTDB lineage: Bacteria > Pseudomonadota > Gammaproteobacteria > Steroidobacterales > Steroidobacteraceae > Steroidobacter. Next base: position 15,416 of record JAICPY010000037.1, read on the forward strand.
AACAAACTTTGCAGCTCACTATCGCTATACGTTTGGTCGGCGGGCAAATGAATCACCGGCGGCAACAGCGATAAGAGCGGGTGCGTCGTCTCGTGTGAAAACTTATAAGTTGCACACTGCAACACGGTCGGTTCCACGGCGAGGTCCGCTCGTCCATCTCGCGGCGGAACGAGGTTACCTTGCGAACGTGCCACGGCTTCTTCGTAGGGTTCCAAATGGCGGATTTCGCGGTCGGACGAAAGCGAATGTGCTTCGCCCGCTCCCAGCAACACGACATCACCGACGTTGAGGCGCACCAGTTCGCCATTGCTGCGGCGTAACCAACAAGTGCCGCGCTTTGGCATGTAGACAGCGGCATGAGGCTGTGCATCGATGTGGACGCCCCACGGCGCGACGAATTCGTGCGATCCGAGCACGTGCGTGGCGAGATTGGTAACGTTGAGTACGTTTGAGAGGACGTCCATAGAGTGTTCCGTTTGAGGCTTGTTACGGATGCAGCGTACTCGTCGCGCCACGTGTGCTCTAGACCGGTTGGACGCCCAACTTGGAATTTGAATGTTTCGGACGAGTCATGAATCCGCTGGCGAATGTTTTGTGACGAATGTTTTGGACACTCGACGCATGGATGAAGCGTGCTGCATCTATGTTGCGAGCACTCGTTCTACGGACTCGCGCTCATCTAGGTGATGACTGAGGAGTTGCATCGCGCGAAACAAGATCGCTTGCGCGTTCGAGTGCACGAGCTCACGCTTGAACGAGATTGGCGGACATGATGGGCTTGCGCCTCACGTTCGCCGATGTTCATGGCAGGCGGCGTGGAAAGCAAAGGTCCGTAGTCTTTGGTCTGCAGCCAGAGCGGATGAATAGCTCTCTTGTAGTTCGCCGCGGCCTTGGCCTCTCTGGCTGCAGACCCCAGACCGCAGACCTTCTCTACGAGGTCACTCCCACCTTCTCCAGAGCATCGATCAGCATGGCGGCCGTGTACGGCTTCACGAGTACGCCGATGCGTGCGTCGTGCACGAAGCGGTCCCGGATCTCGCGCTCGCTTCGGCCGCTGGCGATCAGAATGGGTAGATCGACCTTGTTATCGCGCAGTTCGGCGGCCAGCTGATCGCCGGAGCGGTCGGGAAGACCCAGGTCGATGATCAAGGCATGCAGCTCGGTGCCAAGCTGCTCCACTGCGCGCATCGCCTCGGCGGCCGTGCCAGCCTGTTCGACTTGGAAGCCCGCATCTTCCAAGGCGTCGACTGCAAACATGCGGACGAGCAGTTCGTCTTCGACAATCAGAATTCTCATGCGCGCGAATACTAATGCACCGTGCCAGACACTGCAGGCCAATCTAGGGGCAGGCGTTACCCCTGTCGCGCAGGGAAAGGAGGAACATCGACTGCCGATCTGGAGTAGAGCAAGTAGCGGGATCGCGCTGAGGCATGCCGCGCTTCGCGCCGGTAAGATGCCTACACCAGGACCGCTCCTGTGGAACTTTGACGCATCGCAATGCATTGCCTTTCGATCTGAGGAGGTGGCCTGCGGTGCTTCCCTCACAAATGCAGGCCAAGTGGGCTCTATTTCTTAGGACATGATTTCCGACACGTCACCCTCACCCTCGGCGACCGGTCGGGCTTTGCGTGTCCTCATCGTCGAGGACGAAACGCTTATCAGCTTGTTTCTCCAAGGTGTGCTCCGCGATTTGGGGCATTCGATCAGCGGCATTGCGCCCTCGTTTCGCACGGCCTTGGCCGTTGCGGCAGGCACACCGAGCGATCTGGCGATCGTGGATGTCGGGCTCGCAGGCGATGGCGGGGATGGAATCGACACCGCCGCCGCGCTCTGGGACCGGTATGGCATACGTTCGCTATTGATGACCGGCGCGACGTTTGCCGAATTTGCCGATCGGATTCAGGCGGCCCGCCCACTGGGTTTACTCACCAAGCCATATACCGAGGCTGACGTTGAGAAAGCGCTGAATGGCGCCATTGATAGGCTCACCTCGGCACCCCTTATCTAGTCGCGCTGTACTCCTCGCCAAGTCGTCGTTTTGCCCCTAACCAGGATAGCCAAGCGGCAGAGGGTCAATCCCTGTACAGTGCGGCGCCTCTCCTACCTGCGAAATTCCAGAATATGTCCTTTGAATCGCTCGGGTTATTGCCCGAATTAACCCGTGCCCTCGCCGATCGCGGCTACGTCGAACCCACTCCTGTTCAGGCTCGCGTCATTCCAGAAATTCTCGCCGGCCGGGACATCCTTGCAGGCGCGCAAACCGGTACTGGCAAGACCGCCGGGTTCACCCTGCCGATCCTGCAAGAGCTGCATTCGCTCGCGAACCACGCCAAAGCGCCGCGTGCGCTGATCCTCGTGCCGACGCGGGAGCTCGCTGCCCAAGTCGCCGAGAGCGTAAAAAGCTATGGCAAATATTTGCATCTACGAACGTTAGTGCTGTTCGGCGGCGTCAGCATCAATCCGCAAACCGATGCGTTACGACGCGGCTGCGACATTCTGGTCGCGACGCCCGGCCGGCTCCTCGATCACGCTCAGCAAGGGAATGTTGATTTATCGAAGGTAGCGATTTTCGTCCTCGATGAGGCAGATCGCATGTTGGATATGGGCTTCATCGCAGATATCCGGCGCGTGATCAAGAAGCTGCCGTCCAAGCGGCAGAACCTCATGTTCTCGGCAACTTACTCGGAAGACATCCGCGGCCTCGCGCAGAGCCTGCTGCGTAATCCGGCAGAGATTGAGATCGCACGACGCAATGCCGCAGTCGAGTCGGTCGATCAAGTTGTCTACAAAGTGTCGAAGGACCAGAAGCGCGCGTTGTTGTCGCATCTGATTCAAGAGGGCACCTGGAATCAGGTACTCATTTTCACGCGCACCAAGCACGGTGCAAATCGACTGATGAAGCAACTCGAGCAGGACGGCATCGAAGCTGCTGCGATCCACGGCAACAAAAGCCAGAACGCGCGTACGCAAGCGCTGGCCGCGTTCAAGCAATTCAAGATTCGCGCGCTCGTCGCCACCGAAGTTGCATCGCGTGGCCTGGACATCAAAGAGCTGCCGCACGTCGTCAACTACGAGCTTCCGAACGTTCCGGAAGACTACGTGCACCGAATCGGACGCACCGGCAGAGCCGGAGCGAGCGGCAGCGCCGTTTCGCTGGTCTCCTCGGATGAGAGCGGGTTGTTGAAGGACATCGAGCGACTGCTCCGCAAGTCCATTCCAGTCGCGACCGTGCCTGTTTTCAAGCAAGCACCGCCGCCGGCCGCTAACACAGAACCTGAGCGACGCTCCTTTTCGGGCAATCGATCCCAGGATTCCAGACCGGCACGAAGTGGTGAACGCCGTCCGTCATCTCACCAGGGCGCCAAGCGGCACCCCACTTCGCGCAGCGGATCCCCGTTCCAATCCCGCGGCGAGTCTTCGTCCGGACAGCGACCGCAGTCACCGGGCCAACGACCCTCCGGTCAGCGCCCCTCGCGCACGGGTGGGCATCAGCGTCGTAGCGGCCCGTCGCAAGCGCCACGAGGACGTTCGCGGTAGTTCGACATTACGGCGCTTGCGCGTCAGATTCGCTGCTGGCGAACCCGAACGCAGGTACCGCTTCAGTAAAGATCACTTCTTCCTTCGCACCTCGCGCGCGTGCTAGCTGAGAGCTCGCGCGTTGCATCTCTCTTTCATTCGCGAAGTTCTGTTTCAGATGCTCGAGTTGCTCCGAGGTGAGGACCGATTCGAGAGAGGTGAGCAACCGCTCCTGCCAGCGCTCTTGTTCGGCCAACCACCGGTCCACGTCCGCACTCTGCATCGCTGGATCGACAAAGATGCCTGCTTGCGTACCGGTCGTGCTCGCGAACGCATTCTGTTGTCGACGCTGATCTTCGATCAGCGCATCGAGTACCGCCTTGGATTGCTCTGCATTCATCGGCGCGCCCGCGAGCGCGAGCGTCGACTGCAAGCCCGCAACGCGATGACGTTGTCCTAACGTTTCCTGATAAGTCTGCCATTTTGCGTAGGTCGCGGGGCCCAGCTGCACTTCGATCTCCATTTGGTGCTGCCGATGACGTTGTTGAATTTGTCTTTGGATTTCTTCGACTGCCGCCGGATCTGGCTGCTCCGAGCCGTAAAAAGTGGAGTCCTCCATGTCGGCCACATGTTGGCTCGCCAAGAGATCGAGCAAGCGACCTGCTTCCTCGCGTGTTATTCCCAGCTCAGAAGCGAGACCTGGATAGGACGTTCCTAGGCTCGCTCGCATCTGTGCCTGCATTGCACTTCGATACTCGGGATCTTGCAGCCGCTGGCGTTCGCTCTGCATGTTCTCGCGCGCCTGCAGAAACATCGCGCGTGAATCCGCAGCTTCAGCGAGTTTCGCGGCACTCGCTGGCGCAGGAAGTGTGGACGCAGGTTTGGAGGGACTAGCCGTCTTCGGCTTCTCATGCAATTGCGCTTGGAACTGCGGCGCGTCCTGTTCGTGCAATGCGAGTATTTCTTTATGCTGGGCTTCCAACTGGCTCTGCAGGGTTTCGCTTCGCGCTCGCTCCTGCCTGAGCTCGCGAACCAAGTGCATGCATGCCACAGATGCCGCTAACGTCGCGACGATCAGAATCGGAACCACCTTGTTCATAGCGCACCGCGATGAGAAGTGGTGGATGAAGTGATAAGTGATAACGACGGATTGAGAAAAGGCAGTTTCCCATCTGTCGTCATCACTCTATCACGTCATCACCTGATCACCTTTCCGTCATTCCTTCGCTACTTCCGCCTTGAGCTCACGCAGCTTGGCCTTTACCGCGGCCGCGTTCTCCGGGCCCATCCTGATCAGCAGCTTCTGTCCGGAAGACAACGCCTCGAGGGAGGGATCGGCATATTCATAAAACATTCCTGGCTGTGTGAGCTTGATCGGGCCCTCGACCTGCGGTGTGTCTAGTAAGTGATCGATCACTTCCACCAGGCGATCGTTGAAGTAGCCATCCGGGTAGCCGAGATCGACATACGATTGCTGGAAGAGCGGGTAGTAACGCTTGTACAGCGCCGCAACTTGGGTTGAATCCGAACGCTGCAGCAAACCGATCAAGGGTGCATAGCGAGCGTAATTCGTCTCGTTGAGCGTGATTTCCTCAGGGCTCGAGTCGACGATGAGCTCACCACTCATCGGCTTCAGCGGCCACATTTTCACCGAGGTTTCCTTGCGCGGCAGGCTGTCGATCGTCACCACGGTGTGGCGCACGATGCTCTTGGGGATCAAGAACTGCTCAATCGCCTGACCAAAGGTCGAAGTGAGATCCTTTTGCAGAGGAGCATCGCTATCCTCCAGCGTCGGTAATGGTGTCTGCTGCTCTTGTTCAGCACCTATCGGATGCTTGATTTCCGGCTCCGAGCTTGCGGGTTCGGCCGGAACCTGGGCCTGGGGCTGAAGCTCGGGTTGCTTTTGCTTATAGCCGTAATACAACGCGCCGCCGAGGCCAATCACCACCACGATTGGAATCGCCCACCAGATCCATTTCTTTGCCTCTTCATTCACGAGAAGATTCCTCCGAATCGATACGGCTGCGTAAGACGGCAAGAATGGTACGCCATGCTTCTGCGCGCAAGTCGCATATGGCGCGCCTAGTTAAGTAAGCGGACCGTGCCACCTTTACCTAAGTTCCACAGTTCCTCCTCGCCAAAGCACTCGATCCGAGCTCGTATTCCGTAGACAATGATCCGCCGCTCCCGCGGTGCACACAGCCAAGGACAACAGATTCGTGATTAGATTCCTGGGGGCGCGTCGAAGCGATGCTTATGCAGTGGTGACAGCCATTGCTTTGACCGGGGCAACTTGCGCTCCAAGCAAGATCGTGTTGGCTCAGGCGTCCTTGCCGCTCACGGAGTGCCGGCTACAGAGCGACAATGTGAGCGGCAGCGTCGCGGCTCGGTGCGGGACGCTTACGGTGCCCGAGAATCGCGGCGAAAAGGATGGCAGGCAATTACAGCTGCACATCGCGTTGGTGCCCGCATTGCGCACTCGTGCTGAACCCGACCCGCTGTTCATCATCAGCGGCGGGCCTGGCCAGGCGGCGAGCGATTTCTATTTAGCGATGAGCCACGTCTTTGGCCGAATCCGTCGTGATCGAGACATCGTCGTCCTCGATCAACGGGGGACGGGTCGATCGAATCGCCTCGATTGTCCTTTGCCGAACGATTCGGATCTGACGGAAGCAGATCCCGCCATCATTCGATCGCACACCAGTGCTTGCCTAAAGTCTATTGCGGGCGATCCGCGCTTCTATACGACGAGCGTTGCCGTGCGTGACCTGGATGAGGTGCGCGCGGCGCTTGGGTATGAGAGGCTCAACCTGTACGGAATTTCTTACGGCACGCGAGTCGCGCAACATTATCTACGCCGCCACCCGCAACGTGTCCGCACCGTCGTGCTCGACGGTGTAGTGTCACCCGACCTGGCGCTTGGTCCGCACATCGCGATCGATGCGCAGGCTGCGCTGGACGCGCTGTTCGCTCGCTGCTCGCAATCCAAGCCATGCGTCGCTGCGTTTCCCGACTTGCGTAAATCCTTCGATGCTTTGAGAGCTCGCCTGAAGGAAAGCCCGCTCGACCTCAGCATCGCTGACCCTGTGACTGCCGCACCCCTTCGTCTACATTTTGGTGCCTCGGAATTGAACGCTGCAGTTCGCATGCTCAGCTATAGCGATGAGACGGCTTCAACGCTGCCTTTTCTGATTCATCAAGCGCAGGTCGCTGGGCGTCCGGAAAACTTGGCAGCGCAATTCGAAATGGTAAAGCGCTCCATGCAGAACCAACTTGCCTACGGCATGCACTTCGGCGTTGTGTGCAGCGAGGACGCGCCGCGCTGGCAACAGGAGAGCGTTTCCACCGAGTCCTTGGCATCGACCTACATCGGTGCGGATTTCATGGTCTCCATGCAGGCCATTTGCGAGCTCTGGCCGCGTGGACCGGTAGATGAGGATTTTTCCGAGCTGCTGAAAACCGACACTCCGGTGCTCGCACTCTCTGGAGAAGCAGATCCGGTGACGCCGCCGAGTTACGCGGTCCGTGCGCTGACTCACTTCAGCAATGCGAAACATCTGACACTCGCGGGCCAAGGACATGGCCAACTGGGAACTGGATGCATGCCGAGGGTGGTAGCGCGTTTCATTGCCGACGCCTCGACGGCGCAACTCGACGATGACTGTTTGAAAGGCATTGCGCCTGCTCCCTTCATGATTTCCAGCAGCGGACCGGCGCCATGATCGTTCTGGAGAAGGTGAGTCGCCGGTTCGGCTCGGTGCAAGCGCTGAACGAGGTTTCCTTTGAAGTGCGCGATGGTCTCATCACAGGACTTCTCGGTCACAACGGCGCAGGCAAGTCGACCACGTTACGAATACTCAGCACTGTCATAGGCGCCGACTCGGGGCGTGCGCTAGTCGATGGCTTCGATTGTGCAACCGATTCGCTCGCCGTGCGCAGATCCTTGGGCGTTTTGCCTCACGGCAGCGGCTTGTACGCCAATCTGACGGGACGTGAGAACGTCCGCTATTACGGTCGTCTTTGCGGCTTGACAGGGGAAGCGCTCGAGCGAGATATCGAAGAGTTGGTAGATCGGCTGCGTCTCAACAACGTCATCGACCGTCGTGCCAAGGGCTATTCGCAGGGTGAGCGGCTGAAGGTCGCTTTGGCGCGCGTGCTCGTGCATCGGCCGCAAACTGTGATTCTCGATGAGCCGACGAATGGCCTGGATGTGAATGCGGTGCGCATGCTTCGCGATCTGCTTCGGGAGCTGCGCAGCGCAGGCCGCTGCATTTTGTTCTCCAGCCATGTGATGCAAGAAGTCGCTGCACTATGCGATGACATCATCATCATCTCTGGTGGGCGCGTTGTCGTGAGCGGCACGCCAGAGCAGATTCTCGAACACACGGGGACGACCGATCTCGAAGATGCATTCGTACGCGCCGCGGACGCGGAGCGGGCCGAATGAGTCGCTCCACCGCCATCGTTTTCGCGAAGGAAGTGCTGGAGAACATTCGCGATCGCCGCGTCATCTTCTCGGCATTCTTTTTCGGTGTGTTGCTCGCGCCGGTGATTTTCGCGCTATCAACGACGATGACTTCCAAGCGCATCGTCCAAACGCAAGACGAGCCGCTCAAGTTATCGGTGTCCGGAGAATCGCGAGCTCCTAATCTGCTCGCCTTCCTGCACGAGAACGGTGTGCAAGCCACTGCTGTTGAGATGACGGCGGATCAAGCGATGCAAGCCGTCCGAACGGATCAACAGGAAATCGTTCTGATTATCCCCGAGGATTATGGCGAAAAACTTCGTGACGGAAAATCCGCGCCGCTCGAATTGGTCGTCGATAGTGCGAATAGCCAAACCGCGGGCAGCGCTGATCGCGCACGCCGCCTTCTAGAAGGATACGGGCGCCAGCTCGCCGTGCTACGACTCGTCGTGCGCGGCATCAGTCCGGAAGTCATTCGCCCGATCGAGGTCTATACGCTCGATGTTGCAACCCCGGCCGGCCGAGCTGCACTGTTTCTCGGCATGCTGACGTACTTTTGCTTCATGTCGATGCTCGTGGGCGGCTTTTATCTCGCGATCGACACCACGGCTGGAGAGCGCGAGCGCGGCTCTCTGGAATCGCTACTCGCGATGCCAGTGAGCAGGGCGGAGTTGATCGTTGGCAAGATGCTGGCTACCGCAGCCTTCATGGCCGTTTCGTTATTGCTTACCTTGATTGCATTTGGCGTCGTACTGCGTTTCATCCCTCTCGAGATGTTGGGCATGTCGGCGAACTTCGGTTGGAAGGTCATTGCAGGTGTGTTTGGCGTGATGCTGGCGTTCGTACCGCTCGGCGCGGCGCTGATGACGGTGGTCGCTTCCTTCACGCGCAGCAATCGAGAAGCGCAGTCATGGCTCTCCGTGGTGCTGTTCATACCGCTCGCACCGATTTTGTTTGCGCTCATCAATGGCACCAAGGCAACAGTGACACTGATGCTGGTACCGAGCTTGAGTCAGCACTTGCTTGCGACCAATCTGATCCGTGGCGATGCAATTCCTTGGTTACACGTCGTCGTTTCGGCCGGCACCACGCTCGTTTTGGGTGCGCTACTGACATGGCTCGCGATTCGTTTCTATCGACGCGAAGCGATTCTCGGCTGAGTTTGCGCACGACTGGGATTGAACATGAAAAATTTGCCTGACATTTCCTTGCGCCGACGCTGCGGCTTTAGCCGGCTTTCGAAAGAGCCGCACCCTGAGTGGCGCGCCCGCCTATCCACTACAGGCGTGCAGAGCGGGAAATAGACAATCAGAAAAGCACGAAAAAAATAGGCTAATTCGTCGCGAGAAAAATTTCTGCTGCGATCACCGTGCGATCGGTGAATGCGATTGCAGACATGTCGGCCCGTCACGACATTTTGCGAATCGTACGATCCTTCTATTAACTCCGCGCACCACACGAGCGGACACTCTTCGTCGATGACTCACTAAATTTCATCGGCGGCCGACTCACTGATGAGTCCGGCGCACCTGTGACTTCCTCGTGCAGGCGAACGCTTCTTCAGTTCGAAGAAGATTCCTGCAGTGTTTTGAAAAGGGCAAACCCGTCGCAAGATGGGGACGCAAAGCCACCGTTCCCGGATCGATTCGGGAAGGCCGGGCTGCCGAAGCACTTCGATGCGAATGCCGCTTGAGGCGGCTCGCTTCGTTGCCGGTGACGTCCTCGTACTTGGATTGGGCCCTACGAGGGTCGTCAATGTTTATATCGAGCGTACGTACGCCAAACGGCGTGCAATCGTTGTTTGTTCTCGCAATGGCTTGTGCTGCAATGTTCTTCACGAACTATGCCGAAGCCGCTGCTCCCACGATTTCAGGGACGCCGAAAACCTCGGTGACGGTTGGCAACACCTATAGCTTCCAACCTACGGTGCGCGATTCGGATACGCCGAAGAGCAAGTTGCGCTTTTACGTGACCAATAAGCCGTATTGGGCGAGCTTCTCGACGAGCACCGGACGATTGTCGGGCAAGCCGACCAAGGCGGGTTATTGGGGCAACATCAAGATCACCGTCGGCGACGGATCCGTCTATCGCTCTTTGAAGGTGTTCTCGATCACGGCAAAGAACTCCTCGTCGAGCTCGAACAAGGCTCCGACCATCAGCGGCACGCCGAGCACCTCGGCGACGGTCGGCACTGCCTATAGCTTTACGCCCTCCGGTAAGGATGCGAATGGCGACAAGCTCACCTACAGCATTTCGAACAAGCCAGCGTGGGCAGCATTCAGCAGCTCGACCGGACGTTTGTCCGGCACACCCGGAAGCTCGCACGTCAAGACGTACTCGAACGTCGTGATTCGCGTCAGCGACGGCAGGGCGAGTGCTTCACTACGTGCGTTCTCGATCACGGTTCGGGCAGGCTCGAGCACGAGCAACAAGGCTCCGACGATTTCAGGGACGCCAGCCAAATCGATCGCCGTCGGCAGCGCGTACAGCTTCACTCCGAACGCGAGCGATGCGAACGGCGACAAGCTCACGTTCAGCATTTCCAACAAGCCATCGTGGGCAGCGTTCAGTACATCGACAGGACGATTATCTGGAACGCCGACGAGCGCCCAGGTAGGAACGTATTCGAGCATCGTGATTCGCGTCAGCGACGGCAAGGTCACGGCTTCATTGCCCTCGTTCTCGATCGCAGTCAACGATGCGGCAAGTGGGTCGGGATCGGCAACGCTGAGCTGGACTCCACCGACTCGGAATACGAACGGCACGACACTCACGAACCTGGCCGGTTACAAGATCGTCTACGGGACGAGCGCCTCGGCGTTGAACAAAACCGTACAGGTTTCAAACGCCGGTGTGTCTACCTACGTCGTGCAGAACCTGTCGCCCGGTACGTACTACTTCGCCGTGAAGGCGTATACGTCGACTGGCATTGAAAGCGCTCAGTCGAGCGTGGCCAGCAAGACGATTCGTTGACCGACAACGCCCGCACGTAAGATGCGGGCGTCTTTTCCGGAAGGGCCGGTACTGTGAGTACCGGCCCTTTTTCATTGGCGCGGCCGATCCTTCTCCCCGCGCTCACTCGTGACGTATGCTGTGTGATCTAAAAGAAATCACAGCCACTGCACGTGCTAGATCTCCCGTTCGATTTCATCGTTGTATTGATTGCAGCCTTCGGGGCGGGACTCATCGATGCGATGGTCGGCGGTGGGGGACTGGTGCAACTGCCTGCACTGTTCGCGTTCTATCCCAACGTCCCTCCGGCCGCGCTACTTGGCACGAGCAAGCTCGCCGGCATCTTTGGCACCGCTAGTGCGGTTTGGCGATACGCGCGTCGCGTGCGAATTCCGTGGCGAGCTTTGTTGCCTTTATCTATTGCCGTGCTCTGCGCCTCGTGGGTTGGAGCGACTCTAGCAACTCGCGTTCCTGTGGAAGTCTTCCGTCCGCTCGTGCCCATCATGCTCGTAGCAGTGTTGATCTATACATTGTGGCGCAAGAATCTCGGCACTGAACATACACCGCGAGCATTCACCGGCCGCCATCATTGGCTCGGCGCGACAGCGATCGCGGCAATTGGGTTCTACGACGGCTTCTTCGGTCCTGGAACCGGCAGCTTTCTTATGATCGTGTTCGTTCGCTGCTATGGCTATGACTTTCTGCACGCGAGTGCCTCGGCGCGCGTTCTGAATGTCGCCGCAAATGGCGCAGCCTTGATCTATTTCAGCTCTCGTGGCTACGTCCTCTGGCATATCGGTGCAGCAATGGCCGTCTGCAACATCGCCGGCTCCTTCGTGGGCACACGCCTCGCCCTGCGCGGCGGCAGCGTAGTAGTACGCAAAGTCTTCATCGCCGTCGTATCGCTGCTGATTCTAAGGACAGCATGGGTGGCGATCGGAGGAAGCGGTTAGCGGTTAGCGGTTAGTCGGAACAAGGAAAAGCGCCGAATCCGTATTGCGGTCGCGTGAGTAACGCGCGTAGCGTCGAACCAGTAGCCACCAACGGCAGTAATGAAAGAAACTGCCCTCTCGAGGGCGAGATCGCCCGCTCTGACTAACCGCTAACCGCTAACCGCTAACCGCTTCTTTCCTATTATGCTTTCCAACAAAACCCTCTTCATCACCGGCGCCTCGCGCGGCATTGGACTTGCGATTGCCAAGCGGGCCGCGCGTGATGGAGCCAACATCGCGATCGCCTCGAAAACCGCTCAGCCTCATCCCAAGCTTCCTGGGACGATTCATACGGCAGCTCGGGAAATCGAAGAGGCAGGCGGGAAGGCGCTTGCCATGCAGGTAGATATTCGCGACGAGGAGGCGGTAGCGACCGCCGCAAAACGGTGTGCCGAGCACTTCGGCGGCATCGACATCCTTGTAAACAACGCGAGCGCCATCGTCTTGAGCCGCACTGCCGACACGCCGATGAAACGCTTCGACTTGATGTATGGCGTGAACGTGCGCGGTACGTTCGCCTGCTCGCAGGCCTGTCTGCCCTACTTGAAGCGATCCGCCGAGGCGGGCCGCAATCCGCACATCCTCAACCTTTCGCCGCCCCTTAGCATGAAACCTCGGTGGTTCGCCCCGCACGTCGCTTACACGATGACGAAGTATGGAATGAGCATGTGCGTACTTGGCATGGCCGAAGAGTTTCGTTCGATGGGCATCGGTGTCAATGCACTCTGGCCGCGAACCATCATTGCGACCGCTGCGCTCAATGTGATCGCGCTTGCCGATCCCAAACGCGGACGCAAGCCCGAGATCATGGCCGACGCCGCACACGCGATCTTGTCGCGCGATCCACGCACCTGCACCGGCAATTTCTTCATCGACGATGAAGTGCTTCGCGAAGCTGGCGTTACCGATCTAGATCAATACGCCGTCACGCCAGGGAATAAGGAATTCATTCCGGATTTCTTCGTGGATTGAGGAGAAAAGTGACAGGTGACGAGTGACGGGCAAGAGAGACGAAGATTGCAGTGTGGATGTAGACCCATGACGCAGAGTCTTCCGATCCACGCTCGTGTCGACTCGCAGCAGCGCGAAGAATGTTGGACGTTGGCAGTTGACATGCAGAGACAGACAACAAATTTTTGCCCGTCACCCGTCACCCGTCACCCGTCACCCGTCGAGTCCCCTGATCGCGTCGAAGGGCCGTCACTTATCTATCTCCTTCTCGATCTTATCCCTCAGCTGCTCCCATTCTTCGACCCAGCAACATTTATGACCGTGCTCCTCGAACGTCCAGCGATGCGCGCCTGGATAACGCTCGAAGTAGGCATTCGTAGTGTCTGAGGGTACGACGACGTCTTTGCGTCCGGCGAGATGAACTTCGATCCATGGATGTTCGCGATCGCTGCGCGCGGGGTTCAGAGATCCAGACAAGGGTAGATACTGGTGATGCTTGGTCCAAGCATCAATGTCTAGATTCGCGGCGATCGTCACGACAGCAACGACGGACTTCATCCGCTCCGCAATCAGCACGGCGAGTACGCCGCCGCCGCTGTGGCCGACGAGTACTAACTCCTGAGTCTCCGCCCGAGATGAGGTCTCGATGATTGCAGAGACCATCGCGTTGACGATGGACTCGGAATAACGAGCGTTCGTCCACAGCTCGTACGAGCAACGATCGCTAGGAACTGCTTGATAGCACGGTCTTGCGACGTAGGCCGCTTTGCCAGGCGTGCGAAGCAAGAGCTCGAGTGCGAGTGGATCGCGCGTCGTCGGATCTTCATTCGGTACGATGCCTGCGTGCCAGGGCTGACCATCTCCTTCGAGAAATACGACCAAGCGACTGTCATCGGACGGCATCGCTCGCAGATAGACAAGTGATCGAAGTTGATTGCTTTCGATAACGAATCGTTCCAACTCAGCAGAGCGAGCAAGCGCATCAATACGCTGCGCATTCGACGCGCATCCAGCGACAAGCGTAAACAACCAGATCGAAGCAATCAGCCGCATACGCCCATTGCGACTTGCTATGAGGACGATGTCAACACATTCCAGCTTGCACCTTAGTCACCCGATAAATGTCTAAGTGAAACGGGTGCCAACCGTTGACTCCGAGACGCACCACACTCGCGCAATCGTAAAGAAATCCGACTGTCACTTTTGTCCGTTGCTCGAATATAGACAAAGCTGTTAGATAGCAGCGGTCGAACGCGCGCGAGACATCGAGAGAGCGTGTGCATCTCGGCGATAAATAATAGCTTCAACGCGTTCTCGCGCGGAAAACAAGGGAGAAGGGATGAAGGTTCGGAGTGAATGCGGCCCAAGCCGCAGAGGCATAGGCATTGCGAGCGCGCTCCTGCTTGCGCTGGTTGCACATAATGCGAGCGCTGCGACTCCGCCCACGATTGGTGCGTCGCCTATTCTAGTGCAGATCCCGGAGCGGGATCAGTCGGTCACGATCAACGTACGAGATATTGGCGCTGTCACCGGCACCGCACCTCTGCTGCTCGAGCCGCGTGCCCAAGTTTTGCTCAATGGCAGTCCCATTGGGCTGGTGGTAAGTGTTCTAGAAACGGGACCGGGTGCCGTCTGCATTCAGATCGGCAACGAAGGCAACTTCATTCCGCCTGTCGACGGTCCGGCAGAGTACGCGCTGGAATTTGGCGTTAGTAGCTTCAGCTCACAAACCCCAATTTTCGGCACCGTAGACATTCTGAATTCGCCAGGCCCAACGACAGATCCGCAGTCGCCTGCCTGCGGAGATCCGAACACGCCGCCGATCGCGAATGCGAGTAGCACGCAGCCTCAATTCAGAGAAGGAGAAGACATCATCCTGGATGGTTCGCTGAGCAATGATCCTGATAGCAGTGTGCCTGGCGACACCGTTCTTACCTATGAATGGAGCGGCGCCGATCTCCAGCTCCCCACAACCACAGATCCAACACTCTCCATCGGCTCTCTTCCGGTCGGTACATATACGTTTACGTTGGTGGTGACGGACGATTCCGGCACAGAGAACAATCGAAGCGAACCTACGACGGTCACCATCACCGTGCTGCCGAATGTCTTTCCGACAGCGAACGCCGGAGATGCGCAAACCATTGTGGATGTCGACGGCAATGGAGAAGAGCAGGTCACTCTGACGGGTTCGGGCACGGATGCGGACGGCACGATCACGAGCTTCCAATGGTACTTGGGTGAGACCTTCTTGGGTGAAGGTCAAACCATCCAGACGATACTGCCGCTCGGCGTCAATGAAGTGAGGCTCGAGGTCCTCGATAACACTGAGCTCAGTGGATCCGATACGGTCATCATTACTGTTCGCGCGCCGCAACCCCCAACCGCGAATGCGGGCGAGGATCAGTCGCTTCAGGATCGCGATGGAGCACCGGGCGAGCTGGTGACTTTGACGGGTAGTGCCACGGTAGGCGAACCAGAAGGCACCATTGCCTCATACCAATGGTTCGCGAATGACAGCACGCTTGGCTCCGGCGCCACGCTACAAACTCGCTTGCCCGATGGCGTCAATCAAGTCGAGCTTGTCGTCACTGACGATCTGGGTCAAACGGCTTCGGATACGGTGGTGATCACCATCGCAGATGCCTCTGTACCGACGGCCAACGCGGGTGCTGATCGGCGTATTGCAGATAGCGACGGTCAAGTGGGTGAGAACGTAACCTTGAACGCTTCCGCTTCGGTTGCGACGGGAGGTATCGCGTCCTATGAATGGCGTGACGAGCAGAACCAACAGATCGCAACTGGGGTGACGCCGACAGTAAGGCTGCCAGACGGCGCGAATGTCATCACGCTAGTTGTGACGAACGATGCGGGCGTGAGCTCAACCGACACGGTCACGATTGATATTGATGTCGCTGCGCAGCTACCGACCGCAAACGCCGGTGCTGACCAAAACATTTCGGACACGGATCGCGAGGAAGGCGAGCTCGTCACGCTCGTCGGCACAGGCACGGATCCCAACAATCAGACGCTGACTTATCAGTGGTCACTGCAAGCAGATCCAGTCGTGATTTTGGGCAATCAAGCAACCTTGGCAGTGCGGTTGCCCGATGGCGAGAACATCATCACTTTGCGTGTCGAGGATCCGGACGGCAATTTCGCCATGGACAGTACGACGATTGTCGTTGCTGCTCCCACGCCGCGTGTCGCGCTTGCTGAGCTACCGAATCTCACGACGAACAAGCGCGCTGTCGCGCTCGCGCTCGATCGAGCCTGCTTGGAGTTGGACGAGAGAAGCCGAACGGACACGCAGCTGACGCAGGAGCAGCAAGCGATGCTCGATCGCTGCGATGGACTGTACTTCGATAATACGGCCGCAAACCAGTCGCAAGCCTTGGACGCTCTGGGCGCTGATGACTTCGCAGCCGCACGCACACAAACGCTGCTGTTCTCCAACACACTGTATGCCAGCGTGATGGATCGATTGGTGGCGTTGCGCGGTGGTGCGCGCGGACTGAGCCTCGCGGGATTGAATATCATCGTGGATGGCCAGAATGTTCCACTCGCGCAGTTGCAGCAAATGACGAAAAGTCTGCTCGGCGGTGGCGCGAGCAGCGATGCAGACAAGGCCGGCGGCCTACTCAGCGACAAGCTGGGTGTTTGGGCGCGAGGGAATTACAGCTTCGGTGAGAAGGACGAATCCGCGAGCAGCCCGCGCTTCGAGGCAGACCAGTGGGCGCTGATCGGAGGCATCGATTATCGGCTATCCCAACAAACCGTGATCGGCGCATCGCTCGCGTATGGACAATCCGGCATCGAATTCGATCCGGCCGGAGAAGGTGCGCTCGATACCACTTCGTGGGCAGCATCCTTGTACGGTTCGCTATACGCGGCCAAGAATTTCTATTTCGATGCCATTGCGAACGTCGCGAACTCCGACTATGACGCACGGCGCAATATCACCTATGTAGACGGCAACGGGTTGGTGGATGCGGATGCGAACGGCACGACCGACGGCATGACATTCAGTGGCGGGGTATCCGCGGGCTATGACTTCTTGCTTGGCCGATTCACGCTTTCACCCACGCTTGGCGCGTTCTATATTGATGCCACTATCGATAGCTTCACCGAAGCTGGAGCGGCCGGGCTCAACCTGATCTACGATGAGCAAAACTTCACCTCATTCACCGGTAATCTTGGGCTCAGGATGACGTACTCCATGAACACCAATTGGGGTGTTTTGCTGCCGCATATTCGCGTCGATTACGTGCGTGAGTTCGAAGATGAGGTGGACGTATTCGGAGTGAGATTCGCGGCGGATCCGAACGCGGCGAGCGCGCCGCCTATTTTGGTCGAAACCGATAATCCCGATCGGTCCTATTGGCGCTTAGCGACTGGCTTCTCCGCACAGTTCGCGCACGGATTCTCCGGCTACGTAGAGTATCAGCGGCTGGAAAGCTTCGAGTTCATCAGCTTCGAGGACTTGAGCGTTGGATTGCGGATGCAGAAGAGTTTTTGATTTGCAGCGAAACCTTGTTGAGCAACGAAGGAACGCACAATTGGACATGAAAAAGTATCCGTCAATCTCGCGTGTCATCGGACGGCTAGGTTTTATCGTTGCTCCGCTGGCATTGTTCGTCGCGTTCGCGGCCCATCCTGCCTCCGATAAAGAGGCCGCGACGAAGGGTATGGTTAAGCGCTCGGATCTGGAGATCGTGGATTGCCTATTGCCAGGCCAGGTCCGCCAGCTCGGAAACAGCAGCTTTCTTACTCAACGCCGTCCGATCAAGACGACGGTCGCTGAATGTTCGATTCGCGGTGGCGAGTACGTTGCTTACGATCGCGCGGATTTGAAGTCTGCCTTGCGCGTATGGCTGCCGTCGGCCGAGAGCGGGGACCCGGAAGCGCAAACGAACGTCGGCGATATTTACGAGCGCGGATTAGGCGTGGCGCCGGACCATACACTTGCGGCGCAGTGGTATCAGAAGGCCGCCGATCAGGGCTATTCACGTGCTCTGTTCAATCTGGGCACGCTATTCGAGCAGGGATTGGGTGTCCCGCAAGATCAGCTCAAGGCCCTCAATCTTTATCGGCAAGCGTGGGGGCTGTCCGAAGACAACATCATTTTTACTTCCGCTGCCCAGCGTGAACAAGAAGCATTGCGCACGCAGTTGCAATCGGCGATCGCGGAGAAAGAAACCCAACTGAACCTTCTGCAGAAGCAACTCAAGGAACTTCAAGACCAGCTAGCAAAACAACCTGTTGCGCAGAACCCGACGCCGGCAAGCGAGAACGCCGAGGTTGAAGCGCTGAAGAAATGGATCGCGCAGCTAGAGAGCGAGCGCCGCAAGAGCACCGAACGACTTGCCGGCATCCCGCGAACACGTACGCCGCAAGGTACGGAGATGCTGACGCCGATTCCACCTAAAGCGGATGAGCGCACGCTTGCGGGAATGAACTTCGGTCGCTACTACGCGATCGTGATCGGCAATCAGGACTATCAATCTATCGAAGATTTGCAGACCCCGCGCTATGACGCCTCGCGCGCGGCTCGCATCCTCGCCGATAAATACGGGTTTATCGTGCAGGTGCTCGAAGACGCGAACGACATCACGATGCTCAAGTCCATCAACGATTTGAACGCCGTGCTCAAGCCCGAAGACAATGTGCTGATCTATTACGCTGGTCACGGCGCGCGGCTACAGAGCGGGCGAATGGAAAGCGGTTATTGGCTGCCGGTCAATGCGGAGGCTCCGCCGAGCGATACGTTCTGGGTGCCGAACGAGCAAATCACCGGTCATCTGGGACGCTTGCCGGCCAAGCGAGTGCTAGTCGTCGCGGACTCATGTTACGCGGGCTTGTTGTCGACGGACCCGAGCTATCTGTTCTTGAACAAGGACGTCGCGTATTCGAAAGAGTACATCCAGTACAAACTGCCGAAGCGCTCTCGCCTGTTGTTGTCTTCCGGCGGAGATCGTCCGGTATTGGACGAAGGCAGCGGCGGCAATTCCGTCTTTGCCCGCGCTTTCCTAGATGAGCTCGAATCTAACGAGGGGATTCTCTCGACCCCAGAGCTCTTCAGCCGCATTCGCAAGCGCGTCGAAGGCGCTGCTGCGAAGAACAAGTTCGTGCAGACCCCCGAGTTCAAATCGATCAAAGGGGCCGGGCACGAAGTCGGTGATTTCTTCTTCGTGCCTAGACGGAGAGAAGCGGATAGCGGATAGGGGATAGCCAGAGCGCACGAGCGCAATCCACTTCCCTCGAGCCTTTACGAAGAAAGAGGCGAGGGTTTGTATGCGCTTCCCCCGCTTGCGGGGGAAGGTTAGGAAGGGGCAAACAAGCGCTCTACGCAGCCATCCCCCCGCCGTCGATGACGATGGTTTGACCCGTGACAAACGAGCCGCTCGGCGCAGCGAGGAATACCGCTGCGCCCGCGATTTCATCTGGCTCACCGATTCGCCTCAGTGGATAGGACTTCACCACCTGCTCATAGATCTTGGGGTTCTCCCACAGTGCACGCGCGAACTCCGTGCGAATCAGTCCGGGTGCAATGCAATTGGCGCGGATGTTCTTCTTACCCCATTCAACGCAGATATTCCGGGCGAGCGCCATATCGGCGGCTTTCGACATGCCGTATACGCCGATGCTCTGCGAACCCTGGAGGCCCGTGACTGATGAAATCAAGATGATCGAGCCGCCGCCGCGTTCGGCCATTTGAGGCAGCACCATATTGCACAACCAGAAGTTGCTGCGCACGTTGCTGTTCATGATCTTATCGAAGGCCTCATCTTCCATATTCAACGACGGCCCGAAGTGAGGATTGACCGCAGCGTTGCAGACGAGCACATCGACAGCGCCCCATTTCGCGAGCGTCGCATTCACGAGCGATTGCAGCTCCTGCTTCGAGGCAATGTTGCATTCCTGAGCGAATGCATCACCTCCTGTGCTCTTGATCTGCGCTACCACCTGCTCGCATGTTTCGAGCGTACGACTCGAGACGACCACTTTCGCGCCATGCTCCGCCAGACGCAGCGCGATCGCGCGCCCGATACCGCGACTGGAACCGGTGACTATGGCCACCTTGCCGCTCAGATCAAACAGGGACGACATGACGACACTCCGGTGATGCGACACGTGCGAGTGTCGGCATTGCACTGTGAATACGCAACACGACGAAGGGGACTGTCCCCTGGGGACAGTCCCCCAAGCAGTGAGACTCAGCGCTCAGTTCAGCGTGTCGGTATTGCACTTCTCCCGAGTGTCGCTAAACGCCATCATGTTTTGGCCGATGTTCCCTACTGTGGGGCAGGAACTGCCTACGCACG
>JAICPY010000245.1 GCA_025929585.1 Steroidobacter sp.
GATCTAGACCTCAACGTTCAACTTTGCGCGGCTTCTCTCACGTCTGCAGCCCTTCTAGGCGAAAAAGGCATGCGGCTCAGCTGGATCTCGCATGATTGCAGCAAATCCCGAAACCACTCTGAGGTGATGCATTCCAAATCGGCCGTCCGATACGTTAGAGCCCACGCATGATCGTGAGTGCCGCGCTGCGCGAGTTGATCTTGTTCATCGGAAGCCAGCGCGCAATGACAGCTCAAGTGATGTGCTCCCGGCTCGAGCGAGCGCAGATAGTTCTCGATCTCTAGCTTGCTTTTCCCGGATATCGACAGCGCGCTGCGGAAATGTTTCAGCCGGCCTTCCGTAAGCGCGTATGGGTATTGCAGCTCGAATTCCCGCACGACTGTGTCCACAATGTGCATTGCTGCCAGCTCATAGTCTGGGTTCACAAGGCGAATACCTGCGGCATCCTGAGCGAAGGTTGGAATACACATGTGCAAGTCCGCGTAAATGATAGGCAAGCCTCTGGCCAGCGCTGTCGCGATCTGTTGCCTACATTCGCTGCGGATATCCTCTGCAGTTGCGTTGTCCATCAACTCGCGAATGTTTCGATACAGGTGACCCGATCCATCAAGGAGCGACTTGCCGGACGTAAGAGGCCGCCACTTATACGTCTGCCATTCGCAGGTGAGCGTCAAGTGAACACCGAGATCAAGATCGGCGCCGCGGAAGCTCTGCGCCGCCAGCTCGAACCACGGGCAAGGCACCATGAAATTCGTGCTGGTAAGAGCGTTCTTCTGGAGCGCAGCTTCGATTCCATGGTTGACACTGAGCGTCATTCCAAGATCGTCGCTCGAGATGACCAGTTCCCTTTGCATTACTTTAGACTTCCCCTGTCTGCTTGCCCGCGCGATGGCAGTTGGCTATTGACTCCGGATCAAATCATGTTGCGCGCAATTTGGAAAGAGTCGCGCCGTGCGATACGCAGGACATCGAGCTGGCCCGGGCTCTGGTGTTTGTCTAGAAAAATGAATAGAGAGATCCCTCCTCCGTTTACGGGGAGGGCAGGGAGGGGCAGTAAGCGAACGCGTTATCTCGAACGCAGCAGCCGTAGACAGCCGCCATCGACAGCGCCTAGTCGCATCCGACTCCGATGCCATGCTATGGTTTGCGCTCAGTCACAGGGAGAGTGAGAGCAGTGAGCCAGGAAACGAACGGAATGACCGACATGCTGGTTCGGCTGTATGACCTTCCTTCGCCGCAACCGCTAATAGTCAAGTTGGCTGCCCAGCAAATCCAGATCCGTCGACCTCGCGCTTACGAAAAAAATCTCGTCCTGGCCTGGGTCGAAAAGCATTTCAGCCGTGGCTGGGCCAGCGAATGCGATGTTTGTTTCTCCAACCGGCCGGTTTCAGCGCATATCGCGACTTTCGAAAATGACATTGTCGGATTTTCGTGTCACGAAAGTACCTGCAAGAATTTCTTCGGTCCCGTCGGCGTTCTAGAGCCGTTTCGAAATCTCGGTTTGGGCAGATGCCTACTGCTCACGAGCCTGCATGCAATGCAGGATCTGGGTTATGCCTATGCAATCATCGGCGGTCCGACAACTGCCGTCGGGTTCTACCGTCAGGTCGTTGGGGCCACCTGCATCGACGGCTCGACGCCCGGTATTTACGTCGACCGATTGAAAGGATCGGACAGTTAAGGCAGGAGCACCAAGCGTATGTCCACCCATTCGTTGCAACGTGTCGATGAGCTGAGCTCGATCGACCGCTGTACCTATCTCGAACACTATCGATTTCGTAAGCCGTTCATACTGCGCGGCGGCGCTGCAGGCATTCCGGCGTTCGGGAAATGGACCCTGGAGTATCTCGAAGGTCAGATCGCCGAGATCCAGATACAACCGCTGATCTATGAGAACGACAAGCGTGATTACAGCAAGGCTAGTTTCGTCGAGATGACATTCGGCGAGTTCTGCCGCGAGATCCGTGCCGGCAACGGCAGAATGCTCTATTGGTTCGAAGGCCCGGTGTCCGCCAATTTCTGGGGCGGCATAGACAAACATGCGCGCGTCAATGCGGATTTGCACATGCTGGCGCAGGATTTCGCTGTCCCCGATTTTTTGCGCGAATCCGAGATCATCTACGCACAGATCATATTGGGCACCGGGAAGAACGGTACCGTTGTTCATCATGATTTCGGCGGGGAGGCCAAGTGCCTCATGCAGCTCATGGGTGAAAAGCACGTGCTACTCATCCCACCTCAGTACGGCAAGGAGCTGGCGCTGCATTCGATCACTCAAGAGAAGAATTTCACCATCAGCACGCTCGATTTGCGCGGTCGGGATTTTGCCGCGATCGCAAGCGCAGTGCCGGTTTTCGAGGCGCGCATCCGTCCAGGCGATGTGCTGTATTGGCCTTCATTCTGGTTGCACGACATCGCCAACGATGGTGAGATCAATTTTGCAATTAACGCGCCGATCGATGAGATGCCTATCAATCCACTGATGCTGCGCCATCTGCTCGCCATGAATCTGGCTCGGCTGCGGCACTTCGATCCCGAATTGGGCATCTCGCGGGAAGCGATTCAGCAGCTCGAAGCGGAATTGCTAGGTCACGCGAACGTAAGAACGCTTTGGGAGTTGCATGCCGCGTCTGCTCAGCATCGTGGCAAGCATTGGCGCACGCGCAAGGATCAAGCCCAATCATCGAATGAGATCCCGGCAGGGCAGGTGGCCTAACGCACGCTGGTACGTCGAAGTCAGTCGTGGCGTTTTGCGGATTCCGCGCGCGACCTCAGGTCGCGGACTCCGGAGAAACCATGCGAGCGCGGGAGTCCGTAGACCTAAGTGTCTTGCTCTTGACCGAGGCGCGCAGGCGATCGAGCGGTTTGATGACTAGTTGGAGCGTGAGCAGTGCGAGGGTCAAGGAGAGCACTACGGACAGCGCAAAGGACAGCACCGTTCTCTCGATCTGATCCAGCGCCAAGAGAACGACGATGCCGGCTTGCCAATGCAGCAAATAGGCGGGATACGACAGCTCGCCGAGGAATTTGTCTACGCGGCTGAACTTGGAAGACGGCGCATGCCAGAGTGTCATGAGCAGAATCCCGCTGACCAGCACATTAACGTAGAGCAAAGGAACCATGAGCGCTTCGAATATCGAAGCACAGGCAAACACTACAGCGTAGAGCCCCGCACTGATCGTGAATGCGACCGGCCACGACAGCGACGCAATGATTTTGCTGAAACTGTTGCGATGGAAGTACAACACTACGCCAACAGCAAATGGAAATGAGCCTCCGGGTACCAGGAAATACAACGCACCCAAAAAGCCATCGAGGAAGACGAAAACGCAAGCGACGTAGACAACCGAGAGCGCCAGAAAGATATAAGCGCGCTGTTTACTTCGACCCGCCCATAGGGAAATCAGCAGGTAGTGCGCAAGTTCGATGAACAGCGTCCAACCCGGCGGGACCAAGCTGCTTCGGTCGGCTGGCCAGTCGATCAAGCCAAAAATAAGCGCATTCGTTAGAATTTCGCTGGTGCTGTCCGGGATAGTCAGATGTCCGTTGATCAGACTCACGCGGTTGGAATGGGCGAGAATCAGGCCGATCGATATCAAGCAAGCGAAGTAATAAGGCGGATAGATCCTCAACCAACGATTGACCCAAAAGGCTTTTAATCCCGAACGCGAGAATGAGTATTGTTCTTGGAGTATGAGCGTCATCAAGAATCCGCTGATGACGTAGAACGAGAAAACTGCGAACGCCGCGGGCCACCAAGGATGGAACAGATGAGCACACACGACCAAGAGGGCCAATCCGAGACGCCATGTTCCAATCATAGGTGCTTCCTTGCCGGCGAGAACCGCCGCTCCGACAGGATGTTCACCGATTTTGCGGAAGACCGCTAGACCGTGTGGGCCGCGTGTTTCTTGAGATTTCTATAGCAAGGCATTGGGTAATCACACCCCGATCCGCTTCTAAAAGACAACGGCATGACTTATAAGA
>JAICPY010000261.1 GCA_025929585.1 Steroidobacter sp.
AGCAGGGGAGGGGAACAAAGAGTTAGTTCGCCTCACGCCCCAGCCGCTCGTGCCATTCCGCAATCGACTCCTGCGGATACTCATCGAACCGTTTATCGTTCTCGCCAAAGTGGGGCTGGACCCACGATGCCTTGGATCCGAGCATCAAATGGGTGCGCTCCGGGGGGATAGGCAAAGGTGTGTCGATTGCCGAAGCGAACGGATGGATCAGTTCTGGCCAGCGCGGATCCCAGATCCACAAAGCGGTCCCGCAAAGCGAGCAGAAGTGTCTTTGAGCGGGACTTTGTTCGGTCTGATCGTCTTCATCTTGTATACGTGCCCGATAGATTCGCACGTTCTCGCGTCCTTCGACTTGAAGCGATGAAGCGTCACCCCCAAGATTGATCGCAAATCCACCGCCGCCCGCGGTCTTGCGGCAGATCGAGCAGTAGCACAGGTTGAAGGGATAGGGATGTCGCGACTCCAGTTGAAAGCGCACCGATTGACAGTGACACGATCCGGACAGTTGCATAATGCCTCCTTCAAGCGCTTGCGGTCGCTCGCAGCGTTCAGCGTAGCGGTACGAGCTAAATTACAAACGAAAGGACGTGTGAGTTCCGCATGAGGTACTAAATAGATGGATACTAAATAAATGAGTAACTATCACTTAGCTCAGCTCAATATCGCTCGATTGCTCGCGCCGATCGATTCGCCGCGGCTCGCGGACTTTGTCGCAAACCTGGATCGCATCAACGCGCTGGCAGAGGAATCGCCCGGCTTCATCTGGCGTCTCAAGACCGACGAAGGCAACGCTACCGCACTGCGTCCGCTAGAGGATGAAAACCTGATCGTCAATATGTCCGTCTGGAAAGATGTGAGCGCCTTGAACCAGTATGTCTATCGATCCGCTCACCTTGAAGTCATGCGCCGGCGTAAAGAATGGTTCGACCGCTTAGCCGATGCTCACATGGTGCTCTGGTGGATTAGCAAAGGGCACACTCCGAGCGTGGAGGAAGCTATGGACAGGTTGACTCTGCTGCGTGAGAAAGGCCCAACACCGGATGCGTTTACCTTCCGCAAAGCGTTCGATGCACCGGATGTCATCGGACGCGCTGATGCAGCGGGATTGTTGGTGGAATGTCCTGGCTAGCAGGTCTGTCGCGCGCCGTTTGCAGCCAGAGGCCCCCTCCCTAACCCTCCCCCGCAAGCAGGGGAGGGGATCAGAACGAAGATTCGCTACGGGAAGAATCACATGAGTTGATCCGCCTCGCTACGGGAAGAACCACAAGAGTTGATCCGCGTCTTCTCTTTTGCTTCCTCTTCTCTTTTGCTTCGCCTCTCCCTCTAGGGAGAGGTCGCAAGAGGTAGCGGCGGGTGAGGGTCTGGTTGCGTAACCTAATCAACGAGCGCAAAGAACCTTTTGACGCGAGATGATCACGCTCGACAACTCGCATGCCGCATCACTCACTGCTCGTCGATCTTCCTCGCGATTTCCGCGAGGTCGAGATCCTCGTCGATCGAGATCACATTCGGCTCTGACACTTTCGGGCTGCGGGTTGCGCTAGGCGGTGGGATGTTGTTGCGTTGGCTAGTAACGGGCTTCTCGAGCGGTTGCACGACCCAATCTGTTTTTTGCGCCATCCATCGTTGATAGCGGTCGAAACTCCACATGCCGTCTTCTCCGCCAGCCTGAATCACGTTCGCGATCTGGCTGAATTGTCCGACGCGAATCGTGCCTTTCGCCGCAGAGTTGCCGACGAGAATTTCGCAGCGAGGAACGCGAATGCCGAGCTCTGGCAAATAATCCAGCCGCTGACATACGACACCGACGAGGCAGTCAGCCACTTGAGCTCGGATACTGCCTTGAATCTCCGCGGGAAAAGACATGCACAGGCGACTCAGCGCCTCGGCGCAAGTGGCCGAGTGCATGGTTGCGATGACAAGATGTCCCGTCTCGGCCGCATTCAACGTCAATCGCATGACTTCAGGTGTGCGCATCTCGCCGATCACGAGTACATCCGGATTCTCGCGCAAGGCATCGATGATGGCTTGTTCGTAGGTCGGCGAGTGAGTCGGCACTTCGCGCTGACGGATGAAGGAACGACGATTCGTAAACAAATACTCGAGCGGACTTTCGACCGTGATTACGTTGAGCGCTCGGGTCGTATTGATTTGCTCGACCAGCGCAGCGAGTGTCGTCGATTTACCCGACCCGGTCGGTCCCGAGATCACGACCAGGCCGGTCCGCGCGTCCGTAAATCGGCGCAAATCCGGATGTAAGTTGCAGGCACGCAAATCGTTGATCGATGCAGCAAGCAATCGAACTGCGATTGCGATTCCACGCACAGTACGAAATGCATTTACCCGACAGCGTGTACCCAACACTTCAAGGGACAAGTCCGCCGAGCCGCGCGTCTCGAACTGCGCCCAAGCATCACCTGCCAGAAGCGTCTTCGCGATCTTCAGGACTCTTTCTGGAGAGGCGACTTCTGTCAGCGTCCGTAACTCGCCGCGGACGCGTACCACCATCGGCGTCGCGGACTCGATATGCAGATCGCTCGCGCCCAGCTCATCGGCTTTGCGAATGTATTCGTCGAGCAACATCGGCTAGTCCTGTTGTCGGTTGCGCGTACCTATCCGTCCTCGTCGTTCGAGCTGAAGTGCGCAAGCGTCTGCGCCTCAGTCCAACGTTCAAGATCTCCCGCAAAGCTGTAGTCGGCTGGCTTGTGATCGACGAAGATCTCTCTGCTCAAGGCAAACGGTGTCGGATCGTCGAACGTTCCGACCGCCATGAAGTATTGCTCGGCCGGCGCAAGATAGTAGAACAGATGAGATCCGCACAGTCTGCAGAAGCCGCGTTCAGCCCACTGCGAAGACTTATACCGTGCCAGGTTTTCTGTGCCGGAAAACGCGACCGACTCAGCGGGCACCGCGAACATCGGACTTCCGCCCCAGCGCCGACACATCCCGCAATGACACGCGTGGTACTGCGACTCGACGTCCGATGCCGAAAAGTGTACGGCACCACAAAGGCACCTGCCTGTGTGCATGCTTGGACTCCTGCTAGAGCGTGATGGATGGAGTGTTCATTCTGAAGTTGACATCAATGTCAGACAACACTGAGCACCGTTGAGGTATGTGTCGAGTCAGTTCGCAGCCAGCGGCTGCTCACTCAAGAGGCCCCCTCCCTAACCCTCCCCCGTAAACAGGGGAGGGAATCGAACGCGGGACAAGAACGTGACTTGTGACTCGCGGGTAGTCGGAAGGGAGAGGTGGTTTTGCTCTTACTAACCGCGACCCGCTTCTGCTAGTGATTCGTGAGTCGTGATTGGCGGGTAGTCAGAT
>JAICPY010000061.1 GCA_025929585.1 Steroidobacter sp.
CCCGAGGAGTAGCCAGCCATTGAGATCCTGAGGATTTTCCTTCATTCGCTCCTGGAGCTGCTCGAGCAGATCCTCCATCTGTTCACTCTGCGCGATCTGCTGTTCAGCGGCACTCCAATTCCAGTTACTCAGCAGTACGTACATCGCCACTGCGAGTAAAGGTACGAGCACTGCGACAACGATGGTTGAAACCCGCTGTTCGGATTTATTTGGCTGCTGATTTTCCTCGCTCGGGCGTTGCCAAAGAGGTACTACGAGCCACAGCAAGGCTGCCGCCACCATAGCGGCGCTGGCGATGATGAAAGCTGTCACGAAGCACCCAAGCCGGGATCGGCGGGGTCTTCTTCCGGCAGGTGCGATTTACGCCGGATGACGATGACGGCGGCAATGCCGCCGCCGAGGACGAACAATACCGGTGCCGCCCATAGCAACCAGGTGCGCGCAGCCAGCGGGGGCTTGTACAGGACGTAGTCGCCGTATCGATCGGTCATGTACTGCATGATCTGTTCATCGCTCTTGCCTGCAGCCATCAATTCGCGAAGTTGCCGACGCAGATCAGAGGCAAGGGTTGCGTTCGAATCGGCAATCGTTTCGCTACGGCACACGAGGCAGCGCAATTCTCGGGAGAGCCTTTCATAGCGTGCCTGCTGAGCGTCATCTTCGAATGCGCGCTCGATATCGATGGCGAAGATTGGTGAGACCGCGAACGTCAACAACATCAGTGCCACGACGATTTTCACGTGCCGGATCCTTTCGAAGCGCGAATCAGCGGAACGAAATCGCGTTCCCAAATTTCGATAGTCAAAGGGGACACGTGTTTGAAAATAATCTCGCCGTTCGCATCCACGAGGAAGGTCTCCGGAGCGCCGTACACTCCCCAATCGATGGCGACCCGACCTTCCGCATCGAATGCGTTGCCGACATACGGATTGCCGAGCTCACGCAGCCAACGTTGGGCGAGCGCCAGCTCGTCATTCCAATTCAATCCAACGATGGGAACCTCGCCTCGCTGTGCTATTTGCATCAAGGCGTCGTGCTCCTGCCGGCAACCGACGCACCACGATCCCCATACGTTGATGACGTACATGCGGCCGGCGAAGTCCTGACTGCTGATCTTCTGCGTAGGATCTTCGACGCTAGGTAATTCGAAAGCCGGGGCAGGCTTGCCGATCAACGGCGAGGGAAGTGTTTCCTTGTCGCGGCCGAGCCCCAGAAAAAAGAACCCGATCAGAATCGCGAAGACGCCAGCCGGAATGAGATATCGCAGCATGCCGATGATCTCAAGCCGATTTGGCATCGGCGACTGAACCGACCTTGACCTCAGCGTGTACGCGCTGACGGTAGCGGCGATCGAAGGTCGAAATCAAACCGCCCATTGCGGCGATGAAAGCGCCGAGCCAAATGAACAGGACCATTGGCTTGTATTGCAGGCGGACGCTCCACGCGCCATTGCCTAGGTGATCGCCCATCGCAATGAACAAATCATGGTTCCACGATGAATCGATACCCGCCTCCGTCATCGGCATCGTTTGAACGCGATAGACCCGCTTCTGCGGATGTAGAACCGTAACTTGCTCGCCGTCTCGAGTTATGACGATCTCGCTCTCCACCGCCCGATAATTGGGACCGTCGATTTCACGCAGAGAATTCATCGTGAAAACGAATCCAGCGTGCTCCGCACTCTGACCCGGTCGCAAGCTCAAATCGGCTTCTTCACTATACGATTCAACCGTCGTCGCACCGAGGATGAAAACTGCGAGACCCAGATGCGCAACGCTCATCCCGAGAACACCCGCTGAGAGACTTTGGCCCTTACGCAAACGGCCTACTGGCTCAATCAAGGCAGAGAAGGCAACCCATAACGCTGCCACGATTCCCGCTGCGCTGATGATCGAGCGCCAGCCGTAGACGGCGACTGGAATCGCGATGCCCGCGATGATAGCGACGATGAGCAACATCGTTAATGTTGTCTTGATGCGGCCGAACGAAGCTTTCTTCCATGAGGCGTGCATCCCCGGCGCCAACAAGAATACCAACGGCAGCATTGGAATCAGGAATGCGATGGCGAAGTACGGCGGCCCAACGGAGATCTTCGCAAGGCCGAACGCGTCCAGAAATAGCGGATAGAGCGTGCCGATCAAAATGAGGGCTGCTGCCGCCACCAACAGAACGTTGTTGAACAGCAAGAAGCTTTCACGAGAGATCGGAGCGAACCCAGCTTGCGATCGGAACAGTGGCGCGCGCCAAGCGTACAGCGTGAGGGCTGCACCGATGCAAATCCCGAGGAACACGAGGATGAATAGGC
Organism: Steroidobacter sp.; assembly: GCA_025929585.1. GTDB lineage: Bacteria > Pseudomonadota > Gammaproteobacteria > Steroidobacterales > Steroidobacteraceae > Steroidobacter. Next base: position 2,306 of record JAICPY010000061.1, read on the forward strand.
CACGGCTCGGATCGCTCGCGAAGGCGTGCACCGACTCGATGATCCCTGATCGCACCAGGAACGTTCCCAACAGCGATAGCGAAAATGCCGAAATCGACAACAGCAGTGTCCAACTCTTGAACAAGCCGCGCTTCTCAGTCACGGCCAATGAGTGAATGAGCGCTGTGCCGACCAGCCATGGCATGAAAGACGCGTTCTCGACCGGATCCCAAGCCCACCAGCCGCCCCAGCCGAGCTCGTAATACGCCCACCAACCGCCGAGCGAGATGCCGATCGTGAGGAACATCCAAGCGATCGTTGCCCACGGACGAACCCAACGAGCCCACATGGAATCCAATTTGCCTTCGAGCATTGCAGCGACTGCAAACGCGAACGGCACCGAGAACCCGACATAGCCGGTGTACAACATCGGTGGATGGATCGCGAGCCCGGGATCCTGCAGTAACGGATTGAGATCTCGGCCATCCATGGCAGCGGGCCACAGACGCTCGAACGGATTGGACGTTGTGAGAATGAAGAGCGCGAATCCTGCACTGATCACCCCGAGCACCCCGAGGACGCGACTGGTCATTGCGTGAGGCATGTTGCGACTAAAGGCCGCAACCGAAACCGTCCAAGCGGCCTGTACGAACAGCCATAGAAGCAATGAACCTTCATGCGCTCCCCAGACCGCGGAGAATCGGTAGAACGTCGGCAAAGCCGAGTTGGAATTTTGCGCGACGTACAAAACCGAAAAGTCGTTCACATAGAACGAATAGGACAGACAGGCAAACGCGACACCGGCAAAAACGAATTGGCCGGCTGCAGCACGATGCGTCACAGCCATCCAATGCGGCTTTCGATAGGCGGCGCCAGCGAGTCCGAAGAATGCTTGAGGAAGCGTCAAGCAGAACGCCAAGATGAGCGCGAAATGTCCTAGCTCGGTGATCATGAATTCAGTGCTCGAAATGCCTCATCGAACTCGTCTCGTGCCGAAGTTATTCGGCATCTTGTTCGACAGTCGCCGTAGGAATCGGTGTCGTCACGCGTTTGTCCTTCCCTTTGCGAAGTGTGTCGGCGACATCGGGGGGCATGTAGTTCTCATCGTGCTTTGCGAGTACTTCCTCGGCGATGAACATACCTTCCTGCCCGAGCTTGCCGCGCGCAATGATGCCCTGCCCTTCGCGGAACAAATCCGGTAGCACGCCGGTGTAGCTCACCGTGACGTTCTGCGCATAGTCGGTTAGCACGAAACGCGCCTCGAGGCTTCCCGGTGCGCGTTGAAAGCTGCCTTCGGTCACCATGCCGCCGACGCGAAATACCCGATCGCTAGGGGCTTTGCCTGCGGTGACATCGCTGGGCGTGTAGTAATAAAGAAGGTTCTCCTGGAAGGCGGTTAACGCCAACGTAACCGCACCGGCCACACCAAGCACGATGAGTCCGACGAGTACCATACGGCGACGTCGAGGAGTCATGACGCAGAGCCTTCCGAAACTACGGTGCGGCGTTTGGCCTTCACTATTTCCTCGCGCCACTGCCGGCGCGCCGACCACGCGTTATAGATGAGCACAGCGAACGTCAGTCCGAAGCAGGACCACACGTACGGCCCGTATCCATCCATATTAAGAAATTCTTGCAACTCTATGATCCTACGAGAGTTTCAGATAGCCAACTCGCATTGCGCTCGCGTTTGAGAATCTCGCTTCGGATCCGGTCGCAGAGCACGGCGGCGAAGTAGAGCACAAATCCCAGCATCATGAGCAATAGCGGCCAAAGCATTGAAGAATCGATGGAAGGCGCGCTGAGCTTTGAGATGCTCGGTCCTTGGTGCAGGCTGTTCCACCACACGACGGAATACTTCACGATCGGCACGTTCACGACACCGACGACAGCCAGGATGGCGCTCGCTCGATCGGCGCGCTGCGTGTCGTCGAAAGAAGCGCGCAACGCCATATACCCTAGATATAGAAACAGCAGGATGAGTTCCGATGTCAGCCGCGGATCCCATTCCCACCACGTCCCCCACATCGGTCTTCCATAGATCGATCCCGTCGCCAATGTCAGGACCGTGAACCAAGCGCCGACCGGCGCACAGGCCGCGGCGACTGCGTGCGCAAGCTTGATTCGCCAGATCAGACCCACGGCAGCGGCGACAGCCATCGCGACGTACACCATCAACGACAGCGAGGCGCTTGGCACATGAACGTACAAGATGCGGAACGCGTCCTTCTGCTGATAATCCGGCGGCGCAAGCACCAATCCACCATAAGCCGCAACGGCCATCATGATGATGGCGGGCCAGAAAAACCACGGCCGCAAATTGCCCGCCGTTCGATACGCGTACGGCGGGGAGCTGAGCTTGTGAAACCAGAGCCACATAGTAGAGGTGAAGGCGATAGCGGATAGGCGATCGGGGATGGTGAAGATGAAGAACTAGCGCGCTCGCAACGTGAAAAGACCGTGGCCAATGTCGAACGATCTGAGCGGTAGGACAATGCTCGTCAGTCCGGAAATCTTGCCTATCGCCGATCCCCTATCCCCTATCGCCTTCATTCCTACCCCTCCACACTAATTCGCATAGCGGCTGCCATGGCGATCGGACCTAAGCTCGCGAACAGCAGCAACATCGCGGCGAGTAAGTTTAGCGGACCGAGCACGCTCTCGCCCTGCATCGCGAGGTCCACGGCGCGCGCGCCGAAAATCAGCACCGGCATTTCCAAGGGCAGCACCAGCAACGCGAGCAAAACGCTGCCGCGACGCACCGCAACGGTTAATGCGGCACCGACCGCGCCCAGAAGGCTCAAGCTGCCGGTCCCAAGCGCCAGCGACAAGGCAAGCACTGCCCACACCGACGAAGGCAGCCCGAGCGCGGTTCCGACCACTGGTGAAATGATGACCAGAGGCAGTCCAGACAGGAGCCAGTGCGTCATGGTCTTGGCAAACAACATGACCGACAGAGGTTGTCCCGACAAGGTCCACTGCTCCATCGTGCCGTCCTCCACATCGGGACGAAATAACGAGTCCAAGGCAAGAAGCGAAGCCAGCATCGCGGCAACCCAAACGATCCCGGGTGCAATCTTGCGCAGATCGTCCAGCGCCGGACTGATTGCGAGCGGAAACAGAGTGGTGACGATCAAGAAGAAGATCAGCGGCTGAGCGACTTGATCCCAGTGTCGGACCGCGAGCCGCAAGTCGCGAGCCACGACCAGCTTGGTGAGCGCGAGCAGACCTGGCGCACTCATCAACGCAACTCCAACGTTCGAACATTCGGCTCACCCTGCAATAACAATTGATGGGCAGCCGTGAGTACCATGCCGCCGCGATTTAGGTGCATGGTCATGATGTTTTCAAACAGCGCGATTCCCGCTGCATCCAGATTCGTGATGGGTTCATCCAGAACCCACAGCCGTGTATCGCATAACAGGATTCGTGCGATCGCCAATCTGCGCTTCTGACCCGCCGACATCGAGCGCGCCGGAAGATCGGCGCAGGCGGGAATCTGCACGTTCTCGAGCGCCTCATTGAGCTCGCGGTCAGACGCGTGGCGATGCAATCCGACCGAGTACCGCAAATTCTCGCGCGCTGTGAGCTCGTGCTTCAGAGCATTCGAGTGGCCGAGATAAGAAAGCTGACGTTGAAATTCTTCGCGACACTCACCGATTGCGCGTCCCGTCCACTTGACCTCGCCGGACTCTAGCGGCAGAAGCCCGGCGATACAGCGCAGTAGGCTCGTCTTGCCGACTCCATTCGGACCTACGATTTGCAGTAGCTCGCCATCGCGCAAGGAAAGGTTCACGCCGCGAAGCAGATGACGCTCGCCGCGCCATAGCTGGACTGCGCAAACTTCGAGCGGCGGCGGTGCAATGGAAGCAGGTGCCTGGTGAGACATTCCGAACGTTCGCAGTGTCGATGTGTTTTTCGCTTGGCACTGGATGAAGAGGCGCGCCAGTGTAACAGACCGCACATTCGAGCTTTGCCCGCGCCACAACGCTCGATGACACCGCAGCCGAGCATGTTGGCGCACAGTGGCTTACAATCGCGGTTCACCCGCTGCCCGGGTGGCGAAATTGGTAGACGCAAGGGACTTATCTATTGAGCACCCGGTTCGGAAACGACCGGCGTGAATGGGGTCAAATTCGGGGGAACAGGATCGCGACGGCGACTGCAATCCCGAGCTAAGCCGGAAGAGAGAAGCGGTTAGCGGTTAGCGGTTAGCGGTTAGATCGGCAACGATCCGCTTACCGCAGCCTTCCGACGCGAAACTCCGAAGGAAAGTGTAGAGACTTGACGGCCCCCGCCTAACTTGCGAGGTATGCCACACCTCGCGATACGGCGAAGGGAAAGTCCAGACCACAAATGAGCACAGTTCGATTCGCTGGGCTCAGCAGTGAAAGCTGTAGTGGTACGAAAATCCCTCGGAGGCAACTCCGTACCGGTTCGACTCCGGTCCCGGGCACCAGTCAAGAGAGAAGCGGTTGGCGGTTAGCCGTTAGGGGTTAGTGAAGAAGGCGGTCGCGGACCAGTCGCGCGATTGGTGTGGCGGTCTGCGTTCTTACTACCCGCGACCCGCTATTCACGACCCGCTGTCCCTATTGCATGCCGCACGTTGACGCGTGCAATCCACAGCTGATCTAATCGCACGGCCTCTCACCGGGGAGTAGCCGGAGCCAAAAAACTCCTGCAGTGTCGTCAACACGGCTTCGATCGCGCAATGTGATCGCAGCTCGGCACTGCAATTCGCACAACTCAAGCGAACGGCAAGACCGCGATGGGCGTTGAACGCGGGGGAAGTGCGCTTCGCGCGTTCTATCGATACGCCACCGCTGTCCAAGGAAAATTGATGTCCTCGGGTAATCCGTTGATGTGGTCGCTGTTTGCGGCCTTTGTCGTTCTTGCGTTGTTGGTCGACTTCCTTGCCATGAACAAGCAAGGTGCTCACCGAGTGACGCTTCGCGAAGCCACTATCTGGTCGCTGATCTGGGTCGCCGTCAGCTTTCTCTTTCTCTTCTGGCTCTGGTGGTATCTGGGCGGCACGAATGAGGAAGCCTCGTTGCGGGCCGCCGCAAACGACAAAGCATTGGAGTTCGTGACGGGTTATCTCATCGAGAAGGCGCTCGCGGTCGACAACATCTTCGTGTTTTTGATGTTATTCACGTACTTCTCCGTTCCCGCAGAATTTCAGAAGCGCGTGCTGATGATCGGCATTCTCGGCGCGCTGTTATTGCGCGTCGTCATGATCGTTCTTGGCGCCTGGGCGATTCATCGATTCCATTGGATACTCTATGTGTTCGGCGCGTTTCTGATCTTCACGGCAATCAAGATGTGGTGGGCCGCGGGTCAAGAACCGGATCTCGAATCCAACCCCGCGCTCAAATGGATACGACGTCGCCTGAAAGTCGCTCCCGATTACGACGGCGAGCGTCTGACCACCCGTGTCGATGGCACGCGCGTTGCTACTCCCCTCGCCGTCGTCGTCGTCTTGATCGGCATCGTGGACATTATCTTCGCAGTCGATTCCATCCCGGCCATTTTCGCGATTACAACCGACACGTTCATCGTGTTGACCTCGAACGTGTTCGCAATCTTGGGGCTGCGAGCCATGTATTTCTTATTGGCCGGCATGCGCGAGCGCTTCCATCTACTTTCCTATGGACTGGCGCTCGTGCTGTTCGTGATCGGCGCGAAGATGTTGCTGATCGATGTCTACAAGATCCCCGTCGTCTGGTCGCTCGCGGCGACAGCCGCAATTCTGCTGGCGACCATCCTTCTATCCTTGGCCATACCGCCGAAAGCCGGCGCGCACCGCGGTGCCTATCCGTTTACGAAAAAAAGATCGGAGGCTCGCAGGCAACCGTAGCGACTCCAATTTATTCCCGCTCGCCACTGCTCAGCCAGGTTCGGTTAGTCTATGCATCAAATGAACACACGCCTGGATCGCGCGGTCGACGAAAATTACGACCATGTCCTGGGTCCATCCGATGCGCCTATTACGCTAGTCGAATACGGTAGCTATTCCTGCCGCTTCTGCCAGGCCGCGAATGATCGCATTGGCGAGATTCGCACGGAGTTCGGCGATCGACTTCGTTACGTATTTCGCCACCGTCCCATTCCAGGACGCGACTTAGCGCGCAAGGCAGCCGAGCTCGTCGAGCGCGCAGCAACGCCGGAGCAATTTTGGCAGGCGCACGTCAAGTTGATGGAGTGCGGTGAGGAGATTACCGAGGAAAAGCTCGCTGCGATCGCGCGCCAAGTCGGTATCGATGATACGAGCGAGGAAGCCACCCAACGTTCTCTCAGGAGACTAGATAGTGACTGGCGGAGCGCCACCGCGAGCGGTGTGTTCGTAACACCCACGTTCTTCATCAATGGACATCGCTACGAGGGAGCTTGGGACGGCGTGTCCCTGAAGGACGCGATTGAAGGTTCGCTGGGTCATCGCGTTCGCACCGCTGCATTGGAGTTCGCGCGCTGGGCTCCTTCTGCCGGCATTCTCTTGCTGCTCGCATCGCTTCTCGCGGTCATCCTCAGCAATTCCGGCTGGGCGACGCACTTCGAGGCGCTTTGGGATACGTATTGGGGCGTTACCGCCGGCGGCTCTGATTTCAAGATGTCGCTGCGACACTGGGTGAACGATGGATTGCTTACGATCTTTTTCCTGGTGGTCGGCCTCGAAATCAAACGTGAGTTCACCGTCGGACACCTTGCGAGCCGTCAAACCGCCGCGCTGCCGATCGCGGCTGCAATCGGCGGTCTCCTTCTGCCTGCCCTGCTCTATAGAGTTCTGATTCCGAATGGACCCTGGGCACACGGCTGGGGCGTCGTCATGTCGACCGATACTGCGTTCGCGATTGCCTTGATCGCCATGATGGGGCGACGCGTTCCAATCGAGCTCAGAATATTTCTGACCGCGGCGGCGATCGTCGACGACATCGGGGCGATCGTCGTAGTCGCGATTTTCTACTCCGCGAAACTGCATTTGGGTTGGCTCGGCGCCGCGGCCGCAGTGACCGGCGTGCTCGCACTCTTGAATCGCTCGCATGTGTATCGATTGCCGCCCTACCTTTTTCTGGGCGTGTTGCTCTGGTTTTGCGTGTTGTCCGGGGGAGTACACGCAACGTTCGCGGGCGTGATTCTTGCGCTCTTCATCCCGACGTTGCCGCCGCCGAACCTCAATGCATTGACCGCTCAGGCGAATGCAATCTTCGTTGCTGAGTCTCGCCACAGCGAAGAAGTCTTGCGGCACGGGCCCTCGACACCTGCATTACACGCGCTCGATGCGATTCACGATCGGCTCGAATCTCCGGCCGATCGCTTGTTACGCCGTGCTGCCCCTCGATCGAGTTATCTGGTGCTTCCGCTGTTTGCCCTTGCAAATGCGGGCGTCACAGTGTCGTCCGCCGCGCTCCATGGTCATTCGCAATTGATGCTGGCCATTGCCGTCGGTTTGCTGCTCGGCAAACCGATCGGAATCACACTCGCATCGTTCGCCGCAGTAAAGCTGGGATGGGCCGTCAAGCCGCCGGAATATTCGTGGCGTCAGTTGGCTGGTGCGGGCGCATTGGCCGGCATCGGTTTCACGATGTCACTGTTCATTGCGAGCGAAGCGTTCCTCATTCCTGAAGACTTCGCTGCTGCCAAGGTGGCGATCTTCGGCGCGTCGATCGCCTCGGCTGTTATCGGCGTAGCGATCTTGTGGAATGCGGGCAAGACAGACGCGAATGGCGGCACGAGTTAGCAGCCGCGGGCCTAAAGGCCAGTGCCGCTTAGTTATGCGGGATGTTGACGGTTGGCAGTAAGAGGTCTTTGTCTGGCCGTCAACTGTCAACTGTCAACGCCTTAGCGTAAGCCCATCAGCCCCGCGCTAATTTGGAGTTTGGGAAGAGGATTGATCGGGTTTCAACGTTGGAACGTCGCTTGACGTACACCGAAATGTGGTCACTTGCCTTCCCGTTCCGGGTGGCGAACTCGGATCCTTGTTCACGCTAGAAATAATGACCGCACTGCGTTCACCCGCCTTGCGGCACGCCCTCGTCGCAAGCGTCTGACCCACATCGGCTCCGGCCTTGTGCGTGATGGTGTTCGTGTTGTCGTCGTGGTTCAGCTTGATCGTCGTGCAGGCGCAAGCCGCAACAGCGCAGGCTGCGAAAAGTAGAACGCGTGAGGTGGAGGTGGCCATCGATCTCGCCTCGAGGTGGTTGCAGATCTGCATCCCATCGCGACCAGTTTCCCGGCCGGGCTTCATTCTGCCCGATTTAAGCTTCATTTTGTCTGGAGGCTAGGGTCGGAATCGAACCGGCGTAGACGGCTTTGCAGGCCGCTGCATGACCACTCTGCCACCTAGCCTTAGGCGGGTCGTCGAAACGACACATGATCCAGTCTTCAGAAGCACAAACCCCGGGAACGTGCCCGGGGTTCGCTGGATCTGGAGCGGGAAACGAGGCTCGAACTCGCGACCTCAACCTTGGCAAGGTTGCGCTCTACCAACTGAGCTATTCCCGCATGTCGCTTCAGGAGCAATAGGACCGCTCCGTCGAGAGGGGCGATATTCTAGGGGCGGACAAAATACTGTCAAGGAAGAAGAAGCGGGTTTGGGTTGCTTTAGAGAGTAAGCACCCCGTTCCTAGCCCTTCTGCCCAGTGGTCCTTTCTTCCCTGGTCAATTCCGGCCATGCCGCCTTCAGGTACATCACCATCGACCACAGTGTCAGCGCGGCGGCGGCGACCAGGCAGTACAGGCCGACCTCGAATGCGGGAAGAATCCAGACGTCGCTCCGGAACAGCATCATGGACAAGCCGGTCATCTGGAAGCCTGTTTTCCATTTGCCAATCCAGGACACCGCGACTTTGCCGCGAGCGCCCATTTCTGCCATCCATTCCCTCAAGGCCGATATGGTGATTTCACGTCCGACGATCACCGCCGCAGTCAGCGTGATCAGCACGTGGGGGTCGAAAACAAAGAATTCCAACATCGGCGGGTCGTAGCTGACGAGCAAAATCAGCGCGGTCGCGACCATCAACTTGTCGGCCACCGGATCGAGGAACGCGCCGAGCGCCGAGATTTGGCCGAGTTTGCGGGCCAAGTAGCCGTCGAGCGAATCCGTTAATGCCGCCGCGATGAAGACAATCGCCGCGGTGGCATCGGACCAGCTGTACGGCAAATAGAACAGGACGACGACAAGCGGGATCATGAGGATCCGCGCGATGGTCAAAACATTGGCAATGGGAAAGCTCACCTGGCGATTGTAGTGAGTTTCAGCCCGACACGTGCAGTGTGTCGTAAATGCTTTGCGCCAACTTGCGGCTGATACCATGAACCTTCGCTAAATCCTCCACCCCGGCTCGAGCAACCCCTTGCAGGCCACCGAACTGTTTGAGCAATTCGCGACGACGACGCGGACCTAAACCGGGCACGGTCTCCAAAATCGATTGTGTGCGCGCCTTGGCTCGGCGTGCGCGGTGGCCGGTGATTGCGAATCGATGCGCTTCGTCTCGAATGCGCTGGATCAACAATAGCGCTGGAGAATCTGGAGGCAACAAAACAGGCATCGGCTGCTCGGGCAAGAACAGCCGTTCCTGGCCAGGCCTTCGATCCGCTCCTTTGGCGACACCGGCAACGCGTACCTCTTGGATCTCCAATTCCTGCAGCACCTTCACCGCTTCCGCAAGCTGTCCTGGACCGCCATCGATCAACAAGAGATCCGGCATCGGAGCTTCGCCGCGTTTGATCCGTGCATAACGACGCGATAGGGCTTGGCGCAGAGCACCGTAATCATCGCCCGGCGCAAGGCCTTCGATGTTGAAGCGGCGATAATCGCTCTTGAGCGCACCTTCAGGTCCAAAGACGACGCACGAGGCGACCGTACGCTCGCCCATGGTATGACTCACATCGAAACATTCGATCCTTTGAGGAGCGTTCGGAAGCGCGAACGTATCGGCGAGCGCTTGCAACTGCTCGGCGCTGGTCGCTTCGGTCGCGCGCCGCATCTTCATACCGAGTTCTGCGTTGGTCCGCGCCATCTCCAGCCAACGCGCACGCACGCCGCGTACGCCTGAGCGGATGCGCACCGTGCGTTCCATTTTCTGCGTCAGCGTGGCTTCGAGGAGGTCCGCATCTTCGATCGGCTCGGTGATGAGAATTTCGCTCGGTGCGTCGCGACCCAAATAGTATTGAGCCAGGAACCCACTGAGCAGTTCGCCGGCTTCTGCAATGCCAGGCCGTGGGAAGAAGTTGCTGCTGCCAAGATTGCGGCCGCCACGCACGAAGACGATCGAAACACAGTGATCGCTGCCATGAGAGACGAGTGCAACCGCATCGATGTCTTCAGTGGCATTGCGAGTCACCGACTGTGTCGAGTGAATGGCTTTGATGCCGTTGATCTGATCGCGCAGTCGCGCGGCGCGTTCGAACTCGAGCTGCTGCGAGGCAGTGTCCATACGCGCGGCGAGATCATCGATGAGCTCCGCTCCTCTGCCTTCCAGCACCTTGATCGCATCAGCCACGTCTTGGCCGTAGTCCTCCGGGGAGATCAATCGAACACAAGGACCGGAGCAGCGCTTGATTTGGTGTTGCAGGCAGGGCCGCGAACGGTTCGAGAAGAAGCTATCGCTGCAGGGACGTAGCAAGAACAATTTCTGCAGCAAGAGCAGGGTTTCGCGCGTCGCGCGCGCGTTCGGATAAGGGCCGAAAAAACGGCCCGGCAGCTTGCGGCTGCCACGGTAGAAGCTGATCCGTGGATATTCCTGGTGGGTCGAGATGTATAGATAAGGAAAGCTCTTGTCGTCCCGCAGCGTGACATTGAAACGCGGCCGATGACGTTTGATGAGATTGTATTCGAGCAACAGCGCTTCGGTTTCGGACGCCGTCACCGTCACTTCGACGTTCTCGATCTGCGAAACCATTGCCATGGTTTTTGCAGCCTGCGCCTTGCCGACGAAGTAACTCGTCAGCCGATTCTTCAAGTTTCGCGCTTTCCCGACGTACAACACCTCCCCTTGCACGCCGAGCATGCGATACACGCCAGGCCGCTGGCTGACGTTAGCTAGGAAGGGTTTGGGATCGAAGGACATGCTCTAGGGGGTAATGATCAGGGGGTAGGGGATAGTAAGAATTCAGAAGAACTGTCAGAAGGATCTTGGGGCGACGTGTGAACGAGCAAGTCGCAAGGGCTGTCTCTTACTATCCCCTACCCCCTAGTCATTACCCCCTCTCTTCAGCAGCTCCGCCGCGCGAGCGAACACCTTCCCAAACATTTCCTCCGTGAGTCGTCCGGTTTGCGTGTTGTAGCGGCTGCAATGATACGAGTCGATCAAGTGCAATCCGTTCGGCAGAATGTGTTCGGCGGCGTGGGCGAAACGGTAGTCGGAGGGCTTTAGTGCCAAAGCGCGCAGCGTCGCGTTATGGGCGATCGTGCCTAGTGTGAGCAGAATTCGCGGCGTGACTTGTGCGCTGAGCTCAGCGGCGAGATAGCGATTGCAGGTTCGGATCTCCACGGGAGTAGGTTTGTTCTCGGGCGGAACGCATTTGACGGAATTGGTGATTCGGCAGTTCAGAAGTCGTAATCCATCGTGGCGATGCGTGGACTCGGGCTGATTCGAAAAGCCGAACCGATGCAGCGTTCGATACAAAAGAAGTCCTGCGTGATCGCCAGTAAACGGTCTACCGCTCGCATTCGCACCATGAAATCCCGGCGCAAGCCCGATCACGAGCAACTGCGCGTTCGGATCACCGAAAGGCGCGACCGGGGCACAATAATACTCCGGGTGCTCCGTTCTCCCCTTCTCCAGAAACGCCGCCAAGCGCGCACAATCCGTACACGTACGATCAAATACGACACCATCGGAAGGCCACAAGTTATCGCTTGCAAGCGGCGATCCCGCTGGCGGACCTTGGAGAAGCTTCATGCGCCGTGCTGGGATTGTCATCAGCGAAGTTTAGCAGCCTGCCGCGTGCGCGCTGGTCGACGCTTGACACTTGACGGTTGGCAGTAGAGATATGCGCTACGCGCTGCGGCTTCGTTTTTTCTGGCCGTCAACTGTCAACCGTCAACCCCCAACTATTCCTTCATGCCGCTGCTTCTCTTCAACAAACCTTTCCAGGTCTTAAGTCAGTTTACGAGCACGGACGGAAAGAAGAGCCTCGCGAACTTTATTCGCGCCCCTGGCATGCGTGCGGCGGGCCGTCTCGATTACGACAGCGAAGGATTGCTTCTCTTGACCGACGAAGGAGCATTGCAAGCGCGCTTGGCAGATCCAAAGTGGAAAGTGGAAAAAGTGTATTGGTCTCAGGTTGAAGGTGAGATTGGCGAAGATGTGCTGACTGACTTACGAAGCGGAATCGACTTGAACGACGGGCGCACACTGCCGGCGAGGGCAGAAAGAATCGACGAGCCCACAAATCTTTGGCCTCGCGATCCCCCGATTCGGTTTCGCCAAGCAATCCCAACGTCGTGGGTTCGCCTCGGCATCCGCGAAGGCAGAAACCGACAAGTGCGCCGCATGACCGCGGCGGTCGGTCATCCAACGCTGCGCCTCGTTCGCTGGTCGGTGGGACCATGGACGCTGGAAGGAATTCAGCCTGGTGAGTTCAGGACAGTGGATGAGAAGGAGGTTGCGACGTTCATGGAAAAAAGAACCGTGACTCGTGATTCGTGATTGGCGGGTCGTCGGACAGGCTTCGCTATCGTTTCCGCTTTCTCTTGCTACCCGCGACCCGCTAATCACGACCCGCTGCCGTTAGGCCTTCCTACGTTCCCGTATCCACAATCCTTTTCTCTCGCAAGACGACGATAAAAACTCCAAGCAAGGTGATTGCGCCGCCGATGAGCATTCGGGTCGTGAGGTGATCGTTCAGGAGCGTGACGCCGAAGAAGATGCCGAATAAAGGTGAGAGCAGCGTGATCGGCGACAGGCTGGTCACGGGATAGCGGCTGATCAAGTAATACCACCCGGTGTGTGCGATCAGGCTGGATAACAGCACCGTGAAGGCAAGGGCACTCCAACCCTCCCAGCTCGCGTTGCGAACCGCTTCGAGCTGTCCGCCTTCTAAAGTAAAGCTTACGAGCAACAAGATCGGCGCACCGATGACCGCGGTCCATATTTGCAGTTCGAGCGGTTGAACGTCCCGCAGGCGTTTGATGAAGATCAGACCCAAAGAACTGAACACGCATGAAATGACGACCAGCGCCAACCCTTCCCAGTAGTCGATAACGCGTGGATCGAATCCGATGATGACGATCCCGCCGAATGCCAGTGCAATACCGAGACGGCGTTTCCAGCGAATCGTCTCGCCGAGCAGCCAGACAGAGAACAGCGTCGAGAATGGCACGCCGAGCTGAGTTGCGATCGCGACGGTGGAAGCGTCTTCGGCTTTCTGCAAGCCAACGAACAGAAAGGCAAACGCCACGGGCCCCATCAGCGCAGTCCCGGCAATCAGATTCTTCATCTGTCCCCGATGCAGCTTGAGAACCGGGATCAGAAATAAGACCAGGGAGAGGAAGCGCAGCGCGGTAAAGAAAATCGGCGGAAAATATCCAACACCGATTTTGGAGGCGATCAGATTCGCACCCCAGATCAAGTTGATGCCGATCAGCAGTGCGAGATGCTTGCCCGCCAGATCGGTCGGTTCGCCATCGGCGGAAGATGTGGCAGACATGCTGCGCGCGTTAAGCGGTGTAGCGTTGTTTCATATACACATACAGTGCGCGCACGCAATGCGGTTCCGCGCCGACCGGCCGACCGGGACGCTCTTTGCCATTCCACGCATACAGATCCAAGTGCAACCAATGTTGCGCTTCGCTCACGAAGCGTTTGAGAAACAGTGCGCCGAAGATCGCGCCGGAAAATCCGGAGCTCGAAACATTGTTCAGATCCGCGATTTTGCTCGACAACTCATCGTCGTAACCGGCCCAGAGCGGTAGCCGCCACATTGGATCCGATTCGCTCAAAGCAGTGCGCGTCAAGTCGGCGGCGAGCGCATCATCATTACAGAATAGGGCCGGCAATTCCGGACCGAGAGCAACCCTTGCCGCGCCCGTCAGCGTCGCCATATCGATGAGCAGTTCGGGTTTGTCTTCGTCTGCAAGTGCAAGCGCATCGCACAGGATCAAGCGTCCCTCCGCATCGGTGTTGCCCACTTCCACGCTCAATCCTTTACGTGTGCCGATGACATCGCCGGGTCGATAAGCATTCGCCGAGATCGCGTTTTCCACCGCGGGGATGATCACGCGCAATCGTACTGGCAACTTTGCGTCCATGATCAGTTGAGCCAGCGCGAGTGTGACAGCGGCTCCGCCCATGTCTTTCTTCATCAGCAACATCGATGCACCTGGCTTGATGTCCAAGCCGCCGGTATCGAAGCAAACACCTTTGCCTACGAGCGTCACCTTCGGATGCGAAGAATGACCCCATTCCAAATCGATCAGTCGGGGCGCGATCGCCGCTGCTCTGCCGACCGCATGAATGGCGGGAAAACGCTGTGCAAGTAAGTCATCGCCAATCACGACGCGTTGCCGGCAGCCGTAGCGGCGACCCAGATCGAGCGCAGCTTGGCCGAGCGCTTCCGGGGACATGTCGTTCGCTGGAGTATTCACCAAGTCGCGAGCGAGATTCGTTGCAAGCCGCAGCCTCTCGATCTCGGCAGCATCGACGGATTGCGGCAGGCGCAGGGTAAGCGAGCGAGAATTGCCGGTGCGGCGATAGCGCTCGAATTTGTACTGACCGTAGGCCCAGCCAGATGCGAATTGAGTCGCGGCGGGCGGCGACAAAGCCTCGATCAAACGATAGTCGCCATCGGGCAAGCGGTCGGGCAGCGCCGCCGCGTGCCAGAAGTAAGGCTCGTCTCGAAGCGTTCGTCTACCGAGGCCCAAAACGACCGCTCCGGCGCGGCCGTTCGCGTCCGGGATCACCAGCAGCCGATGGCGTTCGGCTTTGAAGTTATTCGTGGCGAGCCAGTTCCTCGTGTTTTCGGGTTGGGCTGCACGCCATGATTCGACATCCTCTTCGTGGACGAGATGGATGGGAACGGAGCCAGTACGGTCCTCGCGTAGAAACATTTGAAAAGGTCGTAGACGGCGGGTTGTGGGCTTAGGTACAGACGGCACGAACATAAGCGTCGTCCGAAGTCATGGCGTACCAAAGAGAACAACTCTTCGGTGATCGGAGTTTACAGCAGAGCGTGCATCAGGAGCGGAAGCGGAACTCACTGGCCTACCGATGCGCTGCAAACCGCCTTTCGCGCAACTTGGCATTGCTGCGCTTTCGCGCCGAATCTACAAGCTTACGGTTCAAGACCCTACCGCCTCTCCCTTGACAAGCTCTGCGCCAATATGATGCTATCCACCTGATTTTCCAGACGCTCTTTCGCTCCTCGGCACCATGTTCGCTCTCGTCTCTGGCGCAACGCAGACTCAAGCGTTCCCAGTGCGCACGCACGTATCGGACCTGTTGAGGCCGGAGTGCAAGATCGACGTCTGACGTCGGAACAGGGCCCAGTACTTAAGCAAACGAACCCCGCACCGGCAACGACCGAGGCGGGGTTCTTTCATTTTTAAACGTAGAACGCTCAGGAGCGCAAATGCAGATTTACTCGCAGAAGGACGTCAACAAGAAAGCCCTAAAGGGCGCGCGCATCACGATTCTTGGCTATGGCAGCCAGGGCCGCGCGCATGCGCTGAATCTAAAAGACAGCGGTTTTGACGTCGTCGTGGGCGTGCGCAAGACTGGCGCAAGCTGGGCGAAGGCGAAGAAGGATGGTCTCGAGGTCGCGGAACCCGCCGAAGCTGTCAAAGGCGCTGCTTTGGTTGCGTTCCTGACACCGGATCTGACGCAGAAAGATCTATACAAGGAAGTGATCGGTAACATCGGCAAGGGCGCAACGATCCTGTTCGCGCACGGCTTCAATGTGCATTTCAAGCAAATCAAACCGCGCAAGGATTTGGATGTCGTACTGATCGCGCCGAAAGGCCCTGGTGATCTGGTGCGCCGTCAGTATCAGCAAGGCCGCGGTGTTCCTTGCTTGCTCGCCGTCTTCCAAGACGTCAGTCGCAAAGCGAAGGACAATGCTCTCGCCTACGCGCACGGTATCGGCGGTACGCGCGGCGGCGTCATCAAGACGACCTTCGCTGAGGAAACCGAGACGGATCTGTTCGGCGAACAGGTTGTTCTGTGTGGCGGCGCCACCGAGCTGGTCGTCAAGGGTTTCGAGACGCTGGTCGAGGCCGGCTATCAGCCCGAAGTGGCCTACTACGAGTGCTTGCACGAATTGAAGTTGATCGTCGACTTGCTGCATGAAGGCGGCTTGTCGAAGATGCACCAGTTCATCAGCGAAACTGCGAAGTACGGCGATCTGACCCGCGGTCCTCGCATCGTGAACAAGAGCACGAAGCGTGAGATGAAGAAGGTTCTGCAGGAAATCCAAGACGGCAAGTTTGCTCGTCAATGGATCGCCGAGAACAAGAGCGGCAGGAAGAAGTACCAGAAACTCATGAACAAGGATCTCAAGCACAAGATCGAGAAGGTCGGCTTGAAGCTGCGTGAACGGATGCCTTGGCTGGAGGAATCGCGCGCCTGAGGATCGAAACGATGATGAGGTTGCTCAAAGCCTCATCATCGATGCGGAGCACACCATGGTTCACGACCCTAACCGAGTATTGATTTTCGATACCACCCTGCGCGATGGCGAACAGTCGCCGGGCTGCAGCATGGCCCAGCCAGAAAAGCTACGAGTGGCGAAGGCGCTGGCCGAGTTAGGAGTGGACGTGATCGAAGCGGGTTTCCCAATCGCCTCGCGCGGCGATTGGGAGTCCGTCAATCTGATTGCGAAGGAAGTGCAAGGTCCGATCATTGCGGGCCTCGCCCGTTGCAGTCGCGAAGACATCGAGCAGGCATGGAAGGCCTTGCGTGATGGGCCTCGTCCCCGCATTCATGTCTTTCTCGCCACCAGCGCGATTCATCGGCAGTACAAGTTGAACATGGCGAAGGATGAGATCATCCGCACTGCCGTGGAAGGCGTGAAGATCGCACGCGATCTATGCGCTGACGTCGAGTTCTCGCCCGAGGATGCATCCCGTACCGAGCTCGAATTTCTGGCCCAAGTCGTCGAAGCCGTTGTCGAGGCTGGCGCGACAACCGTAAATATTCCGGACACAGTGGGCTACACAGTTCCCCAAGAATTCCAAGAGGTGTTTGCGTACCTCAAGCGCAACGTTCGCGGCATCGACAAGATAGTCCTATCCGTTCATTGCCACGACGATTTAGGCATGGCCGTAGCCAACAGTCTTACGGCAGTGCGCGCAGGCGCACGCCAGATCGAATGCACGATCAATGGCATCGGCGAGCGTGCCGGTAACTGCTCTCTTGAAGAAATCGCGATGGCGCTGAAAACACGCGAAAGCTTCTTCGGTGTAACGACAGGCATCAACACCACTCGCCTCTATCCGACCAGTCGCTTGGTTTCGCAGATCACGGGAATGCCGATCCCGCGCAATAAAGCGGTCATCGGGGAGAATGCATTCGCACACGAGTCGGGCATTCACCAGCACGGCATGCTGCGGCATCACTCCACGTACGAGATCATGCGGCCGCAGGATGTCGGCTTGTCGCGCACGAATCTCGTGCTCGGTAAACACAGCGGCAGGCATGCATTTCGAGAGCGCGTCAAAGATCTCGGCTTCGAGGTGGAAGACGCGGAGCTCAATCGGCTGTTCGAGGAATTCAAAGCGTTAGCGGATAAAAAGAAGGAATTGTTCGACGGCGACATCGAAGCGCTCGTGATGCGCTCGGCATCGGGAGCCGAAGGTCCATGGTCATTGGTCGATCTCGCTGTCGATACCGATATCGGCGCCGCCGCATCGGTGACGCTGCGACTGAAACACACTGACGGACGCACCATCGAGCAAAAGATGACTGCCGAAGGTCCTGTCGACGCGGTGGTCAAGGCAATCGATGCAGCCACTGGCACCTCGGTGCAGGTTCGAAAATTCGAGGTGCACAGTGTTTCGGTTGGGGAGGATGCTCAAGGTGAGGCCTTGCTCACCGTCGAGCACAACGGACGCAGCTATCGTGGCTCGGGTGTCAGCACGAACATCATCGAAGCTGCCGCGCGTGCCTATTTGGAAGTCATCAATCGAATCGAGTCCACACGTGCCACCGCCGAGCGAGTGGGCGTCGAGCGCCGCGCAGTCGATCGCTCTGTGATCTCTGCCATCTGATCACGGAAAGCCGATCCCGCCTACAGGAGCGTTGATCTATGCCCATTACCGCCGCGAAACACATTTGGTACAACGGCAAGCTCGTTCCGTGGGAAAAGGCAACCACCCACGTACTGGCGCACGCCCTGCACTACGGCTCTACTGTGTTCGAAGGCGAACGCGCGTATGCGACTGCTCAGGGTCCGGTCATCTTTCGATTGCGAGATCACACGCGTCGTTTGTTCGACTCGGCGAAAATTTATCGGATGGAGATTCCGTATACGCCGGAGCAAATCAGTGCGGCGTGCAAAGAGGTCATCGTCTCCAACGGCTTAGATAAAGGCGCGTATCTGCGCCCGTTCGCATTCCGCGGCTACGGTGAAATCGGTGTGGCGCCGAAGATTGCACCGCCTATGGAGACTGTCGTCGCCGCATTCGAGTGGGGTGCGTATCTGGGTGCCGAAGGTTTGGAGAACGGCATCGATGTGTGCGTATCCTCGTGGCAACGACTTGCACCAAACACGATTCCTGCCATGGGGAAGGCCGCGGGGAATTATCTATCCAGCCAGCTCATCAGCATGGAAGCCAAACGCCTGGGATTCGCGGAAGGCATCGGCTTAGGTGTGGATGGAAACGTGAGCGAGGGTGCAGGTGAGAATCTCTTCCTGATTCGCGACGGCGTGATTTATACCCCGGCGTTGGCCAATTCGATCCTTCAGGGAATTACGCGGGATACCGTTGTGACCTTGGCTCGCGAGCACGGATTCGAGGTGCGGGAGCAAGCGATTCCGCGCGAGTTCCTCTATCTCGCGGATGAGATCTTCTTGACGGGCACCGCCGCGGAAATCACACCGGTGCGCTCGGTCGATCGCATTACGATCGGCGCTGGGCGACGTGGTCCGATCACCGAAGCCTTGCAGTCCGCGTTCTTCGGCTTGTTCAGCGGCAAAACGCCTGACAAATGGGGCTGGCTCGAACGATGTGACGTTCATTCCACAGCAGGCGCGGCAGCGGTCGGCTAACGCACTACTCGACTTCAATGGCTGGATTGCCAGCCATCTCCGGACACGATGCCGTGTTGATCAATCGTCAAAATAAACTGTAGCGGTGTTGGCATTCTGTAACTGATGGCCGAACGCACACACTGAAGCGATGAACGCAAAAACATTATTCGAGAAGGTTTGGGAGCAGCACGAAGTCGTACCGGAGACGGTAGACACGCCTGCCGTGCTCTACATCGACCTGCATTTGGTCCACGAAGTTACTTCGCCGCAAGCCTTCTCATTGCTGCGTGCCCAGGGCCTGAAAGTACGCCGGACCGATCGCACGCTTGCAACCATGGATCACTCCACACCCACCGATCCAGACGAGGTGTTCGGGCGTGTACCGATCAAAGTCGAGTCGGCGGCAAAGCAAGTCAAAGAGCTCGAGAAGAACTGCCGCGAATTCGGCGTGGAGCTACTCGGCCTTGGCAACGAGCAACGCGGCATCGTGCATGTCATCGGTCCTGAGCTCGGTGCAACTCAGCCCGGCAAAACCATTGTTTGCGGTGACAGTCACACCGCAACGCATGGCGCTTTCGGCGCGCTCGCCTTCGGCATCGGAACGACGGAAGTCGGTCAGGTACTCGCGACGCAATGCCTGCTTCAGCGCCGTCCGAAAACCTTTGGAATCGAAGTCCAGGGGCGATTGCAGGACGGTGTGACGGCGAAGGATTTGATCCTTGCGATCATTGGCAAAATCGGCGTCTCTGGTGGCACCGGCCACGTCATCGAATACCGCGGAAGCGCAATCGAGGCGTTGTCGATGGACGAGCGGATGACGGTTTGTAACATGTCGATCGAAGCCGGTGCGCGCGCAGGAATGATCGCACCCGATGAAACCACTTATCGTTATCTCAAGGGCCGCCGTTTCGCGCCTCAAGGTGCGCAGTGGAATCTCGCCGTCGAACGATGGAGATCATTGCGTACCGATGCGGGCGCGAAGTTCGATCGCGTCGTCGAATTCGACGCCGACACGCTCGAACCGATGATTACCTATGGCACGCATCCCGGAATGGTGGTTCCGATCACCGGCACCGTTCCGAATCCGGCTAACGATGCTGTGCACGCCAAGTCGCTTGCTTATATGGGCTTGAGCGGCGGAGAGCGGCTCGAGGGCAAACCGATCCAGGTCGTCTTTATCGGCAGTTGCACGAATGCTCGTCTTTCCGATCTGGAGCTCGCCGCTCGCGTGCTCAAAGGTCGTAAAGTGGCTCGCGGTGTTAGAGCTTTGGTGGTGCCCGGCTCCCAGCAAGTCAAGCGCGAAGCGGAAGCCAACGGTCTTGCGAAGATCTTCACCGATGCCGGTGCTGAATGGCGCGAGTCGGGCTGCTCGATGTGCATCGGCATGAATGGCGACATCGTCGCGAAAGGCGAATACGCCGTGAGCACCAGTAATCGAAACTTCGAAGGCCGCCAGGGCGCAGGCTCGCGCACGCTGCTGGCAAGTCCGGCAACCGCAGCCGCGGCGGCGATCACCGGCAAGGTTACTGATCCGCGCGCCTTCCTTACCGAAATGAAATCTGTGGTCCACTCATAAACTATGGAACCTATTCGCTCGTTCGAGTCTCGCACGGTGGTCCTGCCGTTTACGAACATCGATACCGATCAGATCATTCCGGCTCGCTTCCTCACGACGACCACTAAGGAGGGCCTCGGGCAACGAGCTTTCGCGGATTGGCGTTACGAGGCTTCGGGTGCACCAAAGCCCGATTTCATCTTGAACAAACCTGAAGCTCGCGGCTGCTCCATCCTGGTGGCAGGTCGCAACTTCGGCTGTGGCTCCTCGCGCGAACACGCACCTTGGGCGCTCCTGGATTTCGGTTTCAAAGCGGTAATCAGCACTGAGATCGCAGACATCTTCCGTAACAACTCACTCAAGAACGGATTGCTGCCCATTGTCGTGGACGAACAGTCGCATCAGTGGCTGTTGCAGAACCCTGGAGCGAGCGTACGCATCGATTTGGAAGCGGGCACGGTGCAACTTCCGACGGGCGCCTCGATCAAGTTCACCGTCGAACGATTCGCGCGTTATTGCTTGCTCAATGGAATCGATGAGCTTGGATTCTTGCTTCAGAAAGACGCGGCAATTACCAGCTACGAACAGGCTCACGCATGAGTGCTCGCAAGAAGGCGAGGATCGTCGTACTAGGCGGTGATGGCATCGGGCCTGAAGTGACGGCGGAAGCCGTTCGCGTGCTAGAGGCGATTGCAACGCGCTATGGCCACGAGTTTGCGTTCGAGTCACATCTGATCGGCGGCGCCGCGATCGATGCGACTGGATCTGCCCTGCCCTCGCAGACGATTTCCGCATGCGGCACGGCAGACGCGGTCTTACTTGGCGCCGTCGGCGGTCCGAAGTGGTCGGACCCGAATGCAACGGTGCGGCCCGAGCAAGGCTTGCTCGCGCTGCGCAAGGCGCTAAACCTGTTTGCGAATCTGCGTCCCGTCAGTCTTCATCCCGCGCTGTTGGATGCTTCGCCGATCAAAGCAGACATTTTGCGCGGCACCGACATCGTCGTCGTTCGAGAGCTAACCGGCGGGATCTATTTCGGCGAGAAGCATCGGACCGAAGATAGCGCGAGCGATTTGTGCACGTACACGGTCAACGAGATTCAACGGGTGACACGCGTGGCGGGCAAGCTCGCGCAAGGACGCCGCAGGTCCATAGTCTCGATAGACAAAGCAAACGTGCTCGAGACATCGCGACTGTGGCGCAGCACTGTCGAACAGGTGTTGAGCTCCGAGTTTCCGGACGTGAAGCTCGAGCACATGCTCGTAGACGCAGCAGCGATGCATCTCATTCGAAAACCGTCGAGCTTCGATGTGATGCTGACTGAAAATATGTTTGGCGACATTTTGACTGATGAAGCTTCGATGCTTGCCGGCTCGTTAGGCATGCTGCCTTCCGCTTCATTGGGCGCAGCCACTCTCGGTGTTTACGAACCGATACATGGTTCGGCACCGGACATCGCCGGAAAAGGTATCGCAAATCCGTACGGTACGATCTTGAGCGCGGCGATGCTGCTCGAGCATTCGCTAGGCTTGAGCGAGGAAGCAGAAGCCATCGAAAAAGCAGTTGCAGAGTGCGTTTCAAAACGCGTTTTTACTGCCGATATTGCCGCTGGTGGCGCGGCTGTGACGACCAAGCAAGCCGGTGACTGTGTTGTCAATAGGGTTTTACAATGATTCTGTAAGTCATTGATTTTTATAGACTCGGAACCGCCGTAAAATCGGGTCGAAGATTCTTGCCCACATTCCGGGCGAGACCGGTTATGATCTTCTCCGCGACGGGATCGATCTCCCCCGCCGCTTCAGCCTTCGGGCAAATCTCCATGTCTCGACCACTACGGTCGAGGTGTCTTTGGTGGAAACAGGACTCGTGTCGGGTTAGTCCCCAAGGTCGGTGTCGGCCTCGCCGTCATCGCCGCGACCCCAGTTCTAAGTTGCCACATCGAGGCCGACCCTCTGGGTCGGCCTATTTTTTTGTCTACTCGTTTCGTCCGATCTGATCAAACTTGTCAATCGGATCCAAGAAGACTATCGCCAAGCTCGCAAAGAAAGAAAAGAAGGGCAACGTTTGGATCAGAGCTCAGACAGCTGTTTCCGGCCTAGCTCAACTCTTTACCTATCTTCCGTCCTCATCTCAGTGGCTCCACCGTCATCTTTCTTTACGAGCCTGGCGTGCTTCGCGAGATCATTCTTATGTATCGCGACACTCGACAGCCCGATCCAGCGCCGCTGATACGTCGCCGATCAAATCTTCTTTCGCCTCGATCCCTACCGACACGCGCAGGAGTGTATCTGAAATTCCGGCGCGACGTCGTGCTTCTGCATCCATTGCTGCATGTGTCATGGTCGCGGGATGCGCGATGAGGCTTTCGACACCGCCTAAG
>JAICPY010000187.1 GCA_025929585.1 Steroidobacter sp.
CCTCATTCCCTCATTCCCTCATTCCCTCATTCCCTCATTCCCTCGTCCCCAATCCCGTACGCCCCATAACGCCACGCTTTCATCTGAGGCGACCAGAAATCTGGGTGCCACCCAGCTTTCGCTTTGAGATGACGCAAGAATGCAATCTTGTCGGGTAGCTGTTCCCAAACTGAAGGCAAGAAGGTCACGCGAGCAGACCCAAGTTCCAGCACCAGGCCATCGATGCGTGGCCGCAGTTGATCGAGCAGTTGTTGCTCGCTTGCGGCGGACAGCGGCTGCAGAGGCTCCAAGATAGAGAGATGGAGATGAGTGCGAGGCCACTCGACTCCACCGAGCGGGGGAAAGCGAGGATCGCCAAATGCGGCCGCCGCAGCACTGCACCAAACTTCCTCGAACAGGGGTCGAGACGGCTCGATCGATCCACAGCACCCACGCAGTTCCTCATCGATGCGCAGCGTTACGAACACCGAGCGGTGCTCGCTGAGCGCGGGTGAGAACGGGCCCTGCGGTAGCGGGGCGCGTGTTCGATGCTCTAAACCTGCTGCGATCGAATCGCGGGCGAGTGCAAGCAACTCCAACTCATCGAGCTCAGTGAGCGTCATATAACGCGTATGCTCCATAGCCAACGACGCGATCTTTATCGCCTGCGGTGTCGCCTGAATTGCAGCGCGCCAATTCCTGCACGTCGAGATGCTTCGAGCGCGCGCTGTACAGCAAACCATTGATAGCGACGGCACCACATGCCTGCTCTCCACTCAAGGTGGGTCGTCGATTCATGATTGCGGCGCTCGTCTGTGCGTCGATACGCCGAGCTTCCCGATACGAGTGATAGTGACTCAGGTCGCTGCTCGCAAGAATCAACGTGTCCGCATCACCCCACACCGCGTCCAAGATACGAGCGACCTCCTGCGCTGATGCGCGGCCCAGCACGAGAGGCAGGAGCGTGAACTCCCCGATGGCAAGTTGTAGGAACGGTAGCTGTACCTCCAGACTATGCTCCAGCGCATGCGGCCGATCCGACTCGAGTACGCCGGGTAGGTCCCGAAGTCGCGACTTCAATTCGACATCCACCGGCACGATGCCGAGCGGAGTGGCAAAGGCTGCCGATTCGGGTACCGCGGTACCCTCGAGATAGACGCGATGGCTCGGACCAAGCAAGACGACACGTCGAAGAGTCGCTTTGTGCTGCGCTGCCGTTGCGTACACGCTTGCTGCCGTGCTGCCCGAGTAAACGTAGCCCGCGTGCGGGACGATGAATGCCTTCGGAGCATGCAGCGAGGCGTTTACCGACACTGCGCCCAAAAGCTCCGACACGCACTCGCGCAGCTCCGCGGGATCCTGCGGGTAAAAAAAGCCCGCTACCGCAGGAGCTCTAATACTTGCGTTCGAATACTTCGTACTCATCTAGTCATGACTCCGACTCGAACTTCGGTGCATTACGAGCCCCTCATATGGTGTGCTCTCGAAGATTGATCAACGGGGCGCGAAACGCGTAATCCCTCTCACAGCCATTTCGATACCGCAGCTTCAAGCGTATGCCTAATACTACTCAGCAATGGCCCACTCGCTATTGGCACTTGCTCGCGGACGGGCGCATCCAGTGCGATGTGTGTCCGCGTGCCTGCAAACTTCACGAAGGGCAGCGCGGTCTGTGTTTCGTGCGCGGTGCAGAAGCCGGAGAGGTGAAACTTTTCACCTACGGTCGCTCGAGCGGTTTTTGCGTCGATCCGATCGAGAAGAAACCCTTGAATCATTTCTTACCGGGCACCTCAGTACTTTCATTTGGGACTGCGGGCTGCAATCTCGCCTGCAAGTTCTGTCAAAACTGGGACATGAGCAAATCTCGCGAGATGGATACGCTAGCGGATGCCGCCTCGCCGAAGGCTCTAGCAAATACCGCGAAGCAGCTCGGTTGTTCCAGCATTGCATTTACCTACAACGATCCGGTTGTGTTCATGGAGTATGCGATGGATGCGGCGGATGCGTGCCGCGAAGAGGGGATCAAGAGCGTCGCCGTGACCGCTGGCTACATGTGTCCTGCGCCGCGCGCCGAGTTCTATCGGCATATCGACGCTGCGAACGTCGATCTGAAGGGGTTTACCGAGCGTTTTTATCGCAAGATTTGCGGCGCCGAGCTCGGTGCCGTTTTAGAAACGCTCGAGTACCTACGCCATGAAACCAACGTATGGTTCGAGATCACCACCTTGTTGATTCCAGATGAAAACGACTCGGACGCGGAGCTCGATGAAATGACGCAATGGATTGCCGCCAAGCTGGGAACGGATATTCCGCTGCATTTCACTGCCTTTCATCCGGACTGGAAGATGCTCGACAAGGCACGCACACCGGCGGCGACGCTGACGCGGGCGCGTAACATCGCACTAAAGAATGGTCTCAAGTTCGTCTACACAGGAAATGTGCATGACACCGCGGGCTCGAGTACCTACTGCCAAGGCTGCGGTGCGCGCGTCATCGAGCGCGATTGGTACGAGCTAGGAGAGTGGAAATTGGGGTCGAAGGGCGAATGCCTTGCGTGTGGAGCGCAGATTCCCGGTGTCTTTCAAGGCACTGCGGGCCGCTGGGGCGCGCATCGCATGGCAGTCCGCATCAACGACGCTTCGATGCTCGCGTAAGACAAGGGCGTCAGCGAGATCGCTGACGCCCTTTGGTTTGCTCAGGCGTGCTCTTAAAAGCGCCACTTAAAAGCGCCAGGCACCGCTCAACCAAATCGCGTCGAAGTCATCGATCGCGTCCAAGTCGATCTTCTCGTATTCGAGTTTCGCGTGCAGACGTTCGAAGAACGTCACGCCGAGGCCGAAACCATATGACCAAGCTTCCTCGCTCGTATCGGATGTGAACACGTCATCGGTGAGGTCGTCGATGTCGATGGTCAGGTCCACGTCATAGAAGTAGTAGCCGAGCTTTCCGAATAGTTCCACCGGACCGAGCGGGAAAGTTCCATACACGGCGGGTTGGAATCCGCTGAGCCCGATTTCGTAATCGCCGCTCGTTCCAGAGCTGGAGATTTCATCACTCGGGTTACCGAAATCCACATAGTTCAGCTCGAATGCGAAATAAGGATTCAAACGCCAACCCACGAAAACCTTCCAAGCGTTGTCGTCATCGTTGATGCGGTCGATTGCATCCTCGGTTTGATCGATGTCATCGATTTGCACATCGAACGCGCCGTATCCTAGGCCCAAATACAAACCTTCATCGTTTTCGGGCGATTGCGCGTGCGCGCTGCCAGCGCTCAACGCGAGTAACACTGCCGCGGCGATTCCACTCTTCATAAACAAATCTCCTCGTGAGAAAAAACCGGCCTCGTCTGCGTCCTACGTGTTGCTCAATCGACGCACGAATCACTTGCGTTGAAAACGCCCCAGGCAAGCGCCGGTTCCTCAATCTTCCGCGTTAGACAACTGCTCGGGTAAAAGCTACAGCGATCAGTTATCGGCAATGTGGTGCTAGTGCGACAGGAAGATGCGCACCGTGAAATAACACACGTACTATTGTCCGAATACCCAGCGCACGAGCTCGGATTGCACGAGCTCACCACTGTTTCGATGAGCGCCGAGATGATTGATGATGATGACGACAACAAAGGTCTTGCCTGAAGCTGCGTTCACGAATCCAGCGAGCGCACTCACATCGTCAATGCGGCCGGTCTTCAATCGGATGCGCCCTTGCATTGCAGGAGCGTTGAAGCGTTTACGCAGTGTCCCATCGGTTGCCGAGAGCGGCAGGGATGCAGCGAACTCGGGCATGAATGGGCTGTGCCACGCGACATCCAACATCTCACCCAGCGCACGCGCGGTAACGCGCTCCGCGCGCGAGAGGCCAGAGCCGTTTTCGAGAACAAGGCCTTCTATCCGAATCCCTTTGCTCGTAAGCCAACTTTCGATCGCGCCGCGACCGCCTTCAACAGTTGCCGGTGGACCGAACCGCTCGGCACCCAATGTCAACAACAAATGTCTGGCCATCAGGTTGTTCGAATACTTGTTCACCAGACGAATCACTTCCGGCAGCGCCAAGGATTCGTAGGCGTAAACCAGCCGTGCATCTTTTGGCAAAGCCCCGAGTCGTCCAACCCCGTCGATCACACCGCCGGATTGAGTCCATAGCGTTCGAAAGGTTCCATAAGCGTAGTCGGGCGCGGTCATGATCGCTCGATGTATGGAGTACGAGCCGCAGCTCGCCGCGAGCGTCCCGGTAACTAGCAAGCGGTTGGGCTCCGTGGGTTCCGGCATTTCGAAGGAAATGTCCTGTTGGCACTTGCCTTGGGTCGTGCGAACGCGATTGTCGATGATCAAATTTGCTGGCAGTGGATTCACCACGATCAAAGGCCGCTCGCGCTGGTCGATCGGCAGCAAAGTGAAATGCGAGGTTTGGAAATTCACCATCAGCGCATCGGGTAACACGTTGTAGCTGCGGAAGGGCTGTGCATCGAAATCCGCGCGATTCGCGCCGATGGTGACGAAATGCGAGTTATCCAGAACGACGTCGCCGGTGATCTTGGCGATGCCTTGCTCACGCAGCCCTTGAACGAAGCTCCACCAGCGCTCGCTCGTCATGTAGGGATCTCCGCCCCCGACTAGAACTAGATCCCCCCGCAACACTCCGTTGGACAGGGTGCCATTCGCATACGCCCGCGTTATCCAGCGATAGCCCGGGCCCAGCATGTCGAGCGCGGCGAACGTCGTAAGCACTTTGATCGTCGAGGCAGGGCTGCGCGCGATATCTGCGCGATGAGCAACCGTGATCTCATTCGTGTGTGCATCGCGAACATAAATACTCACGTCGCGTTCCGGTACGCCGACGCTCTGCATTGCCCGTACGACCGCGGGAGGCAGCGCATCGTCGCGGCCGAGCGCGGGCGAGGACAAGAAAAACGCGCTCGGCAGCGCAATCATCAGAAGAGCTCGAAGAGGCGGTATCGACATGCCGATATGGGCTGCTCGGAAAGGCGACAGTGTAAGCATTCGAGGCGGCTCATCGGTATTCTTCTTTCGCAGCGCCAGCCATACTGTCGGCACTGCGCTTAAGCGTAACGGCACTTAAGCCAGGCGTTGACGGTTGACTGTTGACAGTTGACGGCCAGATCGAACGCCCTCTTGCTGCCAAAACCGTCAACGGTCGACAACATGCCGCTTAACTAAGCGGCATCGTGACTTGATCCTCTCGTTCACAACATTGCGGAGACAAGATGCGTCGGTTGCGTAATACATTCTTGAAAGGCTTGGCGGCATTGCTGCCGGTCGCGCTTACGATCTTCTTCGTTTATTGGCTCGCGAAAACTGCCGAAGCCATTGCAAGCGGTCCGCTGCGAGCGCTATTGCCCGAAGATCGGTACTGGCCAGGTCTAGGACTATTGGTTGCCTGCTTGCTCGTATTACTGGTAGGCGTGCTCGTCGATGCATACATCGTGCGAAGATTTTGGCGTTTCGGGGAGTCGCTGCTCGCTCGCATCCCAATCGTGAAGACGATCTTCGGCGCCGTGAAGGACTTCACGCGTTTCTTGCCTGCAGGCGGGAAGGCACGCGATCTGAAGCGGGTCGTACTGTGGCGTTTCCAAGGCGCGCAAATGATCGGATTCGTGACCGAGGAGGAGCCCAGTACCAAATTGCTCGGTCCACACACGGATGATTTGGTCGCTGTGTACTTCCCGATGAGTTATCAGATCGGCGGTTACACTTTGTACCTGCATAAATCCGATCTGCAAGAAACCGCGCTGTCCGTGGAGGAGGCCATGCGCATGGTCTTGATCGGCGGCGTCACGAGCGATGGCGCCTCCAAAGCTTGAGCTTGAAAGGTTGTTCAAGGCATGACTGAGGAGCGTTCGATTCTGCGGATTCCCGTGCGTGCCCCTTTTCCGTGGAAGGCATTGCTCGAGTATTTGTCGTTTCGCCTCATACCCGGGATCGAGCGCGTCGAGCACGATCGCTACGTTCGCGAGACCGGCTCAAGGCCGATCGAAGTGAGCTTCGATGAAGAGAATGGGTCGTTGCTGGCCAAGGGAGTCAGGCCCGCTGAGGAGTCGGCGACTGCGGCGCGGATTGCAAACTTGTTCGATGTCCAATTCCAGTTCGATCCGATCCAAATGCATCTGGCTGGTTTGCCGCTGTTCGAGCGTCGCATCGCGAAGGTGCCAGGAATGCGGCCGCTCGGCGCATGGAATCCCTTTGAGCTTTGTGTGCGCACCATTCTTGGCCAGCAGGTTACTGTGGCCGCTGCTGGCACGCTCATGCGCAGATGGGTCGAACGTTGTGGTGCCATTACTCCATCTTGCGTATTAGCCGCGGATCTCACGAGCATCGGCATGCCTAACAAGCGAGTCGAGTTCATTCGTGCATTGGCGCGTGGAGTATTGGAGCAAGAGGTGAAGTTCGAATTGCCCTGGAGTGAAGTCGATTCCGTGCTCAAGAGCTTGCCTGGCTTCGGTCCGTGGACTCGCGCTTACCTGGCTATTCGTCTCGGCCGCGAGCCGGACGCCTTACCTGCAAGCGATCTCGGGCTGATTCGCGCTGCGAACGTAAACACACCAGCGGAGCTTTCTCGAATCGCCGAAGCATGGCGACCCTTTCGTTCGTATGCCGCGACGTATTTGTGGGCAGTCGGGCAGGAGTGAGAGTCTGCAGTCCGTAGTCCACAGTCCGTAGCCAGAACAGGGGCACAAGCAGCGAGGTGTGCATCCGTCTCTTCGCGCACGCGCTCGGACTGCGGACTGCAGACTTCAGACTGCACCTTTCCTGTGACCTACCTCTCGACCTGCCAATTCTTGTCACCCGCGAAGTGTGGGCGGATTAACAAATTCGGGTTGTGCGTCGCGCGTCAGTAATACAAGTACTGTTAGCATCTGATTACTCTTAGCGTAGTCAACAAATAG
>JAICPY010000184.1 GCA_025929585.1 Steroidobacter sp.
CGGTACCCGGGCCCATTTTCCTTGGCGACTGCGGCGCCGGTCGCGCGCGCGCCCTCGATATAGGCTGCAGCGAACTCCGGCGTTTGCATCCACGCATCGGCATCGAACCACAGATAGATTTCGTATCCAGGAAAGTAATCGCGCAACGCCGTGCGCGCGACCAATCCGATGTTGCGCAACTGACGCGCTTCCGCCGGTACCGGCAGCGTCCACTCGGGCTGAACTATTTTGCAGCCCAATACCGCTAGCTGAGTGCGCTGTTCGTGGTTTAAACCCTGATCGATGACACCAAGATCGCGCGAGGCGGTTTCTGCGTGAGATCGCAATGACTCGATCGCCGCAATCAAGAACGGATAGAAGTGCGCATCGCCTCCCGTGATGATGATTTCCTTTTGCATGAGTTTTCCTATTGCGATGCGCGCGCTCTCATATGAGTATCGACGGGCCGATCAATGCAGGAGGCCATAGTGAATGTGATCGTGATCGCGGCGCTGTCCGTTTGCGGCGCTTTGCAGAGTGCGCCAAGCTCCGATGCGCCGAATCCGGTCGGACAAAGCGGAAGCTTCGAGATCGTCAAAAATTGGACCTTCGGCAGCAATCGATCGGACGCGACGATCGCCGATCGAGCCGCGCTCGACCGGGAATTCTTCTATCGCTACATCTACGAGAACGGGAAGCTCGATGGATTGAAGACGTACTGGTCCTATCATCGAGACTATCCAGACGGCGATCCGCGTTCCTTGCACGTCTTCGATGACTGCACGCTCACGCTCAGAGGTCGCATTCCAAAGGATGGCGGTTTGCGTCCGCGGGGCATCGAGTCGGGTTTGTTGCGTGCAAAGCTCCCGGTCACCGACGGCATGTATATCGAGATGCGTGCGAAGTTGCCGCGCGGTGTCGGCGCTTGGCCGTCGTTCTGGCTCAATCCGGGCGTGCAATATCCCGACGGTAAATTCTCCGAGTTGCCCTGGCCGCCTGAGATCGACATCTTCGAATTCTTCAACTGGCAAGGCCGCGAGCAGACGCGGGTCATGACGGGCTACGTGCAGACGCATGGCAAACCAGAGCGCTACGGACCGCCGCGGGAGATCTGGTCCCTGTTCAAAAAGGGCGAATATGTGCCTGGGCACGATTTCTCCGAAGACTTTCACGTCTTCGCACTCGATTGGCAGAAGGACAAGCCGATCTGGCTGCTCGATGGCAAACCCATCAAGCAGACGTACTACGAATGGCGTGTCGTTCCCGCTCACATCCTCGTCACTAACGCGATCGGCATGAGCCTCAAAGGTGTCGACATGCGCGAGATGAAAGCCGATGAGACGCAGTGGGACTACGTCATCGACTACATTCGCGTCTGGCGCCGCAAACCTTGAGCAGCGCAGGGATGAGCTCGAGTGACTCTGGCTCATGGAGTGTTGGCGGCACGATATGCGGGGCGCTGGCGCAATTGCTGTCGCATCCAGCCCTTCGCACGGCCGAGCGGGGCACGTAATCGCCACCACGCCGTCTTGGCAGCGGCTTTGAGCTGCAAGCCGTCGGGAAAGACCATCGTCATGTCACCGACGCACAGCACCGGTTTTCCCGAGCCGCGCGCGATCTCGCGCGCCTGACCCGGATCGCTCTCGTAGAACAACGGCGCGCCGCTTTCCTTATAGACGCGGATCTTGTGCGCGCAATGTGCCCGCTGGCGAATGCGTTCTTCCTTGTTCGGCAAATCGACTAGGTGCAACGTTCCGTACTCGATTCCGTTCTCGCGCAGCCAACTTTCGGTCAAATCTCGATATTTCTCCAAACGAGCGGAGACGATGTGACCGATGCGATGCGTTGGGGCGAACAGCGGACGAGCTGTTCGCAGAAACTCGCGGTAGCGCTCGCCATCGTCGTTGTCGCACTCTTCCGGATCCACACAGAGCACGCCATCCATATCGAAGCATGCGTCCTGCACAAATGCATGATGGAAGGCATTCCATTCGAACAGCCGGGGTTGCGGTACAGTCAAGAAAGTAACATCGACCGTCGCGTGCTGGGAGGGCATGACGATCGCAGCGCAGGTCGAGATGCGGCCGTGAAATGGCGTGGCATGGATTCGTCGCAACGCGCTTTGCATCGAAGCCCCCGTGGCCATGCTGTCATCCACTAGCAAGAGGTGCTTCGACTCGTGCAGAGCGTTGAGCGCGTTCCCCACCTTTCGTGTGGTGCCATGACCTGCGTGCCCGTTCGCTACAAAGGTATCGAGGTCGCTGACAGCTCGGTTTAGATAGAGCCCGATGAGATACGCCGGAATCATGCCGCTGCGTGGCACACCGACGATCAGATCGACGTCCTTCGGCACGCGATAGAGCTGAGTGCGGATCTCCGCGGACAACTGTGCGATCGAAACATACCCAAACATATCAACTCCCGAGAAGACGATGATCTTCAGTGTCCCAGCGCTTCGCTCGCAGTGCATCGAGCTCGCTGTGCAATTGCGCGCCACGGTCTTCCCAGCGGAATAGCGTGGCGGCCTGTTCGAAGACAGTCGCTTGTCTGCGGTTCAGCGCATCGAGATCGTCGATGTGATCGACGATGGTTTGCGTCAGTGCCGCGATGTCCTCTCCCATCAATAGCTGCTCGCGAAGTGCCGCAGGAATGCCGGCAGCGGCGGCGCTCACTGTCGCGACTGGGACGCGGCCGAAGAAGTAATCCAGAAACTTCAATTTGAATCCGCCGCCGATGAGCTCTGGCACGATCGCGATGCGCGACTCGGCGAGCAGGGGCGCTAGATCGCTCACGAATCCGCGGAATGTGCTGGCACGGCACTTCGCTTCCAAGGAGGTGCGCAATTCCTCCGGCATTTCTCCCGCGACGAGCAGCTCAATGTCATGGCGAGCGAAGATGGGATCCGCGTGCTGCACGAAACGCGTGAGATTCTCACGCTTCACGACCCAGTTGAACGATCCAACGATGACGACGCGTCGCGGCGTGCGATGCGCAATCATTCTTGGCGCGGCGATTGGACCGTCATAGCCGGGCATCAGTGTCAGTGTGGGAGCGGCATTCGATGTCGTGCTCAGCGCATTGGCGTCCTCGTCTGTAATCGTCGTCACGAGATCCACGTTGGTGGCCAGATCGCGCTCGAGTTGCGCGACCTTGATTGCATTACGCCGCATGAGCCAGCGGTGCACAGGGGAAGCATTGGAATGCTGCGCCATCGAGCGCCACACCGCAGTCTCATGATTGTGAGAGACATGCACCAGCAGCGCCTGAGTGTTCTGTGCTGTTCGATATCGTCGGCAGCGATCTAGCGCCCAGCCCGATGCGTAACTATCGAATACGATGACGTCCCAATGTTCACGAAGTTGCCTGTCTAAGAGATCCTTGTATTCGGGTGTTGCATCGACCGCGGCGGCTAACGGCAGACGGTTGACGATCCCACTCAGGTCGCGGCCCCGCTCACCTGGAACGGCGATCCATTGCACGCCCTTGATCGCGGGTGCATGACCAAGATCGCCGAAGCCGAGCGCACGCACGAAAATCCCCGAACGTGCGACGGATTCGACGAGTTTCGCCGAATACAGCTTCATGCCTTCATTGATCGGATACGGCACGTAGCGCCCAATCCACAAACAGGTCGCGGATGAGCTGCTCGCTCGCGAGCCTGCATGCATCGGTGTAGAGCTTGCGAGCATCATTCTGCCGCCCTGCGCACCGACGCGACCGGCGTCCACGTCTGATACGACTCCCCGCGCAGAGATTTCCAAACGCCTAGGCCGGCGCCGGCCAGACTTGCGAGGACATCCATGATCTGCGACAGAGGTTTGATCGTGCCTCGCAAGCCAAGTACACCGAGTCCCGAGCCGAGCGCGACCAAGACCGTTGCAATGCCCACGTAGCCGCCGGCGAATAGTGCACTCAGTCCGAGGACCGTTGCAGCCGCCAAGAAGTAGATGCTCAACCAGCGCAGCAGCTTGTGAGACACATACTTGTAGACCGTTACCGCATCGAGCCGCCGAATGTGCGGCCAGATGAGCCGATGCACGTTGAACGCCTGGCAGGCGATGCGCGACTTGCGATGAAACTCCTCCGAGGAGTTACTGGCCGATTCTTCGTACGCGCGCACATCCGTCGACTGAACGACCCGGTATCCCTGGATCAACACCATGAAGGACACATACATATCGTCGATGATGTGATCGGGCGGCGATCGATGTAGCGTGCTTCGGATCGCAAACAATGAGCCGTCAGCGCCCATCACCGATCCAGTTCGCTGTTCGAGCAGCTTGATGCGTTCCTCGAGGCGCCAATAGAGCGAACCGGTAGAGGCGGTGATGGAGCTATCGCCATTCGTGTA
The DNA here is from genome assembly GCA_025929585.1 of Steroidobacter sp. Classification (GTDB taxonomy): domain Bacteria; phylum Pseudomonadota; class Gammaproteobacteria; order Steroidobacterales; family Steroidobacteraceae; genus Steroidobacter. Next base: position 4,331 of record JAICPY010000184.1, read on the forward strand.
GATGAGATTGCCGCAGACACAGCCGATCTCGGGATCGGAAAATGCGCGGCGAAGGTTCTCGATGCAGTCCAGGTCGAGTAAGACGTTCGCATCGGTGAACACGAGTATCGAACCGCGTGCTCGATCGGAGAGCAAGTTCATTCCATGCGTTTTGCCACGACGTTCGCTTGCGAGGTGAACATCGATGTCGCTTGCGTAGGCTCGAAGCTTCTGCGCCGTGGCGTCGCTGGCGGCATCGACATAGACCAGGACTTCCAAGCCGGGTTCACGTGCCTTCAGTGCCAGCAGATTGCGAGCCTTGCGATCGATCACGTTCTCTTCGTTGTACGCGCACATGCAGATTGTGAACGTGAGAGGCTCTCTGCTCGTGCGGCTGGAGCCCACAGCCTTTCTCTTGAACATCAAGAGCGAAAGCGGGTAGCCAACAAAGGGATGAACGGCGAGCGCTAGGCTCACGAAGCAGCCGATCCAAAGAAGCATTTCAATCGTCATGCGTGTCTCAGTTCCAATCCATCATCCGTTTCGATCCTCTGGCGCCTAACTGCGGTCCGCGCCTTCGAGCGAAGGTGTGCAGGGAGCGAGGTCAGCACCAGAAGACTCAATGCAAGTCCGTGTGAGAATGGCACGTACATGCCATTCAACAAGAAGGTCAGAGCGATGCTCAAACTTACGATCCGGGGTAAGGGCGAAGAAAATAGGCAGCTCATGAGGAAAGCGAAGTAGACGGCCGCCCCGACCACACCGAACTCGAACACCATCTTCGTCAATGGCATGTCTGCGACTTCACGTTGGAACAGATGCGTGTATTGCATGAAGGCGCCGGCGCCGTAGCCGAACAACGCGCGCGATGGCTCAGGCCATAGCAGTTGATCGAACAGGTAAAATCCGCCGACAAAACGGGCGAATCCGCTCGATTTAGGGTCGGAAAACTCGTTCGCTCGATTGAGTATCGTTTCCAGATTCAACAGGTCGCCGAGCGCGACCAGTGCGACGACACAAACCGTCACGTACAAGAGCAGATCCCAGCGACGGTGCAGTATCACCACGAGTGGCAAGCAGATCGCGAGGATCAATAGTCCCGTACCCGCATGCGCAACCACGATGCCGGCTGCGAAGAGAGCCAAACGAAGCAAACGCGGGGATGTCACGGACTCCGCAATGATGGCGACGGCGAGGAACTGCGTGAGGAACGACGGCTCGAGCATGAACACCCCGGTGGCGCGCAGAATGTCGGAACCGTAATGAATGACGCCCTGGGCGTTGAAGCCTTGAACGACGAAGGCCATCGGCACGAAGTTGTCGATCGGAAACAGGATCGCGGGGCTGATGATGCTCTGCAGGAAGTACTGAGCGATCGCAAGACATGCGAGCAGCGTGGCGATCCCCAGAAAGATTCTGAGCAGCTTATCGGTGTACTCATGCCCGTCTCGCACCACGAGCACGTATGGGAAATGCAGTGCCGCCAGAATCAACAGCGAGGTTTCCGAATACAGCCCCGCGCGCAGTAATTGCGGGAGCGACAGAACCGAGATCATCACGCAGTAAAAGCCAAATCGTTTCGGGTCGACCCGTATCCGATCCTGGAGCGCTGCCACCGCCAACATCGCGAATATCAGCGGCACAGCGATGCCGAAGCCCTCGGCCGCAAGCGGCGGAAAGCCGAACTTCGCGAGCAGACTCGCCCCTAGGAGCGGTGTGCTGATAACGGCAAGAACGACCCCGCTCGTGCCGCGATGCTTGAGTTCGTCAGCCACTGATCACTGCACCGAGGATCGTCGTGATATTCGGAGTGAGGATCGATTTCACTCGGCCGATATCCGAGAACGTTGTGCTATGGCGGCGCGTCCCGAGCAAACAGGCGCCCGTGCGCGCGGAGACGATCTGCGCATCGGCGAAGTCCAGCAGAGGTGGCGTGTCCAGCAACATCACATCGAACCGCGCCGACAATTCTTCGAGCAATTCCGTAAACGAGAGCCGACTCAAGAGCTCTTGAGGGTTCGGCGGCGGTGCTCCCGCTGGCAGCACATAGAGATTCTCGAAATGAGCGATGCGATGCAGCGACTCATCGACCGTGATGCGGCCGTTGAGCACCTCGGCGAGACCTTCGTGAGCATCCAGTCCAAACAAGCCGTACTGCGCCGGATTGCGCATGTTGGTGTCGATGAGCAACGTGCGTTCACCCAGTTGCGCGAAGACGAGCGCGAGATTCGCAGCCAGCGTGCTGCATCCATCGCCGCTGTGAGGCGCCACGATGGACAACGCGGTGCCGTGAGAGCCGAACCACCGCATTAGTAACTGGCTTCGCAGCGTGCGTAGCTGCTCCGTATATTTGGAGAAGGGTTCGTAGGCTGCGATGAGCGTTGGAGAGAGCGCAGACTCGCCGGGTGCTACAAACGGATAATCGAATTGCGCGGCGAGCGCGCGTCGCAAGTCGCGCTCGGAGACGATTCGAAGCGCCACGGCGGCTTCGCCAAAATGCAGTCCGCGCTTACGTTGCACCGTGAGGATCTTCTCGACGTCCGATTCTTTCAAGACTCCCGAAGAGACGAGGATCTCTCCGATATGCGGACGAACCGGAGCGAGCGGCGGGCGTTGGGCTTTCTCGACTGCGATATCCATTAGTGTTTCCTTAGGCTGCGCTGGTTCTCAACCGAGCGCTTGCGCCTCGAAGTGCGGGCCTATGCTTGCGATGACGCGCGGTGCTGAAAACCGGAAGCTC
>JAICPY010000137.1 GCA_025929585.1 Steroidobacter sp.
AGGCACTGCTGAACTTTCCGGGTTGCGCAGTCGTTATCTCGCAAGATCGCTGGTTCCTGGATCGCATCGCCACTCACATTCTCGCATTCGAAGGACACAGTGAAGTCGTCTGGTTCGAAGGCAACTACGCGGAATACGTAGAGGACTTGCGCAGGCGCAAGGGCGTTGATGCCGATACGCCTCATCGGATCAGTTACAAGAAGCTGGATGGCTGAACGAGGCAGGTGACGGGTGACGAAGTGACGAGGTCAGAGAAGCTCATAAGGGTCGTGCCTAACACCGCGTTAGACGCTGCGTGTATCCACTTGATCGCGTAGCCACTGACTATGTCTGAATCGCCAGTGGCATCGCCGGTCATCAGCATAGATGGCAAATCGCTGTCGTTAGCCGAGCTACGCGCATTCGACGGCAAAGCTCGAGTCGAGCTCGCTTCGAGCGCTCGCGCAACGATGCTGGACAGCGTTGCGACAGTACGCGAAGCAGTGCGGAGTGATCGCGTCAGCTACGGCATTACGACGGGCTTTGGCGCATTCGCAAACAAACGCATTTCCGCTGATCAGGTTGCACAACTTCAACTGAACCTGATTCGAAGTCATGCATGCGGTGTCGGTGAACCGCTCGCCGCTCCACTCGTGCGACAGATGCTTCTGCTGAAGGCGAACAGCTTGGCTGCTGGTCACTCAGGTGTACGCACGGAGATCGTCGATGCGCTTCTCGCATTGTTGAATCGCGATGTACTGCCTGTCATTCCTTCGCGCGGTTCAGTCGGCGCATCCGGCGATCTCGCACCGCTGGCTCACCTGGCGCTCTGTCTGATGGGCGAAGGGGAAGCCATCCACCAAGATCGACGGATCGAAGGCCGCCAAGTGTGTGAGGCGGCTGGATTCGCTCCACTGATTCTGGAGGCGAAGGAAGGCCTCGCGCTCATCAACGGCACTCAGCTGAGTCTCGCCCTTGCAATCGAGGGATTGTTTCGAGCCGAAACGTTGCTCGATGCCGCGATCGTAACCGGAGCTCTGACGATCGATGGTCTCGCCGGTAGTTATGCGCCATTCGATGCACGAATACACGAAGTCAGTCGTTCGCCCCATCAAGTGGAGATTGCGCGCCGCTTTCGGCTATTGCTGACCGATAGTGCGATCCACCGAGATCATGAGAACTGCGATCGCGTTCAAGATCCGTATGCGGTCCGCTGCATGCCACAGGTGTTCGGAGGCATCGAGGCGACGCTACATCATGCTCGCGAAGTGCTTTCGACCGCCATCAATGCGGTAACCGATAACCCGTTGATCTTCGAAGATGCCATTCTCTCGGGCGGCAATTTCCACGCGCAGCCGCTTGCATTCATCAGCGATTACCTGGCAATCGCCGTTGCGGAGATCGCCAGCATGTCCGAGCGCCGCACCGATCTATTGGATCGACGAGTCAATCCAGCATTGAGTATGTTCCTGACCACTGAGCCCGGATTGGAATCGGGATTCATGATCGCTCACGTCACCGCAGCGGCGCTGACCTCGGAGAACAGAACGCTCGCGCATCCCGCATCGATAGACAATGTCACGACCTCGGCCGGCCAAGAAGATCACGTCAGCATGGCGCCGTGGGCAGGATTCAAGTTGCGACAAATATGCGAGAACACAGCCTACGTGATTGCGATCGAGTTGCTCGCGGCCGCACATGCAATCGACAAGATGAAACCGCTGCAAACGACGGAACCTCTGCAACGCGTACATGCTTTCGTGCGTCGTCATGTCGAGTATCGACCGTACGATCATCGGCTCGATCGCGATATCGCGGTGCTTGCCGGCTTGATCTCCACCCGTGCGCTGAGTGAATTTCTTGCCGCCCACTAACGCGCCGCTTCTCGATTCGCGTTGCGGAGCATAGGACGCCAAATGACTTCGAGTGCCATTACGATCCTGATTGCCCTATTTGGATTGCTCCTGCTGGCCCTCGCCTGCCAACGCTTGTATCGGACGCGATTCGTAGCGGCCACCGGCAGCGCCCTGATGGGTTTCGTTTTGCTGGCAGTTGCTGCTGTGCTATTCGTGATCTCGCTCAATCTGCATACCTATGCGCGACTCACTCACGAACAGCCCGTCGCTGAGATCGTTTTCGAAGCCCGAGGTCCGCAACAATATCGAGCGACCCTTGCAGAGGTCCCGAGCGGCGAGATGCAGTTGTTCATGTTGTCCGGCGATGAATGGCAGTTGGACGCGCGTGTTCTGAAGTGGCGCGGATGGGCCAACCTTCTCGGCCTCGATGCGCAGTATCGGCTCGAGCGAATCGGCGGTCGGTATCGCGACATCGAGCAAGAGCGCAATGACGAACGCACCGTCTATCCGCTCAGCGAGAATCCGGGCTTGGATTTGTGGATGCTCTCGACTCGCTACCCACGCTGGCTTCCATTTGTCGACGCCGTGTACGGAAGCGCCACGTATATGCCGATGGCAGATGGAGCTCGCTATGAAATATCCATCACGCAATCGGGATTGATCGCGCGCCCGATGAATCCAGCGGCGGAAACCGCGGCGGGGACTTGGCGCTAACGATCCAAGAGTCCCAGACGACAGTCCCTAGTCCACAACCAGAATTGATGCACTCGCAGCGCGTTTGCGATCTACCGACTGCGGACCACAGACTGCAGACTCTCGTCTGCTATCCCACCCACACTCGCGCATTCCTGAATATTCGCATCCACGGACTGTCCTCCGACCACTCGTCGGGATGCCAAGAGTTCTGCACGGTGCGATAGACGCGTTCAGGGTGCGGCATCAGCAGCGTTGCGCGACCGTCCGCTGAGGTAATGCCAGTGAGCCCCCCTGGCGCACCGCTGGGGTTGGCTGGATATCGTTCGGTCGCGCGTCCGTAATTGTCGATGAAGCGAAGCGACATCAGATTCGCAGCACACAGTGCATCCAGACCATCGGTGGTCGCGAACTCCGCCCTTCCTTCACCGTGAGCGACCGCGATAGGCATTCGCGATCCTTCCATCCCTGCGAAGAACAGCGAGGGCGATCTCAATACTTCGACCAGACTCAATCGCGCCTCGAATTGTTCGGAGCGATTGCGCACAAAGCGAGGCCAGCGCTCCGCGCCTGGGATCAACTCCCGCAATGCCGACATCATTTGACAGCCATTACAGATTCCCAGCGAGAACGTGTCGGTGCGCGCAAAGAACTCAGTGAACTGATCACGCAACTGGGCATTGAAGAGAATCGACTTCGCCCAACCCTCGCCCGCGCCCAGCACATCTCCATAGGAAAACCCGCCGCAGGCGATGAAGCCGCGGAAATCCGACAAGTGGGCGCGACCGGCAACGAGATCCGTCATGTGCACGTCGAACGCATCGAATCCTGCACGATAGAGCGCGGCCGCCATCTCGATATGACTGTTGACGCCTTGCTCGCGCACGACAGCGATCTTCGGACGGACGCCCCTGGCGATGTACGGTGCGGCGACATCGGCATTCACGTCGAAGGTGAGCATCGCGTTCAAGCCAGGATCGTTCGCATCGCATACGGCTTCGTATTGCTCTTTCGCGCACTGCGGATGATCGCGCAATTCCACGAGCCGATAGGTAGTCTCCGACCAAGCGGCGCGAAGCGCGGTTCGCGACTCTTCGATCAGCACACGACCCGCCGCACGAATACGCAAACGATCCTGACTGATCACCCGACCGATCACGCGACTATGCGATGCGAGCCCATGACGTCCAAGGATCGCAAGCGCTGCGGACACTTTGTCATCGTGGACCTGTACGACGGCGCCCAATTCTTCGCTGAAGAGCGCGGCGATCGGATCCGATGCCACGTGCCCTAGGTCGAGATCGAGGCCGCAGCGACCAGCGAACGCCATTTCGGCCACGGTCACGAACAACCCACCATCGGAGCGATCGTGATAAGCGAGCGCGAGTCCAGTTTCTCGCAGCTCGGCGATGGCTGCGAAGAAGCTTGCGAGCTGTCGGGTATCGTCACAATCGGGTGCGTCGTGCCCTACTTTGCCGAAGACCTGCGCAAGGCAGGAGCCGCCCAAGCGGTCACGGCCGTTGCCGAGATCGATCAACAAAAGCGAGCTATCACCACGCTCGATATGGAGCTGCGGTGTCAGGGTGCGGCGCACATCGCGCACGGGCGCGAATGCCGAGACGATCAAGGAAAGCGGCGCAACCATCTTGCGCGTATCACTGCCCTCTCGCCACGAGGTCTTCATCGACAACGAATCTTTACCGACAGGAATGGTAATTCCCAACGCGGGACAGAATTCCTCGCCAACCGCTTTGACGGTCGCATACAAATCCGCATCTTCACCCGGCTCGCCGCAAGCAGCCATCCAGTTTGCCGACATCCGGATATCGCTGAGCGAGCCGATATCTGCGGCCGCAATATTCGTGATGGCTTCGGCCACGGCCATTCGTCCGGAAGCAGGCGCGTCCAGCAATGCAAGCGGCGTACGCTCTCCCATTGCCATCGCCTCGCCGCACACGGAACTGTAATCGCTCACTGTGACAGCGACGTCGCTGACCGGCACCTGCCACGGCCCTACCATCGGATCTCGACTGATCATGCCGCCGACCGTGCGATCGCCAATCGTGATCAGAAAGGTCTTGTCTGCAATCGCTGGAAGTCTCAGCAATCGATACACGGCATCGCGAACATCGATGTCGCGATGATCGAAGGCGTCCTTCAAGCTTGCGACGCGTTTGACGTCCCTGGTCATTTTTGGCGGTTTGCCAAGGATGACTTCCAGTGGCAGATCGACTGGGTTCGCTCCCAACAATCCATCCGTGACCTGAAGCCAGCCATCGTCGGTCGTGTCGCCGACAACGGCGTAGGGACAGCGCTCGCGGGCGCACATTTGCGCGAACATATCGAGATGCTTGGCGGCAATCACGAGCACGTAGCGTTCCTGTGCTTCGTTGCACCAAATCTCCAGCGGGGACATTCCCGGCTCGTCGGAATTCACGGCTCGCAGATCGATGCGTCCGCCCCGATCGCTGTGCGCGATCGACTCGGGAATCGCATTCGACAAGCCGCCGGCGCCGACATCGTGGATCAACAGGATCGGGTTCTCATCGCCGAGACCCCAGCATTGATCGATGACTTCTTGCGCACGGCGCTGCATCTCAGGGTTACCCCGCTGCACCGAGGCGAAATCCAAATCCTCGGCACTTGCACCGCTGCCGACGGAAGACGCCGCACCTCCACCCAGGCCAATCAACATCGCGGGTCCGCCCAGCACGATGATCTTCGCGCCAGCAGGCACTTCGGATTTCTCGACGTGCATGCGACGCATATTGCCGAGACCGCCCGCAATCATGATCGGCTTGTGATACCCGCGCAGCCCGGGGCGATCCTTGGAATCGACTGCGGTTTCGAACGTGCGGAAATAGCCGAGAATGTTTGGCCTGCCGAACTCGTTGTTGAATGCAGCGGCACCCAATGGCCCTTCGATCATGATGTCGAGTGCCGAAGCGATGCGGCCTGGACGCCCATAATCGCGTTCCCACGGCTGCACGAAGTTTGGGATGCGCAGGTTCGACACGGAAAAGCCAGCGAGTCCCGCCTTTGGTTTGCCGCCCCGCCCGGTAGCCCCTTCATCGCGAATCTCACCGCCCGAGCCGGTTGCGGCACCCGGGAATGGCGAGATTGCGGTCGGATGATTGTGCGTCTCCACCTTCATCAAGATGTCGATCGGCTCATCGTGAAAGGTGTAGGCATGATCATGCGCATCGGCAAACCATCGCCGCCCGTGAGAGCCTTCCATTACCGCTGCGTTATCGCGGTATGCGGAGAGAACGCCACGAGAGTTCTTCGCATACGTGTTCTTGATCATCGAGAACAACGATTTCGGCTGGCGCTCACCGTCGATGATCCAGTCTGCATTGAAGATCTTGTGGCGACAGTGCTCGGAGTTCGCCTGCGCGAACATCATCAGCTCGACATCCGTCGGATCGCGCTGTAGCCGCTGAAAATTCTCGACTAGATAATCGATCTCATCCTCGGAAAGCGCGAGCCCCAATGTTTCATTCGCCTCTTCGAGCGCCACCCGGCCACGAGCTTGTAACGCAATCGTGTTGAGCGGCCGCGGCTTGTCGTGAGCGAACAGTTCGTCGGCTTGCGCAAGCGAAGCTACGCTTGCTTCGGTCATGCGATCAAAGAACACAGGCGCAAGCTGCCGGAGCGTCTGCGGGCCAAGTGGAGCTGAAGATTGCAATTCGTATTGAATGCCGCGCTCGATGCGTTCGATGGCATCCAGCCCGCAGACATGCGCGATGTCAGTTGCTTTGCTGGACCACGGGGAGATCGTTCCGGGTCGCGGTATGACGATCAGAGTCGATACGGCTACGCGCTCATCACGCGCGGGTTCCTTCGTCCGCGGGCCGTACGTTAGCAAGGCATCGAGCACGCGGCGCTCTCCTGCATCCAACTCGCGATGCAGCTGCACGAAATGCACGAAGCGCGAGCTCAACGAAACGACTGCGTCGGATCGCGAGCGGACGGATGCAAGGAGCCTGGCTGTTCTGAAATCGGAGAGTGCGGTCGCGCCGAGCAGTGTGAGCATCAGAAGAGCATCTACGGTCTACGGCCGCGATGTGCGACCAAAGAAGGGACGCGAATGATACAGTAAGAGCCCTGGGTGTGCCTGAGTTGAGCAGTGCGGACTCTGAGAGCAAGAAGCCACGAAGACCCCTGAAAAGGTCTGCGGTCCGCGGCCAGAGCGCTTGAAAGCGATGTTTGTGCCGTAGGCGAGTGCCTGGTGAGACGCGTTTTCGCAAGAGAAGTCCGCTTGAGCGAGGACGGCCGTGGGGCAGAGCGAACCTTAAGCTCGCGCCTTCCTTATCTGGCCGCAGACCGCAGACCTTCCTCGTCTTCTCTAGTCCTCACTTCTTCCCATCTCCCGGCGAATACATCACCGGAAACTGGGCAATGTTCGATCCTTCGAAGTTACTGATCTTGCTCACACCCTCTTTGCGGACCTCATCGATTCGCACGACTGAGTGGATCGGCAGATACGTGCGTTTTACGCCTTCGAACTCGTTTTTGACCTTTTCTTCGGTGGGATCTACAACGACCGCCGTCCGCTCACCGAAGACGAGCTCCTCGACCTCGATGAAACCAAACAGGGCTCCGTGCTGAACCTTGCGGGCATAGATCTCATAGACCTTGCCTTGGTTGACAAAAACGACCTTGAAAATGTGACTGGCTGCCATCTTGATGCGGGGCTGGGTTGATACGCTGCGGGCATATTACATAGCGTGGCCGCAAGGCGTTAGCGAATCAGCTTTTCCCGTATCTAAATGGCACTGAAACTTCGCGTCATCAGCGATCACTACAAGGCGCTCGGCAAGCGCAGCTCTCGCCTGTTCGGTGTCACCGGCGGGCGGATTGGCCGTGCCCAGGACAACGATTGGGTGCTGCCAGACCCCGACCGGTATGTTTCGAGCCACCACTGCAAGGTCTTGTTTCGTGCGGGACAGTGGATTTTAGAGGACACGAGCACAAACGGCGTGTTCATCAATGGCTCGGATACGCCGGCGTCGATCGAAGGCCCGTATTCACTCCAGGACGGCGATCGTCTAAGGCTGGGTGACTACGAAGTCATTGTCAGCATCGATGAACGCAACGATTTTCCCTCGGATGCGAGCGGTCAAATCCCGGTGCCGAAGCGAGTCCGCAAAGCCCACGCGGCAGTCCCGGAAGATCTCGGCGAGGAGCTCGACATTACGGATCTGCTGAGCGAGTCCTCGATTCAACCGGCGCCGCCGATTCCAACCCAGCCTGCGAAAAGCCCGGCTTCGAATGAAATGTTCGATTTGAGCAAGGCGTTGGGTTTGGATACTCCGGCTCCGAAGCCGGCACCGGCAGCAGCGGCGAAGCCTCCCCGCAGTGGATTTGCCTCGCTGTTGGATCCGGTCGCGGACGATGCGCAACGTACTGTCGCTCACGGCCGCAAGGCAGACGATTGGCAGATGCAAACGCGTCCTTACGATCGCAAGACGCTTACGGCGTTGACCTCGCCCGCAGCGCTCGCGAAACCCGAAAAGAACGAATCTGAGCGACCGAAGCGAAGCAACGATGTGGGTGGCAGCGATAACACTGGAGTCGAGGCCTTCTGCCGCGGCGCCGGAATCGATCCAACTGCTCTGCCTTCCGATGCGCAGCATGCGCTATTGACTGTCGCGGGTCAGATGCTGCGCGAAGTCGTGCTTGGACTCATGGAAGCACTGAAGGGTCGAGCGGATCTGAAGAACCGACTGCGCCTGAATCAAACCACGATACAGCCGGCCGAAAACAATCCGTTGAAATTTTCCGCCAGTGTCGACGAAGCTCTCGTCAAGCTACTGGACGCGCACAGCAGCCGCTATCTAGGTCCGGTCGAATCGATCCGCAATTCGTTTACCGATCTGCGCACGCACCAGTCCGCACTGTCTAGCGCGATCCAGGCCGCTATCGATGAGCTCATGAATCGCATCGAACCGGGCGAGTTGCAGGAACGCTTTGATCGAGGGCTCAAGCGCGGTGCCATCCTCGGTGCCGCGAATCGAATGAAGTACTGGGATTTGTATATCGAGTTCTATCAAGCGCTGAACCAGCGCAACGAGCAAGGCTTGCCTGTCCTATTCGCCGAGGAGCTGGCGCGCACGTATGCGGAGCGCGCGGCGCAGAAGAAGAAATAGGCGAGCGGCCCGGCCCTGGGGAAATGCGGCGAGCGCAAGCCGCGAATCGGTTCTGCTTCCCTGGCGCACGCCTCGCATCTCTTACCTATCTTGAAGCTGCGCCGACACGCTGCTTTCACGTTGAGCAGGCGGCCCCGAATCGGTTGCCACCCAATCCAAGATATCGATATAGCTGCGGATATTGTCGACGAAGCGCACCGGTTCCCAGCCGCGCGCATAACCGCGCCTCACGCGTGAGTACCATTTCTGCTGAGTCAGCAACGGCAAATGCTCGCGCACATCCGACCATGAATCCGGATTCTTGCCGTGCATCTGCGTGAGAACGCGCGCGTCCTCGAGGTGCCCAAAGCCAACGTTGTACGCCGCTAGGGTAAACCACGTCCGATCAGGCTCGACGATACGCTTCGGAATTTGACTGCGGATCGAGACGAAGTAGCGAGCGCCGCCAAAAATACTTTCACGGGGATCCAGACGATCGATCACACCCAAGGAGCGCGCCGTCTGCTCAGTCAGCATCATCAAACCGCGCACTCCTGTGTGCGAGGTGGCGAGCGGATCCCAATGGGATTCCTGATAACCCATGGCTGCAAGTAAACGCCAGTCGACGCCGACTTCCGTCGCCGCCTCTTTGAACCAATGGCGGTATTGCGGCAAGCGCGTCGCGATGTGTTCCATGAACACCCGCGACTGGATGTAGTCGAAGCGCTCGGCACCGGCGTAGTACGTGGCCAGAATCGCTGCCAACCGGCCTTCTGCTTTCAACGATGAATAAAAGGCGGTGACGCGGCGAAGCAAGCTCGGGTCCCGCGTATCGACGGCCCAGGCGAGCGGCTTACCCCCGCTCAAGTCGAACGCGATCCGGATTTCTGGGTGGAAGGCGCGGCCGATGGCGAACTCATTGGAATCAGCCACGGTGTAATCGAACTCGCGGCGAGAGAGTCGAAACAGCAACTCTTCGGTTTCTGCGGCGGGATTTTCGACCCACGCCAGGTTCGGATGTACCAGTCGCATCTGGTTCAGCGTCGCCGCGTGCGAGCTTCCCGTGATGACCTCGATATGACCTTCGTTCGCCTGTTCGATCGTGCGAGGCCGCGGCTCACGCTGCCGATAGATGAGGTGCTCCTTGACCTGCTGATAGGGCGGGCCGAACCCCGTTTCAGCCGGTAAACGCAAGCCTCGCGTTAGCCCAGCCGCGGCGATATGCGCTCTGCGCGACTCCAACTCGCGCAACGCATCCCCGACATTCGGCACCGAGTAAATGAACAGGCGCACACCGAGCTCAGCCGCGAAACGGCTCGCCAGGTCGAACTCCGGGCCTTGCGGCCCAGACGCACCGAGATAGTACGTACTGGGAAGATTGCGCGTGACCACGCGTAACTCGCCGGACCGCATGATCTGCTCGAGCACGGTCGGGGGCTGAGAACAGGTACCGAGCAGCAGTGTCGCGATAATCGCAAGAGCGGCTTTCAGAATCGCATCCTCTTCAAGCGGACCGGGCCCGGCAATTTATCGGAAGTCGGGAACTTGAGGGCAAGCCGCATAGAAATGGTGACGAAGTTCTTGAAATGGGTTCAAAGCAAAAGATATCAGTACACCTGGATCTGGGCGGCGATCTTTTGGCATCGCAACGGTCTTTCCGTAATCTTCCACGCCTGAACCTTTGTTTTCGTCCGCCCTGAATATAGAATCGCGCCCCCTCACGGAGAGGTACCGAAGCGGTCACAACGGCACCGATTCGAAATCGGTTGAGGGCATTACGTCCCTACGAGGGTTCGAATCCCTCCCTCTCCGCCATAAACATAAAAGGCCCCTAGTGGGCCTTTTGTGTTTATGGTGCCGAGGGAGGGCTTGAGAACCCTCGTACCAGAGTGGTTCGACGAAAATTGCCGGGAGCGATTTTCGGACAGCGATCGCTGGCGCGAGTGCGCGCCGGCCATGGATGGCAAGGGCGCATATCCCGCCCTCTCCGCCAAAAATGGAAATGCCCCGCTCGTCGGGGCATTTTTATTTATGGCGAGGGGCGGGACTAAGACCCCTCGGTTAGAGGGTTCGACAAAACGGCAGGACAGCCGTTTTGCACCGCCTTCAGTCGGCCCGAAGGGCGAAGTACATGGATGTGCTTCGTGCCATCCCTGTCTCTCCACCACCTTCAATGGGTTACGCGCTCTCCTCCGAGCGGAGC
>JAICPY010000212.1 GCA_025929585.1 Steroidobacter sp.
CTTGCGTTCGTCGCCAACGTAATCGCCCAGGCGCTCGTCCACATTGAGGTCAAGCGTGATGCCGTGCTTCGTGGCCCGCTCCCGCACAAAGGTACGGGCGTTGTCGATGGCCAGGGGGAGATCAAATGTAGCTAGCTCCAGCTCCATGCGGCCGGCTTCGACCTTGGAGAGATCGAGAATCTCATTGATCAGCGACAGGAGGTGTCGGCCAGAGGAAAGAATGTCCTCTGTGTACTCGGCTTGTTTTTCGTTAAGCTCGCCGAACAGTCTCTCACCTAGGACTTCGGAGAAGCCGATGATGGCATTGAGAGGCGTGCGCAGCTCGTGCGACATGTTGGCGAGGAATTCGGACTTGTGCCGGTTGGCCGCTTCGATTTGCCGGCCCTTGTCCTCGATTTCCCGAAACAGGCGGGCGTTCTGAATTGCCAAAGCGGATTGCGTGGCGAAGGTTTGAAGAAGATTGATCAGCTCTGGGGTGAATGTTCCAGCGCGCTTTCGCCAAACTGTCAATGCGCCCATGAGACGATCTTCCAGTAGGATCGGCACGGTTAAAAGAGAACGATAGCCAAGTCGATCCGAGATCGGCCGAATCCGCATCAGCCTGACCTCCTGCTCGTTACGGAGATCGCTGACTTGGACCGGCGCTCGAGCGAGTGCTGCCTGCCCGGTATAGCCCTCGCCGACACGCAATGGGGCTGCGCGGATGGCGTCGACCAATTCCTGTTCCATTCGATGACTTGCCCGCAGGTGAAAGACATCAGCGGCTTCATCGTATTCATAAACGACTCCGCAATCGGTTCCTGATAGCTGAACAGCGCGTGCCACGATCGTGCTGAGCACGGTCGGCAGATCCAGTGTCGAACTTACCGCCTGGCCGACTTCTCCTAACGCCTTGAGTTCTTCTACTGATCGCGCGAGTTCGCGCGTCCGCGCTTCCAATTCTTGAAACAACCGAACGTTCTCAATAGCGATCGCTGCCTGATCGGCGAACGTCTCAAGGAGTTTGATGTGGGTATCCGTGAATGGCCGCACCTCCGAGCGGCGGATCCAGATTGCTCCGATGGGGACGCCTTCTCTCATCAATGGGGTTGCAAGTACCGTCCGCGCGCCAGCGATGGGTTGTCTCGCTTTAGATCCCGGATAATCGGTTTCCATCACTGCGACAAGATCATGGACATGAACCGTACCCCCATCCATCACGGCGCGGCCTATAGGCGTGTCTCGATCGAGGAAGAGCGGCATCGGCGGATTTGGTATTGATCCATACGTTGCGTGACGTCGCAATTCATTTCCATCAATTCGAAAAATCACGGCATCATTGGCGTCACACAGCCGAGCGGCATTCTCCGCGACGACATCCAATACCGGCTGAATATCCGTAGGCGAGCTAGCGATTACGCGGAGTATCTCACTCGTTGCCGTTTGTCGCTCCAATGCCTCTATGAGGTCGCGGTTACGTTCCTGGAGTTCTTTGAACAACCGCACGTTCTCGATGGCGATCACCGCTTGGCTCGCAAAGGTCTTGAGCAATTTGATGTGTCTGTCTGAAAACGGACGGACCTCCATTCGCCTGATGTTGATCACGCCGATCGCTGTTCCTTCTCTCAGCATCGGCTCGCTAAGAAATGTCCGGAGTCCCCGGCTTACACCCTCGCTCTCAGGAAATTCCATTTTAAGTTCCTGAAGATCGTGAATGTGTAAGGTCTCTCGCGTCAAAATCGCTCGGCCGGAGGGATTGCCCGGCACTATGGGCCTAAGCTCGGGGGCTGGCAGGGATCCAAACGATGCTGCGAGTCGCGTGCTGTCGCCCTCAACGATTCTAATCTGTGCGTCAGCCGCTTCGCAGAGTCGGGCGGCATTTTTTGCGACGGTGTCGAGCACCGGCTGAATCTCCGTTGGCGAGCTGGCGATGACGCCTAGAATCTCGCTGGTCGCCGTCTGCTGTTCCAACGATTCTTTGAGTTCCTGGAACAGGCGCACGTTCTCCAATGCAATCACGGCTTGATCGGCAAACGTTTCGAGGAGCTTGATTTGCGCCGGAGTAAAAGGGCGTGCTTCGGCGCGACGTGCGATTACTCCCCCGATAATTTCCGCGTGCTGCCGTAGAGGCACGCACAAGAAAGTGCGCCAGCCGCTGACATTCGAGATCCCTAAGTCGTTCGCATTGAAGTCGGGTATATGAATCGTGCCATGCTCACGCAACCAGCGGTATTCTGGTTCATCGATCCCGATTTCGGCTCGCGCTACGGGTAGCTCACCATAATGAGCCCGCGCAAGCATGGTGTTTCCTTCGCGAAGCCGCAGTAACACGTCATCGATGCCGCAAACCCGCGTGGCGCTTTCGACAATAGCGTCGAGCACCGGCTGCACATCCGTCGGCGAGCGGCTGATGATGCCGAGCACCTCGGATGTAGCCGTTTGATGTTCCAGCGCCTCCCGCAATTCTGAGTTGCGTTCCTGCAATTCTTTGAACAAACGGACATTTTCTATCGCGATCACGGCTTGATCGGCAAATGTCTTGAGAAGGGCAATTTGTTTTTCGGTGAATGGACGAACTTCCGTGCGGCGGATCAAAATAGAACCAATAGCCACCCCTTCCCTCAATAACGGCGCAGCGAGCATGCTCCGAATCCCTTCTCGCTCCGCTATGGGGACCGTCTCTGGATATTCGCTCGCGGCAACAGTCAACAAGTCGTGAATATGAACGATCTGGCGATCAACGACCGATCGGCCGGATGCCGAGTAGCGATTGATCGGCCTCGGGGCAGCTTCCGGATTAATTTGTCCGTAGTGCGCGCGCACCTGGAGCAGATTGTCTTCTATGAGGCGAATGAAGGCGTCGTTGGCGCTGCATATTCGTGCAGCGCTCTCTGCGATCGTATCAAGCACCGGCTGAAGATCCGTTGGTGAGCTGGCGATCACACCGAGGATCTCACTTGTCGCGGTTTGTTGTTCCAAAGATTCTTTGAGCTCGTTGAACAATCGTACGTTCTCAAGAGCAATGACGGCCTGATCCGCAAATGTTTCTAAAAGCTTGATCTGTGCCGGGGTAAACGGGCGCGCCTCGAAGCGACCTGTACTCAACGCTCCAATGAGTTCCCCTTGCTGATGAAGTGGAACGGCTAAGTAGGTCCGCCAGCCCCCGGACAGACCCAACGTTGGAAAATCGTTTTGCGCAGCCTGGGCGTCGGGGACATGTAGAGTGCCATGCTCGCGCATCCAACGATACCGTGGATCATCGACACTGATCTCGTCGCGCCCAATGCGCACACCAAAGGTGGCCCGACGAATCATAGCGTCTCTGTCCCTCAGTCGCAGCACCACATCATCGATCCCGCACACTTTTGCCGCGCTCTCGACGATGGCATCCAGCACCGGCTGCACGTCGGTGGGCGATCGGCTGATGATGCCGAGCACCTCGGCGGTCGCCGTCTGATGCTCCAGAGCCTCGCGCAATTCTGCGTTGCGTTCCTGCAGTTCTTTGAAAAGACGGACGTTCTCAATGGCAATGACGGCCTGAGAGGCAAAGGTCTCCAGTAATTTAATCTGTTTTTCTGAAAACGGGAGCACCTCGAGTCGGCGAATCATGATAGCGCCAATCGGAATCCCCTCTCTCAGCAATGGCGTGGCAAGTATCGTGCGAACGCCGACACTTCTGGCGAAAGGGGCTGCGAGATCGTCCTCTGACTCCGCTGAAATGTCATGAATATGAATGGTTTTCCGATCAATGATCGCTCGACCCGGAACTCGACCGCGCATGAGGGGTATAAGTTCATTCGTCTCGGGGACAGGAATTGACCCATGTGAAGCTACATGCCGATACCGATTTCCTTCGAGACGAACGATCTGGGCGTCGGCGGCCTCACACAGTCGGGCCGCATTTGTCGCCACGGCATCCAACACTGGTTGAATGTCGGTCGGAGAGCTGGCTATGACGCCGAGGATCTCGCTCGTCGCGGTCTGCTGCTCCAAAGCCTCCTTTAACTCGTTAAACAACCGCACGTTTTCGATGGCGATCACAGCCTGCTCGGCAAAGGTTTTGACGAGGTTGATCTGAGCATCCGTAAACGGCCGCACCTCACGCCTCCACATCCCAAATGCACCGATTGGGCTACCGTCTTTTAATAGCGGGACGGCTAAAACGGTCCTGTAGCTGAGTTCCCGCTGATGAGTGATGAACACATATTCAGGATCATTGTTAACATCGTCGATATGGATCACTCGGCAATTCAAAATTGCCCGGCCGACTGCCGTCCCACGGTCTGCCGGAGCCGGAAATCTTCCTTTTCCAATCTGGACCTGTTCGGCCGTCATCCCGTATTGCGCTTCCAGGCTGATCAACCCCGCCTCGAAACGATGGGCGGAGCCAAATGACGCTTCGCAGAGTTTCGTCGCACTCTGCACGATCGCATCAAACACAGGCCGCACATCGGTTGGTGAGCTGCTGATCACCTGTAGCACTTCACTGGTGGCAGTTTGCTGCTCCAGAGCTTCGGTGATCTGACGATTGCGATCTTCAAGCTCCTTAAACAGCCGCACGTTCTCGATGGCAATGACCGATTGGGCTGCGAAGGTCTCGAGCAATCTAATATGTCTCTCTGAAAAGGGACGAAGCTCCGTGCGTCTGATGTTGATCAGACCGATAGGAGTGCCTTCTCTGAGCATCGGAGTACTAAGAAGTGTCCGTGTTCCAGAGGCTGGTGTGTGACCAAACTCTTCCTGAACATCGTGAATATGCAGTGTCTCTCGCGTAAGA
The DNA here is from genome assembly GCA_025929585.1 of Steroidobacter sp. GTDB lineage: Bacteria > Pseudomonadota > Gammaproteobacteria > Steroidobacterales > Steroidobacteraceae > Steroidobacter. The sequence goes on from JAICPY010000212.1 coordinate 4,757, forward strand.
ATCGCTCGGCTGAAAGGGTTTTCTGGGCTCGTAACTCGAAATTCCGGGGCGGGTAGAGTTCCGAACGATGCCACTAATCGGTGGCCATCATCTTCGACGAGTCGAATTTGTGCATCGGTTGCTTCGCACAATCGGGCCGCATTTATAGCGACAGCATCCAATACCGGTTGAATGTCGGTCGGAGAGCTGGCTATGACGCCGAGGATCTCGCTCGTCGCGGTTTGCTGCTCCAAAGCCTCCTTTAACTCGTTAAACAACCGCACGTTTTCGATGGCGATCACGGCTTGGTCCGCGAAGGTCTCAAGGAGCTTGATCTGCGCCGGGGTGAAGGCACGGACTTCAGTGCGACGGGCGCTCAGGATTCCAATAAATTCCCCATGCTGGCGAAGGGGAACGAGCAAGACGGTGCGCACCATAGGCGCAAAAAACATTGCGCTATCGTTCTGCTCCCAAACATCGGGAATGTGGAGCGTGCCGTGCTCACGCACGCACCGAACCGGTGGCGCGTCAGTGCCTATCTCGACGCTAGTAATGGGTACAGGACCAAAATGAGCCCGCGAAACCATCGTATTGTTATGGCAGAGCCGCAGGTTCACATCATCAACCCCACAAACCCGCGCCGCGCTCTCGAC
>JAICPY010000055.1 GCA_025929585.1 Steroidobacter sp.
GTTGCGATCGCCGATCTCGTCGCATTGGATCAATGGGCTTTGTGGCGCACGCAGCAGCTGCAAGATGAAATACTCGATGCCTATCGAACCTATCAATTCCATCTCATCTATCAAAAAGTCCACAACTTCTGCAGCGTCGATCTGGGCGGCTTCTACTTGGATGTGCTGAAAGACAGGCTCTATACGACGCCCGCAGGGAGTCATCCGCGCCGTTCGGCGCAAACCGTCATGTATTGGATCGCCGAAGCGATGACACGTTGGCTGGCGCCTGTATTGTCGTTCACGGCCGAAGAGATCTGGCGCTACATGCCGGGCTCACGTGGCGAATCGATCTTCTTGGAGACGTGGTACGAGCTGCCTCCAGAGGCGAAGCAAAGACCCGACGTCGATTGGGACGCGATTTTGAAGTTGCGCAGCGGAGTTTCTCGAGAGCTGGAGAAGCTGCGCAATACCGGAGCAATCGGTGCGCCGCTAGATGCTCGCATCGAGCTGTACTGCGAGGGTGAGTTACTCAAGACCTTGCAGGCATTCGGTGAAGAATTGCGTTTCGCGTTCATTACCTCGGATGCACACGTCCATCCCGCCAGCGAACGGCCTGGCGAAGCTGTCGCCGTCGAAGAGAGCGAGCACAATGCCAGCTGGATCGTCGTGCAGCTAATGGAGGCGACCAAGTGCGTTCGTTGCTGGCACAAGCGTGCCGACGTGGGAAGCCGCGCCGATCATCCCGAGCTTTGCGATCGCTGCGTGTCGAATGTTGCGGGTCCGGGCGAGAAGCGTAGATGGACATGATTAGGTTAAGTGACGAGGTGACGGGTGACGAAGTGACGAAGTCAGAAAGGAAGGCGTCGATCGCTATGCGAACGATCAGCCTTCAATTGTATTGTTGCCCATCACCCAGGAGCCTTCTTGCGTCGTCACCCCGTCACCCCGTCACCTCGTCACTGCGAAGCATATGAATTCAAATCCTCTTACCCGCGTCTGGTTCACTCCCACGAGAGGCGCTAGCAACTGGCTATGGCTGTCGTTCTTTGTCGTCATTCTGGATCAGGCTACGAAGGCGCTCGTGATCGGAATGGTGAAGTTGCAGGACACGATCGAGTTATTACCGATTTTAGATATCGTCTATCTCGAGAACACCGGCGCGGCGTTCAGTATCCTTGCGCAGGCGGGCGGTTGGCAGCGGTGGTTCTTCATCATTCTCGGCTTGGTCGTCAGTATCGTGCTGATGGTTTGGCTGCGTCGCATCCGTGCGGAGCAGATCTTGTTAGCCGTCGGACTATCGCTCGTGTTAGGTGGCGCGCTCGGCAATGTCATCGATCGAGTGATGCACGGCTATGTGGTGGACTTCATCTACTTCCATTGGCGACAGCACTATTTTCCAGCGTTCAATGTCGCGGACACCGCTATTTCCATCGGAGCAGGCTTTTTGTTGCTGGATGCGTTTAGGGAAAGCGGAAGCAAAAAGGAAGTGATTCGTGATTCGCGGATAGCAAGAGAGAAATGAGAGAGGGGGTAATGATTAGGGGGTAGGGGATAGTCAGAGTAAGATCGGAGCTCCGCTGCGATGAAGTCTTCGGTTGCATTCTGATTCTGACTACCCCCTATCCTCTAATCATTACCCCCTAAATTCCTAGATGAAGATTCTGCTCGCCAATCCTCGAGGTTTCTGCGCCGGGGTCGATCGTGCGATCGACATCGTCGAGCGCGCGATCGAGCTGTTCGGTGCACCGATTTATGTGCGCCATGAAGTGGTTCACAACCGATATGTCGTCGAGCGGCTACGCAGTCTCGGCGCGATCTTTGTCGAGGAGTTGGATGAGGTTCCGGACGATGCAACTGTCATTTTCAGTGCGCATGGGGTTTCGCGTGCGGTGCAGGAAGAAGCGAAGCGGCGGGCGCTGAAAGTGTTCGATGCCACATGTCCGCTGGTTACGAAAGTGCACATGGAAGTCTCGCGCTACGCGCGAGAAGGGCGTGAGGTCATTCTCATTGGACATGAGGGGCATCCGGAAGTCGAGGGCACGATGGGGCAGTTCGACACCTCGCACGGTGGTCAAATCCTGCTCGTCGAGACACCCGAGGATGTTGAGCGTCTGAATGTGCGCGAACCGAATCAACTCGCGTTCGTAACCCAGACAACGCTTTCCGTCGACGATACGCAGCGAGTGGTGGAAGCTCTGCGCACGCGATTCCCCGCACTCGCAAGTCCACGCAAAGAAGACATCTGTTACGCGACGCAAAATCGTCAAGATGCCGTCAAGAGCTTGGTCCAACAGTGCGATCTCATATTGGTCGTCGGCTCGCCTACGAGCTCGAATTCCAATCGCCTGCGCGAGATCGCCGAGAAGGCGGGGATACCGGGATACCTAGTGGATGGGCCCGAAGACCTCCAGCCGGAATGGTTTGAAGGCAAACATTGCGTGGGCGTCACAGCCGGCGCATCTGCTCCCGAAGTATTGGTCGAACGCGTCGTCAAACGTATCCGTGAGTGGGGCGGAGAGGCGCCGATGAATCTCTTGGGTCAACCGGAGAATGTCGTTTTCAGCTTGCCACGTGAGCTTCGCGTAGCACTGCCGAGCTCGAAAGCTCGTGAGGTATGAGGCCCAGTTATAAAACTGTGTAAAGCGGAGCCATTCCGATCTCACTCCACACGCTACACGCCTTCACTTCTCGTTCGGCTTCACTTGGATCACATAAGAAGCCGCACCCCTGTCCGGAGCGGACCAGCTCACTGCAACGACGAAGCTCGTCGGCGTCGTGCTGGTATCGCGATTGATCGTCCCGGAGCCGCTCGGTAAAGCCTCCTCCACCTTCTGTTCCCAACACGCAGCTTCGTTTGCTGCGGCATCTTGCGGACTCAGACCCTTGGCATTCGGATTGCAGACGACGCCGACGGTTCCTGCGTAGCCGATGCGGCCGCTAGCATTCGATTCGATGCGGGCCGCAATTTCTTCGGCCAACTCGGCGGCTTGAAGCTGCAGGCGTGCGTCCGTGTTGGTACCCACGGTATCCGAATACAGCGCGGCGACACCGATGATCCCTACGGCCATGACGAGAAGCGCGGCGAGAAATTCCGCAAGGGTGAAGCCTTGTAAGAGACGGGTGCTGCCTCGAACGCGCATATTCAACGCTGAGCCGGCGAGTGAATCGCGAGTGCCGAGCGCGAGGTTCGGCTACAGATGACTCTGTGCATCCTTGAACACTTGCTGTAGACGTTCTTCTAGCTCGCGCTGAGCCGCCTGCATCTGGTCGTCATCCAGCTTGCGAGCTGGAAAGTAAGGCTCGCCGATCGCGATCCGGACCTTCGCAAACGGAAAGGGAATGACAAACTTGTCCCACGTCTTCAATAGACGAGCGGGCCGTGCGGCGTAGGCAATGGGAATGACAGGCTTACGCGAAATCTGCGCTGCGAAGATTGCGCCTGGTTTCATCTTGAAGCGTGGGCCGCGAGGACCGTCCGGCGTAATTGCGGGAGAGATCAACTCCTTCACGATCGCGTGATGCACACCGCGAACGGCACGAACGCCGGTGTACGAGCCAGACCCGCGCACGACGTGTGCCCCATAAAGACGAGCCAGCATCGTGGGCGCTTCGCCATCTACCGAAGGGGAGATCATGAAGCCCGGCTTGAGTCCTTCCACTTTACGATCGGTCAGAAAGCGTGCGCACAGAAGCAGATGTTGATGCCAGAACACGGGTACAACCGCACCGTGTTCTCGTAAGGCATCGGTCAGCTTTTCCTTGCCGACGATACGGATGCGCGCGGTGCGCCAAATCAGCTCCAAGAACGCAGCCGAGATCAGCACGGCTATGCGATACATGAGCAAGCGGCTCGCGGTGAGCTTGCGTTTTGATTTGGTACGCCTGGGCGCTGAGCCGGCCGGCGAATCGTTCGATGACACTGTTTATGCGTCTCGTTCGGTTATGTCCGCGCGCAGCATACGGCAAGTGATGCTTTCGAGCGGCAAGGGCGGAAGAAAACGAGTAGCCGACCTCCCACACGAAAACGCCGCGCTGAGCGCGGCGTTTTCCGAATCGATGGTGCCGGAGAAGAGACTCGAACTCCCGACCCGCGCATTACGAATGCGCTGCTCTACCAACTGAGCTACTCCGGCAGGGGGCGCAAGTATAAGGAGAGGCAGCGTCGGGGTCCAACGCTGCGGGTGAGTCCGTAGTCTGCAGTCCGCGGCCAGAGGAGAGAGGCTTGGTGCTCCAAACGGGTCTGGGCCCCTTGTTGGCTGTGGACTACGGACTGCGGACTTAAGCTGGAACCGGTTTCTTCCTCAGCCTGATCACCACTTCTACAGCCTCGGCTTCCATGCCTTCGGGAAGCGCAGGGAAGCGGCTGAAGGCGATGTCTTCGGGATTGATATCGCGCAGCTCGCCGGTTTCCAGGTCGTGAAAATGATGATGCGGCACGCGCGTGGAGTCGTAGACGGAACGCTCCGGATCGAGATGGATTTGCCGGACCAGGCCGTGGTCGGCGAGCACTTTAAGTGTGTTGTACACCGTCGCCTTCGAAACCCGCTCACCGGTCTCCTGGACCGCGGCGAGGATCTGCTCGGCTGTGAGGTGCTTGGGGGCGCTCATGAGCACAGCGGCGACCCGCACTCGCTGGTCAGTAGGCTTCAAACCCCGAGCAGCTAGTTCTTGGACGATCTGTTCGCGCGTCACGGGAAAGGTGTGATCGATGCTCACGGTAGCGACCCACTTGGACTCATCCCTTTGGTGCGCGGAGCATACCTCGCCGGCCGTCGGGAGGTAAACGGCGGCGAGGAGACCTAAGCAAAAACTGGGCAAACGGGCCTGAAAATCGCCGCAAAGCGGGCTCACGAGGCCTCAAGCTGGCTTCCTACGGTGTTGTCCGGTCTTGATGCTTGCGTTTCACCAGAAACACACGCGGACGTTAGCGGTTTGCAATCTCACCACTGCCGTTCGTGCAGAGCTTGTCGAAGCATTCTGATCTTAGGAGCCCTTCGACTTCAGCTCAGATGAACGGAAAGCAGCAGAATTTCCGCGCCACTCGACGGGTATTTTCGGGGGAAACTCAGGGTCTTGAGGAGAGGAGGCAAGCCGATGCAAGGATGCAAGGGAGTCACGTTGATCGAGCTCATCAGCACGATTGCGGTCGTCGCCATCTTAGGCACCATCGCCGTGCCCAGCTTCCAGGCGTTCAGACAGAACGCCGAGCGAACCACAGCCGTGAACAACTTTTTTCACTCGCTTTTTCTCGCTCGCAGCGAGGCGATCAAGCGAGCTGAAATCGTCAGCTTATGTCGCTCCTCCGACGGGCAGCATTGCGCGACCCGATCGGCTCAATGGACCGCGGGCTGGATCGTGTTCGTCAATCGCGACAGGGACAATCCGGCCGAGCGAGACGATGCGGAGGAGGTGATTGCCGCTTATGACGGATGGCGAGCGGGCAGCATTAGCTCGAATCGTCCTACTTACTCGTTCCGCCCGCATGTTCAAGGCGTGGTCAACGGTACGATCCTGTTCTGCGACCCACGTGGACCTGCGGAATCACGTGCAATCATCATCAGCCATACCGGGCGCCCGAGAGTCGCGCAGAAGGATTCTGCGGGAAAGCCGTTGAAGTGTGGGTGATGGAGGTGATGAAGGTGATCAAGGTGATCAAGGTAATGTAAGTGATGGAGGTGATGGACGTGATGAACGCTAAGAATGCACTCGGAGGCGCTTGTGTCCTCCGACCTCCATCACTTCCATCACCTCCATCACTCACATCACTTCTCCACATCAAGAGCAGGGTTTCGAAGCGCCGCTTTCATCCGAGCAGCCTTCCATCTCGACTTGAATCGTCGCGTGCGTAATGCCGAAGCGTTCGGCCAGGACGAGATGAGTCTCTTTGAGGACTGCGGACTGATTTGCATCCGGTGAGACGACAGCATGCATCGTAAGTAACGTTTGCTGTGGACCGACAAGCCACGCATGCACGTGGTGAACATCGCGAATTGCCGGCACGTGTTCGACTAGCGTGTTGCGCATCTCCGAAACGTCGAGCCAATCAGGGGATCCTTCCATCAGAATGTGTGCGGAACGTCGCACCAGCGCGAGTGCGCTGCGCACGATCAAGATGCAGACGAGCAGCGACAAGAGGGGATCAACCGGCAGCCAGCCGGTCCATAAGATCACGACTGCCGCGATGATGGCGGCGACTGACCCTAATAGATCCCCTAAAACGTGCAGGCTAGCAGCAGCGATATTCATGTCATGCTCGTCGCCTCTGCGCAACAAAGCGAATACGAGGAGGTTGACGGTGAGCCCGATACTGCCGATCCAGAGCATCGCGTTTGCCTTGACGGGTACGGGCGTGACCAGGCGTTGCAGCGCTTCGAATCCGATCCAAGCAACGATAAACAGCAGCGCACAACCATTCACGAAGGCCGCCAAGACACGCAGACGTTGATAGCCAAATGAGCGCCGCTGATCCGCAGGTCGCGCCGCGATGCGGGTTGCGGCCCAAGCCAATGCGAGCGCCGCGGAGTCGGTGAGCATGTGTCCCGCATCCGCTATCAAAGCTAGCGATTGCGCGAACAGGCCGCCTGCGAACTCGACGACCATGAAGGTCGCGGTCAGTGCGAATGCGACGCCCAATAGAAGAGCGCTCCGATGCGCGTGATCGTGGGCATGAGCGTGACTATGAGTGTGGCCGTCCCGAGCGTGAGCGCGGTCACTGGGGTGAGTATGGGGTGAAGCCATTAACACAGAATAAGAACGCTACCCTTCGACGTCCATCCAGATCTGCCCCCCTCTTCAAGGGCTCGAGATCGCGGGTTGGATACAAGCAACATGTTGTCTATGTTCGCACCGACGTGCTTTTTGAGATGTGTTGATACTGCAAACAAGATGCGAGAAACCCTCAACGAGGGCGCAGCCCTATCTGACAACGCCGACGCAGTGCTTTAGCTTTCCTCGCACCAATGCGTGTGCCACAATCCGTCCGACGCCGCCGGAACATTAATTTCCATAATTGTTCGTAGCTTACGGCAGCGGGGAGGAGTCCTTGGTGACCGCCGTCGCCCAACCCGGATGTTGGGTGCATAACAATAAAATTCAGGGGATCGCGCGGTGGTGCGAGCTCTCGCATGAGTTCCTTGAAGCCCGATCGAGCTGACGGCCTGACGCCTCCCATGGCAAGCAACCCGACAGAACATAGCTCCACTCCCTCTGCGCCAGCCGGAGATACGCTGTTTTCTGCTCGCACATCGAGGCGTAAAGCGAAAGGCGGGCTCGACGTCCTGCTGACGAAGGCCTCGATCGATTTTCAAAATCTGACGCGCGAGACAGCCGACCCTGTATTGAGAGAAAACCTCGAAGCACTGCGCGAAGCGGCGGCACTAGACACTGTGCTACTCGGAACCTTCGATGAGGAGCGCACCTGTATTCAAAGCTTGGTCGCGGCGACCAGTCTGTTCGCGACATTCAATCCTGAAGTCTTGCAGGGAGAGCCGCTGGATCGGCTGCCGTATTTTCGCGATCGGCTCGAGCATCTACGCATCGCCGAAATTCGCGATACTTCTCAGCCACGCCGGGATCTGATCGCCGAATCTGCGAGGTTCGCGGCCTTGCACATCGGCGCAGCGCTCATCATCGGCATCGGAATCCAAGGCCGCACTCGCGCCTTTATCGCGCTGTGCTCGACCCTGCCGCGCGATAGCTGGGACGCGAATCTGCATCTCATGCTGAAGCTTCTGGGGTCTAGTTATGCAAGCGGCATGGAGCGCCTGAAGTATCGCCGCCATTTCTCGGAAATCGAAGAGCGCGATGAGCTCGCCCTGCACGGTGCCAACGATGGTCTGTGGGATTTCGATTTGGAGAACAGCGCGACGTATTTCTCGCCGCGTTGGAAAGCGATGCTTGGCTACTCGGATGAGGACGTGGAGCCGCTGACTGATTGGCAACAACTGTTGCATCCGGATGATACGACTCGGGTACACCAAGCTCTGCGCGATCATCTTTCCGGAAAAGAGCCGCTGTTCGAAAGTGTGCATCGCTTGAAGCACCGCGATGGCGTGTGGCTGTGGGTCGTGAGTCGCGCCAAAGCCAGCCTCGATGAGCAAGGCCGTGCTCGCCGCATCGTGGGTATCGATCTGGATGTCACCGAGCGCAAACTGTTCGAGGAAGCATTATTCAAAGAGAAGGAGAGCGCGCAGATCACGTTGCAGTCGATCGGTGACGGCGTAATCACGACCGACTCCAAGTGTTGCATCGAATATCTCAATCCGGTCGCCGAGCAGCTCACCGGTTGGCGCCTCGAGCATGCTCAAGGGCGAGTCATCGACGAGATCTTCCGCAGCTTCCACGAAGAAACTTGTGAACCGCTCGAGAATCCTCTCGCCGTCGCGATTCGGCGCACACGTGCGATCAAATCCGTACGCCCGACGCTGCTGATTCGCCGGGACGGCAATGAGCTGTACATCGAAAGTTGCGCCTCGCCCATTCGCGATGGTGCGGGCAATGTTTCGGGCGGCGTGCTCGTGTTCCACGACGTGAGCGAAAGCCGCGAGCTCAATCGCAAGCTTTCATATCACGCAAGTCATGACATTCTCACGGGCCTCGTCAATCGACGAGAGTTCGAATCGCGCCTCGAGCGCGCATTGAAGAGTGCGCGTGCGCGCGAGGCTTCCTTTGCCTTGTGCCACATCGATTTGGATCAGTTCAAGATCATCAATGATAACTGTGGGCACAGCGCGGGCGATGCCCTGCTGGGCCAAGTCGGCGCATTGCTGAAGTCGAAGATCCGTTGGCGAGATACGGTCGCGCGTTTGGGCGGCGATGAATTCGGTGTGCTGCTGGAAAGCTGTTCTTTGGAGGAAGCGATTCGCAACGCCGAGGCGCTGCGCGAAGCGATCCGAAACTACAAATTCGTATGGGAAGAGCGAACCTTCCGGTTGGGAGCGAGCATCGGTGTCGTGCCGATTTCTCCTGAGAACGAAGATGTGGCGGCCTTGTTATCGGCAGCGGACAGTGCATGCGCCGCGGCGAAGGAATCCGGACGTAACCGCATCTACAGCTTCCAAGAGAACGATATCGATCTGATGCGTCGTCGCCGCGAAATGCAGTGGGCAGCGCGCATCAATAATGCACTCGAAGACGGACGGTTCGAGATCTTCCGCCAAGTCATCCAACCGTTGCAGCAGCCTCACCCAGGGTTGCATTACGAGTTGCTGTTGCGCATGCGAGATGAAGCCGGAAAGATCGTTGCGCCCGATCAATTCATCGCAGCCGCGGAACGCTATGGTCTGACGCCGAATATCGATCGATGGATGATCGAGCATGCATTGCGTTGGTTGGTGTCCGAAGCGGATGAGCGCGAGAAACTCGCGTTATGCTCCATCAATCTGTCGGGCCAGAGTCTCGGCGACGATAAATTCCTGCCGTTCGTCATCGATCATTTCCATCGCAGCGGCATCGACGCCTCGAAGATTTGCTTCGAGATCACCGAAACAGCCGCGATCGCGAGCTTCTCGCAAGCGAATCGATTCATTCATGCGCTGAAAGAGCTCGGGTGCCGGTTTGCCCTGGATGATTTCGGCACCGGTCTGTCTTCCTTCGGATACCTGAAACATTTTCCAGTCGATTTCCTTAAGATCGATGGCAGCTTCGTCAAAGAGATCCTGCACGACCCGATCGATCGCGAAATGGTTCGGTCGATCAACGAAATCGGCCACCTCACCGGCAAGCAAACGATCGCCGAGTTCGCCGAGAACGCCGAGATCATCGAGATGCTACGCAGCCTCGGCGTGGACTATGCGCAAGGCTATGGGATAGCGACTCCGCAGAGGGTGATGCGGTTAGCGAGCGCGGACGCGCTGTGACGGAATGGTTCGGTGACCGGTGACGAGTGACCGGTGACGAGGCGAAAGGCGGCCCAGAACGTTGCTCCGATTCCCGTCCGCTTTACTCTGTTCTACAGGTTGCACTATCCAAAAGTCGAAACACACTCTTGCCGTCACCCGTCACCCGTCACCCGTCACCCGTCACCTCAAAGCGCTTTCAAACCTCATAGATAAATCCACCGCCCGTACATGCTTCGTCAGTCCGCCGACGGAGATGAAATCTACGCCGGTTTCGGCGACAGATCTGAGTGTTTCGAGGGTCATGTTGCCCGACGCTTCGAGCTCGATGTCTTTGTTCTGATGACTGCGTGCGATGCGAACCGCCTCGCGCATCTGATCATTTGAGAAATTATCGAGCAGGACGCGGTCGACGCCGCAGTCCAACGCTTGGCGAAGCTCATCGAGCGTTTCGACCTCGATCTCGACCATCACTTTACGATTCAACTCGCGGGCAGCTTGCACGGCTGCGCTGATCGACCCCGCGGCGGCTATATGGTTTTCTTTGACTAAAATGGCATCGAACAAACCGATGCGATGATTCGTGCCGCCCCCGCATGTGACGGCGTATTTCTGTGCGACACGTAAGCCAGGAATCGTCTTGCGTGTATCGAGGATGCGGCACTGCGTCCCCGCGACTGCATCGACGTATGTGCGTGTCGCCGTGGCAGTGGCCGAAAGCATTTGCAGAAAGTTCAGCGCGGTGCGTTCGCCGGTGAGCATCGCCCGTGCCGGGCCTTCGATCAGACAGAGGACCGCTTGTGGCTGCACTCGGTCGCCATCCCTCGCTTGCCACGCCACTCTCACGCGCGAATCGAGTTGACGGAATACTTCATCTACCCAAGCTGAGCCGCAGATGACCGCGTCCTCACGGGTGATCACGGTGGCTCGTGCGCTCTGCGAAAGCGGGATGAGTTGCGCCGTCAGATCGCCATCAGCGACGTCTTCTCGAAGCGCGATGGCGACAGTCTCGGCAACATACTTCGGGTCGGGTGTCATCGGGGTTGAGGATAGGGGGTTGACGGTAGGATCGACTTCTAACTGTCGACCGCTAACCGCCAACCGTCAACCCCAGCCGCCGTCTCGCCGCGCGCGCTAGAACGGTAGACCGTGACTCTGCCCGCCCATGCACATCAACATCGGCACCGATAGGATGAAATTCACACGCGAGGCGTACAGCGCAATCTTGCGCGCCTTCGCCTTCTCCTCGTCCGTGGCTGGCTTCAGACCGAGAATCTTCTTCTGATTCGGCCAGATCAGGCCCCAAACATTCAACAGCATGATCGTGCCGAGCCACGCGCCTATGCCGATCGTCCTGAATCCCGGCTGCAGTGCAAACGCTTTGTGAAGCGCCCCGTCGGGGCCGTAGCCAAACATCAAGAAGTACGCCCCGGTCACCCAAGTCGCCACCGCTGCCCAGCGAAACCACCACAGGGCCCTCGGCGCTACATATTTGGTGATTCCCGCGCCGCCGGGCCCGCCCTTATCCGCGCCTGCATCGGCGAGCGCTGGAACTTGGACGACGTTGAAGTAGTACAGCAGGCCGATCCACATTACGCCCGACAGAATATGCAGCCAGCGATCCAGTTGCGCGTGGCGCAATGCGAGATCCCCCTCGAGGCTGAGGGTGATCAGAACAGCGGTGGCCACGGCCAAGACAAAGGCCGCAACGATCGCACCTCGAACGGTGTTGATGGGGTGCATGGCTCATTTCTCCCTAAGCTTGTTGGTAAACGGGTTTGAGCGGCTGGGACGGCTGAGATAGGCGGAAAGTCCTCAGTGGATCAAAAGTGTGAAATGCTCCGCCGGCTTGCGCGAATACCGCGCCTTTTCTTACTTGTTGTCGAGCAAAAGCGTTTGAAGAATAGGCCCCCGATCCCCATAATTCAACGGCTGCCCTACCCATGACGCTTCCGCTCTCCACCGCCCAACGCGTCCAATCACCCTGCATCAAAGTGTGTGTTCTGGATGCTTCCCGCGTGTGTACCGGCTGCGGTCGCACTCTGGATGAGATTGCCGCATGGTCGCGCTTGAAACCCGAGGAGCAGCACGCCATATGCATCAATGCCGCTGAGCGTCTGATGTCGGCGCGGGATGGGTCTTAAATTACCCAGTCTTAAATTACCCATCAGGCCCTGAATTCCTAATATCGTGCTGAGGATCTAATCGTGGACGTAATCGAACGAATCAAATCGCAACTCTCATCGAGTCCTGTCGTGCTTTACATGAAAGGCACCCCGGACTTCCCGCAGTGTGGCTTCTCGGCCGCGGCCGTCCGCGCGCTCAGCGCAGCCGGCGCACAGTTCGCACACGTCAACATTTTTGAGGACCCCGAGCTGCGTGAAGCGCTCAAGCAATACTCGAACTGGCCAACCTTTCCGCAGCTGTATGTGAACGGCGAACTGATCGGTGGCTCCGACATCATTCTCGAGATGTACAAGAGCGGGGAGTTGCAGACACTAGTCGCGGACGCGAAGTGACGCGCGTGATGGAAGTGATGTAAGTGACGGAGGTGATGGAGGTAAAAAGCACGCTGCCGTTTCTTGCTACATCACCTTCATCACCTACATCACTACCGGTTTGCCTTCGGCAAACCGGTTGCAGATCCTGCAGAACAATTCTGCCGTTCGCATCGCATCGTAGGCGGCGGAATGTGCTTCGTTTGAATCCCAGGCGATACCGGCCGCCTGAAGTGCCTTTCCTAATACGGTCTGACCGTACGCGACACCCGCAAGAGTTGCGGTATCGAAGCTGGAGAAGGGATGGAAGGGATTTCGCTTGATTTGTGTCCTGGCGATTGCGGCATTCAGGAAATTTAGATCGAACATGGCGTTGTGCCCGACCAGAATAGCCTTCGTGCAATCGTTGTCCTTCATCGCTTGGCGAATTTCCTTGAATAGCCGGGTCAGCGCTTCCTTCTCGGGAATGGCCGGTCGCAAAGGATGAAAAGGATCGATACCGGTCACGGCGAGTGATGCCGCTTCGAGCTTTGCGCCTTCGAACGGCTGGACATGGAATCGCCAGTTCTCACCAGGCTTCAACGTTCCATCAGCCTGGATCTCGATCAGCACTGCCGCGATCTCCAGCAGCGCATCCGTATTCGGATTGAATCCACCGCATTCCACATCGATCACGATGGGCAAAAAGCCACGAAAGCGGCTGGACATCGGCAGTTTATCGCTCAAGCGCGTTGTTCCTCGATCATGCGCCACGCCACGGGTTCGCCTGCGCGGAACGGGACGATCTCGCTGTCGCCGAATGGGTAGGAAAGCGGCGGCGTCCACGCATCGCGTACCAAAGTGATCTTGGTGCGATTTCTCGGTAAACCGTAAAAGTCCGCACCGCGTTCGGATGCGAAGGCTTGTAGACGATCCAAGCGGCCCGCTCGCTCGAAACTCTCGGCGTACAGCTCGATTGCTGCGTGTGCGGAGAAGATGCCGGCACAACCGCACGCCGTTTCCTTTGCGCCTTTGGCGTGCGGCGCGCTGTCGGTCCCCAAGAAGAAGCGCACATCCTCGCTGGTCGCAGCGTCGATCAATGCTTCCCGATCGTGCTCTCGTTTGAGTACCGGCAAGCAATAGTTGTGCGGACGAATGCCGCCTTGGAAGATCGCGTTGCGGTTCAATAGCAAGTGCTGAGGTGTGATCGTCGCAGCAACGCCGGCGCGGGAAGACATGACGAACTGAACGGCCTCGCGCGTCGTCACGTGTTCGAAAACAACTTTCAACCTGGGAAACTTTTCGGTGATCTTGCGCAAAACTCGATCGATGAAAACCTTCTCGCGATCGAATACATCGACGTCCGATTCCGTCACTTCGCCATGAACTTGCAACACCATGCCGCATTCCTCCATCGCGGCGAGGGCAGGGAATACTTTGTCTATAGACGTGACGCCGGCATCTGAATGAGTGGTCGCGCCCGCAGGATATAGCTTGACGCCTGCAATGAAGCCGCTGGCGCGCGCAGATTGGACCTCGGCAGCAGATGTCGTATCGGTAAGGTACAACGTCAGCAAAGGTTCGAACGTATAGCGAGGCGGCGTTGCGCGGACGATTCGTTCACGATACGCGCGGGCCAGCGCGACTGTAGTGACGGGCGGCTTCAAATTGGGCATGACGATGGCGCGAGCGAATTGACGCGCTGTGAAAGGCACGACGCTTTCAAGTTGCGCGTCATCGCGCAAATGCAGATGCCAGTCGTCCGGGCGGGTGATGGTCAGAGAGGACATTGGATAGAAGCGGTTAGTCCGCGTGGGATTCCCGTTGGTCTCGGTTGGCGGTTAGGAAGCAGACGAGCCGCAAATTGTCTGCTGCCACCGCATCATGAAGTGTGCAGCTTAGCAGTTGATTGCTCGAGACGTCCCCTACGCCAACTTCAACAGGCGACCGTCCTTGAGCAAATGTGCTGTGTATCGCACGCCGAAACCCGTGAATTCCGTGGGGATATGAGCGAGCCCGCCCGAACGATTGCTTGCGGATAAATCCAGATGGAGCCAAGGAATGTCCTCGGGAACGAAACGGTTCAAAAAACGCGCGGCAAGGATGTGATCGCCCTTGCTATCAGGGGTGCACTGAAGGATATCGGCGATCGATGAATCGAGGTCCGAATCGAAATCCTCGTCCATCGGGAAAGGCCACACGCGCTCACCGCTGTCACGGCCGGTTTGTTCGAGCAGGGTGTGCAGCTCAGGACGATTCGTGAAAGCGCCGCTGAAGCGTTCGGTGAGCGCGTTCACGCAGGCACCCGTCAAGGTCGCGTAGTCAATGATGCAGTCTGGTTGCTCTCGTGCGGCGAGTGCCAGAGTATCGGCCAGCGCCATTCGGCCTTCCGCATCGCTGTGTGCGACTTGAATGGTCACGCCATTCGCCGCGCGTACGACCTCTTGCGGCCGATAGGCGCGCGCACCGATTTGATTCTCCGTGATGGCGAGCCAGCAATCGATATCGTAGGGCACCCGCAACTCACTCAGCGCCAGCAGAGAGCCGGCTGCAACGGCGCTGCCCTGCATGTCTTCGTGCATTTGGTACATGCCCTTGTGCGTCTTGAGGTTGATGCCACCCGTATCGAAACAAATGCCTTTGCCGACGAGAGCCACTTTGCCTAACTTGCGACGGGCGGGTGATCGATAGCGCAGCCGAACGATGCCTGCACCACGATGTTCGTTCGCTCGTGTAACGGCGAGAAATGCGCCCGCGCCAGCACGTCTCAAGGCGGCTTCATCGAAGAACTTGAATCCAAACCCATGTTGGCGCGCGAGCTGCTGCAATGCTCGCCGATAGTTCAGCGTGTCCAAGATGTTGGGCGGCAGGGTCGTGAGCCATCGAGCCAAATGATTGCCTCGGTCGATGGCGACCGTGCGATCGACATCGATCGATGCGCCGTCCCGCATTAGGGTGATGGAAGCTAATCGCGGCCGCTCCACCTTCTTGGATTTGAACGTCGGCATCGGCGCCGTGGCGGCGAGGCCAGCTGCCAACATCGCCTCCAGAAGTTCGCCGCTGTTGGCTGCATCTATCCGATGCGCTGCGAGTAAAACACGCGCGTTCGGTGGCGCTTTGAGCTCTTTCCAAGCACGCGCGGCTGCGCTCAAACGATCGAACGCGGATGCGTTCTGTGCTGTAAATAACAAGACGACAGGCGCCGTCGAGCCTGCCGGGCGAGCAGTAAGCATACGAAGGCTGCCGGCTCGCTTCGCTTCTCGGTACAGCTGCTGCCAGAGGCTGGCGAACGGTAGCTCGCGCAGCGCGGTTTCGGTGTTTTCCTGGGGGCAGGCGATGATCGCAGCGTCGTGAGCCCCCAAAGCCCGCTCGGTTACGGCGCTGCGCCGTTGTAGAATGCGCGTGTCGCGCTGTGCAGGAAGCAATTCCACGTTTTCGCGTTCCTTGACGCCAAAAATTCAAACTCCGATCATACGCGCGCTTTTCGGACCGTAGGAGCGTCGCTGAGCGCAGATGCGCGGTTTCAGTGACTTTGCTGTCAGTCTTCGCAATGGGCGAAGCGGCATTTTGCAGCGAGACCGACGCAACGTTTGGCTAAAGCCAAGCATTGCGGAACGGAACGGAAAGCTACGCTACGGAAGGCGGTTTGGCGCGCATAGCGCAAACTTTCGAGAGAGCGCGTTGCCCAATCTTTCGCAAGTCACGCTGGAACCTGCCCGGATGGCGTTTTTCAGCATTGGCCAACGAGTAGCACACTAATGTCTTCCGAACCCTCCAGGTTTGACGATCTCGATCCTCAAGAAACGAAGGAATGGCTCGAATCCATCGATTCGGTGCTCAAGGCTCATGGCGCAGAACGCGCACATTTCATCTTAGACAAGCTGATCGACTACACGCGCCGATCGGGTGCGTACCTGCCGTTCCGTCCGAATACCGCGTACGTGAACACGATTTCGGTCGGGCAGGAGAAGGACTATCCGGGCGATCGTACGATCGAACGCCGTATCGAGGCTTATTTGCGCTGGAACGCCATGGCAATGGTCGTACAAGCGAATCGGCAAAGCTCCGAATACGGCGGCCACATCGCAAGCTACGCGTCGGCGGCAACGCTGTATGAAGTCGGCTTCAATCATTTCTGGCGCGCGCCGAGCGATAACCATCCCGGCGACATGATTTTCATGCAAGGCCATGCCTCGCCAGGCATTTACGCGCGAGCCTATCTGGAAGGGCGCTTGAGCGAAAATAACCTGCGTCACTTCCGCCAAGAGGTCGCAAGTCCCGACGGCTTGAGCTCCTATCCGCATCCCTGGTTGATGCCGGACTTTTGGCAGTTCCCGACCGTGTCGATGGGATTAGGTCCCATGATGGCCATCTATCAGGCTCGCTTTCAGCGATACCTGGAGCATCGTGGAGTCGTGCCTGCCAGCGATCGGAAGATCTGGGCATTCTTGGGCGACGGCGAGATGGATGAGCCCGAATCGATGGGCGCGATCACGATGCCGGTTCGCGAGAAGCTCGACAATCTGGTGTTCGTGATCAATTGCAATCTGCAGCGCCTGGATGGACCGGTGCGCGGCAACGGCAAGATCATTCAAGAGCTCGAGGCCGCATTCCTCGGTGCAGGTTGGAATGTCGTCAAGGTGCTTTGGGGATCGCGCTGGGATCCGCTTTTCGCACGCGACACGAAAGGATTGTTGCGTCGAGTGATGGAAGAGTGCGTCGACGGCGAGTATCAGAATTTCAAAGCGAAGGGCGGTGCGTACACGCGCGAGAACTTCTTCGGCAAATACCCTGAGCTCAAGGAAATGGTCGCCACCATGTCGGATGACGACATTTGGCGTCTGAACCGCGGCGGACATGACTACAAGAAAGTGTGGAATGCCTATAACGCTGCGAACACGCATAAGGGCCAGCCCACCGTCATCCTTGCGAAGACGGTCAAGGGCTTCCTCATGGGCCGATGGGGCGAGAGCCAGAACATCACTCACCAGCAAAAGAAGCTGGACGATGAGGCGCTGAAGGAGTTTCGCAATCGCATCTTCATCGAAGTGTCCGATGAAGAGATCAAGAAAGCGCCGTTCAAGAAACTTCCGGAAGACAGTCCGGAGATGAAGTATTTGCGCGAGCGTCGCAAAGCGCTCGGCGGCTCGCTGCCACAGCGTCGTTCAAACGCACCTGTTCTCCAAGTGCCTGCGCTCGAAGCTTTCGAGTCGTTACTGCAGAGCTCGGCCGATCGCGAGTTCTCCACGACGATGGCGCTCGTGCGCATCTTGCAAACCTTGATCAAGGACAAGAATGTCGGCAAGCACATCGTGCCGATCGTTCCCGACGAGGCGCGTACTTTTGGTATGGAAGGCATGTTCCGGCAGGTGGGTATCTACTCCTCCGCCGGTCAGCTCTATACCCCGCAGGATGCGGACCAGCTGATGTTCTATAAGGAAGATCGAAAGGGGCAGATTCTCGAAGAGGGCATCAACGAAGCCGGTGCCATGTGCTCGTGGATTGCCGCAGCGACGGCTTACGCCAACTACGGCGTCAGCATGATTCCTTTCTATATCTACTACTCGATGTTCGGTTTCCAGCGAGTCGGCGATTTCGTCTGGGCCGCTGGCGATAGTCAAGCGCGCGGATTCCTCGTCGGCGGTACTGCTGGACGCACGACGCTAGCAGGCGAAGGATTGCAGCATCAGGACGGTCACAGTCAGTTGATGTTCACCGTCGTGCCGAACTGTGTCTCATACGACCCGACATTTGCCTATGAGCTTGCAGTGATCATTCAAGATGGCTTGCGCCGCATGTATGCCGAGCAAGAAGACATCTTCTATTACATCACTTGCATGAACGAGAACTATGCTCATCCCGCAATGCCCAAAGGTGCGGAGAAGGGCATTCTCAAAGGCATGTACCTGCTGCAAAGCGGCGGCAAAGGCAAAGTGCGAGTCAATTTGTTGGGTTCGGGCACGATTCTGCGCGAAGTCATTTTCGCGGCCGAGATTCTCGAGAAAGAATTCGGCGTGCCTTCCGACATCTTCAGCGTGCCGAGTTTCTCCGAGGTTCGGCGCGATGCGCTGGAGATCGAACGCGTGAATCTCTTGCATCCCGACAAGCCTGCAAAAACGCCGTACGTGCGCGAATGCCTCGGCGATCGTGCAGGTCCGTTCATCGCAGCAACGGATTACATGAAGATCGTGCCGGATCAGATTCGCCAATGGGTGCCAGGCCGCTATGTCGTCCTCGGTACCGACGGCTACGGACGCAGCGACTCCCGAGCGCAGTTGCGTAAGCATTTCGAAGTGGATCGCTATCACATCGTCATCGCGGCACTGAAGGCACTCGTAGACGAAGGCAAGCTCGATGTCGCGACCGTCAAAGGCGCGATGAAGAAATTCAAAATCGATCCGGACAAGCCTAGCCCGGTAACGCAATGAAGAGAGAAGCGGTTAGCGGTTGGCGGTTAGCGGTTAGTCAGACCGCATCGCCGCCAACATGCCGGTGCTTGCGCAAGCGCCGGAAAGTGAGCTCGTTGCGTAGCTTTCTTACTAACCGCTAACCGCTAACCGCTAACCGCTAACCGCTAACCGCTTCCCAGTCTCAACCATGTCCACTGAAATCAAAGTTCCTGACCTCGGCGACTTCCACGACGTGGAGGTCATTGACGTGCTCGTGAAGCCCGGCGATAAGGTCGAGATCGACACACCGCTCCTGACGCTTGAAACAGAGAAGGCGACGATCGATGTGCCTTCGACGCAAGTAGGCATCGTCAAGTCGCTCGCTGTGAAGAAGGGCGATCGCGTGTCGAAGGACAGTGTGATTCTTACTCTAGAAGCGGATAGCGGATCGCGGATAGCGGATGGCAAGAAGGAAGAAGATTCGCAGTCCCCGGGTCGGAACCAGAAGGCCGAAAAGACACCGCCCGCACCTGCGGCAGCTCAGGCTGTATCGACGGCGGCAGCACCTTCCGAACTAACCGCCAACCGCCAACCGCTAACCGCTTCCGGCTTGGTCGTTCCCGACATCGGCGACTTCAAGGATGTCGAAGTGATCGATGTGCTCGTGAAGGCGGGCGACAAGATCGAGATCGACACTCCGCTGGTGACGCTCGAGACTGAGAAAGCGACGATTGATGTGCCCGCTACGAGCGCCGGCGTCATTAAGTCTGTTGCTGTTAAGAAGGGCGATCGAGTTTCTAAAGGAAGTCCCCTCCTTCAGCTCGAGGTGAGCGGCGGACAGCGGACGGCGGACGGTGAGAAGAAAGAACAAGGTCCGGGCTCCATGGTGCGCGGCCAGACGGAAGGAGAAGCAGCTAGCGCTCCTACGAGCCCGCCAGTTTCTCCCTCTTCCGTTGCGGGAGAGGGGCGGGGTGAGGGAGCAGCGCGCGTAAACGCGGCATCTGAACGAACCGCTAACCGCGAACTGCTGACTACTTCTTTCTCCGCTGCGCACGCAAGCCCGTCAGTACGCAAGTTTGCGCGCGAATTAGGTGCGGATTTGAATCGAGTGACAGGGACCGGTATCAAAGGGCGAATCACGCCAGAGGACGTAAAAGCTTGGGTGAAGCAAGCGTTGACCTCCGGAACGGGTGCGACCGTTGGCGCAGGCCTGCCGAAGGTTCCCGAAGTCGATTTCTCGAAGTTCGGTGAAATCGAAGTCAAAGCGCTCGGCCGTATTCAGAAAATATCTGGAGCGCGGCTGCAGGCGAGCTGGCTCAACATTCCGCACGTGTGGCAAATGGATGAGGCGGACATCACGGAGATGGAGGAGTCGCGCAACAAGCTCAAAGAACAAGCCTCCGCTCGAGGCATCAAGCTCACGCCGCTCGCATTCATCTTGCGGGCCTGTGTGAAAGCACTGCAGGCATTCCCAGTGGTAAACAGTTCTTTGGATAGCTCAGGCCAGAGCCTCGTGATGAAGAAGTATCTTCATCTGGGCTTCGCGGCGGATACGCCGAACGGTTTGGTCGTTCCGGTGATTCGTGACGCCGATAAGAAGGACATCTATGAGATCGCTCGCGATCTCGCGACGCTGTCGGAAAAGGCTCGAGCGGGCAAATTATCAGCAGCGGAGATGCAGGGCGCGTCCTTCACGGTATCGAGCTTGGGCGGCATCGGCGGCACTTCGTTTACGCCGATCATCAATGCGCCCGAAGTAGCCATCTTGGGTGTGGCACGCTCGAGCATGAAGCCCGTCTACAAAGAGGGACAGTTCGTGCCGCGACTCATCCTGCCGTTTACGTTTGCCTACGATCATCGCGTGATTGACGGCGCCGCAGGCGCGCGCTTCACAACGTTCTTGTCACAACAGCTAGCCGACGCAAAGGGGTTGCTGGAAGCGGTTCCGTGAGCCGGAGGGAAGCGGTTGGCGGTTGGCGGTTAGCGGTTAGTCAGAGCCGAGCCGACAGCATCCGACTGCCCCATGACACTCGATTGGAACCACGCCCGAGCGTTTAGATGAGCAGCTCTCTTTCCGAACCAACCGCTAACCGCTAACCGCCAACCGCTTCAATTTCTGCCCATGCCAACCAACATTCTCGTTCCCGATATCGGTGATTTCAAAGACGTCGAAGTCATCGACGTGCTCGTGAAGCCTGGCGACACCGTTCAATTGGAAACGCCGCTCATCACGCTCGAAACCGACAAGGCGACGATCGATGTTCCTTCAACCGCGGCCGGCACTGTGAAATCGATCGCCGTGAAGAAGGGCGATCGTGTTTCGAAAGACAGCCTGATTTTGACTGTTGAAGCGGATAACGGATCGCGGATACCGGATGGTGGGAAGACGGCGGACAGCGGACGGCGGACGGCGGACGGTGATGAGAAAAAGCCAAAGCAGTTAGTCGACGACAAGTCCTTTACGGATACGCTCGTTCGTGAAACCGGCAGCGCGGAAGCGCCGCCTCCGCGATCTGCCGCGGCAGAGAGACAAAGCGTTTCTTCTGAACTAACCGCTAACCGCCAACCGCTAACCGCTTCTTCTTACGACTTCGACGTCGTGGTTCTCGGCTCCGGTCCTGGCGGCTATACCGCAGCATTTCGCGCGGCCGATCTCGGGATGAAGACCGCGTTGATCGAGCGTTGGCCCATGCTGGGTGGCGTATGTTTGAACGTTGGCTGCATTCCGTCGAAAGCGCTGCTGCACGCCGCAAAGGTCATCGAAGACGCTGAGGAAATGGAATCAGCCGGCATCAAGTTCGGCAAGCCGCAGCTAGAGGTGTCCAAGCTCCGTGACTGGAAGAACAAAGTCGTCACGCGATTGACCGGCGGATTGGCGACGATGGCGAAGCAGCGCAAAGTCGAAGTCATCCACGGCACGGGCAAGTTCGTCTCGCCGCATGAAATCGAAGTTGCTGGAGAAGGCGCGCCACGCAAAGTCACATTCGCGAATTGCATTATCGCCGCGGGTTCCGAGTCGGTTCGATTGCCCGGGTTGCCGGAGGACCCAAGAATCATCGATTCGACTGGGGCACTCGAGTTGGATTTGCCCAAGCGCTTGCTCGTGGTCGGCGGGGGCATCATTGGACTGGAGATGGCGACCGTTTACGCCGCGCTTGGCGTAAAGGTGAGCGTCGTCGAGTTAACGGACGGGTTAATGCCGGGTTGCGATCGCGATCTGGTCCGTCCGCTAGAGAAGCGCATCTCCAAGCGCTATGAACGCATCTTGGTGAAAACCAAAGTGACCAAGATCGAATCCCAAAAGGACGGCTTGCTCGTTCATTTCGAGGGCGAGAAGGCCCCGGAGCCGCAGCTTTTCGACAAAGTGCTGATTGCCGTGGGCCGCTCGCCGAACGGTAAGCGCATCGCTGCCGAGGCCGCGGGAGTGCTGGTAAACGATCGCGGATTCATTCCAGTCGATCCTCAGATGCGCACGAATGTTTCTCACATCTTCGCCATCGGCGATGTCGCTGGCCAGCCGATGCTGGCGCACAAAGCGACTCACGAAGGCAAGCTTGCAGCCGAAGTCGCGCACGGCGAGAAGCGAGCGTTCGATGCTCGCGTCATTCCTTCGGTGGCCTACACCGATCCTGAAGTCGCATGGGTTGGCGTTACCGAAACCGATGCAAAGGCGAAAGGCATTGCCTATGAGAAGGCAAACTTTCCCTGGGCGGCGAGCGGGCGATCGTTATCTCTCGGGCGCGATGAGGGATTGACGAAGCTGTTGTTCGACCCTGAGACCCACCGTGTCATCGGCGGCGGCATAGTCGGTCCGAACGCCGGGGACCTGATCGCCGAAGTCGCTCTGGCCATCGAGATGGGCTGCGATGCGGCCGACATCGGCCTTACGATTCATCCGCATCCGACGCTCTCCGAAACGATCGCGTTCGCAGCGGAAGCGTACGAAGGCACACTGACGGATTTGTATCTGCCGAAGAAGGCGAAGAAGTAGTAGGCCGGTACCTTTGCCGCTGTTGGCGTGCCCGTTGTTCTCAGCCGATTGTGCGCCTGCGTGTCGGAACGGGCGTCACGAATCTCGTGATCAGTGAATCGTGACTAGCGGGTCGTCAGAAAGGACGACGACCCTCTTCTCTTGCTCTTTTCTCTGACTACCCGCGACCCGCTAGTCACGACCCGCCTTGGAGGTTGGGTGTATCCGCTGGCGCTCGCATCATCCGCACGCCGCACGCCGCACTTCCGCCACTTTGCTCCTTTGGCCGAAAGACCCGGCAGCGGCGACCGGCTACAATCCTCGAACCAAAAAAACGAATCGGGGAGTGGTGCCATGGATTTCAATAAACTGATTGCGCGTGTGAAAGCGATTCTGCTCACTCCCAAAACGGAGTGGCCGGTCATTGCTGGTGAACCGGCAACGACCGCAGATCTGTACAAGAACTACATCATCGTGCTCGCGGCTATTCCGGCGGTCGCAGCATTCATCAAGGGCAGCATCATCGGCACCGACCTTTGGCTTGCCGGACGCGTTCGGACCGGTATCGGCATGGGGCTTGCGAGCATGGTGCTCTCCTATGTCCTGGCATTGGCATCGGTTTATGTCGTCGCACTGATCATCGATGCGCTCGCGCCGACATTCGGTGCGCAGAAAGACAAGACACAAGCGCTGAAGACCATGGCGTATGCGATGACTGCGAGCTGGATTGCCGGCGTTGCCGTCATTCTTCCTTGGATCGGATTGCTGATCCTATTGGCCGGCGCCGTGTATGGCATTTACCTGCTGTATTTGGGGCTGCCGCATACGATGAAAGCTCCTCCGGAAAAAGCGGCAGGCTACACGGTAGTCATCATCATCGCGGCGTTCGTCCTGCACTTGATCGTCGGTACCGTTGTCGGCGTCGTCGGTGGAGTCGGCATGGGTTTGGGCGCGGCGGGCACCTACAGCAGCAGCAACGATTTGCAAATCGATGAGGACAGCCCGCTTGGAAAGATGGAGCAATGGGGCAAGAGCGTCGAGGAAGCAAGCAAAAAGCTCGAACAGGCGCAGAAATCAGGCGATCAAGAAGCGCAGAGCGAAGCACTCAGCCAAATGATGGGCGCGGCACTCGGTGGCGGGGGCGCGGTCGAGGCGCTTCCTGCCGAGCGGCTCAAGCCATTTTTGCCTGAGTCCTTGCTCGATCTGCCACGCAGCGATTTCGCGGTGGAACGCAACAACGCGATGGGCTTGCAGGTCAGCCAAGCGCGCGCGACCTATTCCGATGAATCGGGAGGCCGCTCGGTCGAACTAGAAATCGTCGATACGGGTTCGGCTCGCGGCTTTCTAGCCTTAGCCGGCTTCTCCGGTATGGAAGGCGAGAGTGAGAGCAATGGTGTAGTCGAGAAGGTTTATCGCGATGACGGGCGCCTGGTGCGAGAATCCTGGGACAAGAATGCCTCGACTGGCGAGTACATGGTCGTTCTTGGCGATCGGTTTACGGTCAAAGTACAGGGTGAGGCCGACAACATCGGCGATTTGAAGGATGCCGTCGAAGATCTCGATCTGTCCGCGCTAGAAGCGCTGAAGGACGAGGGTACGAAGCAATAGGGCAAGATGAGGTGATGACGACTGTAGGAAACAGCGCAGTGTCTTAAGTCGTTTCATCTCTTCATCAGTGCGAACCGATTGGTCGCACTGTTGGTCCGATCGTACGCGTGCGCTCGCCTCGCACCCTTCAGGTATTCTGAAGATCATGAACGTGCCGCAAGACATGAAGGTCATCGATGTGCTGCGGCCAGGTGGGCCGGATGAGTTGGTCTGCGTACGGCGGCCCGTTCCTTCCTGCGGTCCTGGAGAAGTGTTGATTCGGATTGCGGGCGCCGGCGTAAATCGTCCGGACATTCTGCAACGACGAGGCCGCTATCCGCCGCCATCGGGTGCACCGACGCATCCTGGTCTGGAGGTCGCGGGAACGATCGTGCAGGTGGGTGCAGACGTTTGCGATTTTGCCGTCGGCGATCGTGTTTGCGCCCTTCTGCAAGGCGGCGGGTACGCGGAATATTGCGCCGTCGAGTCAACGCAGGTGTTGGACGTTCCCGGCAATCTCACGATGATCGAAGCGGCATCGTTGCCCGAAACGTATTTCACGGTGTGGGCCAATGTATTCGGGCTCGGACGCTTGCGCGATGCGCAGACATTGCTGGTTCACGGCGGCTCGAGCGGCATCGGTGTTGCTGCAATTCAACTCGCAAGCGCGCTCGGTCACACCGTATTCGCGACAGCAGGTTCCGAAGAGAAGTGCCGCTTCTGCCAGCAACTCGGAGCGGCTCACGCAATCAACTATAAGCAGGAAGATTTTGTCGCCGCTATCTTGGCCGCGACCAACGCACGTGGTGTCGATGTCATTCTCGACATGGTCGGTGGAAGCTATTTGGCGAGAAACCTTCAGTCGCTCGCAACGGAAGGACGTCTAGTCATAATCGCGACTCAGGACGGTACCAAAGGGGAGGCCGATCTCCTGCGTATCATGCAACAACGACTGACGATCACAGGTTCCACCTTGCGCGCACGATCTGCTTCGTTCAAAGCGACGATCCGGGACGAAGTCCGTCAAACGGTATGGCCGCTAATCAGCTCGGGAAGAATAAAGCCGGTGGTCGATCGCGTGTTTCCATTGATCGAGGCGGCGGCTGCCCACGCCTATATGGAATCCGGTGGTCACATGGGCAAGATCGTCTTACGGGTCGATTGATGTGTAACATGAATGATGCATGTAAAGGTGCGCGGATGCGGCACGCTGCTCCCCTTCGACGATTGCTCGAGCAAGCTCCTCAGTGACACCTCGTCTTTGGGTCTACCTAGTCGCGATCGTGGTGTTGCTCGGAGCAGTCGTGTTCTCCCCATCGGGAGGCGGTTATCTTTGGCTTCGAACGTTGCACGACTTCGCGCATGGTCCGATCTTCGGTGCTGTGGCCATCATCACCCTGATGGGTTGCAGAAATCTTGCTCGGTGCGCGCACCGTCCCGTCGGCAGTCAGTACCTATTTGCGTTCATCGTTGCCGTAACGCTGGGCGCATTGAGCGAGCTTGCGCAAATCATTTCCAATCGGGATCCAACTTGGACCGATCTGGCTATGGATGTGCTCGGCGCCGCCACCTTCTTGCTTGTGTTCGCCGCATTCGATCAAAAAGTAAGCAGCAATAAGAAGGGCGCCAAACTGCTGCTCGCACTTGCAGCCATCGTTGCACTCGCCGTTCTGGTTTCACCTTTGATCTCTACCGCGCTTGCCTACACGACAAGATCCCGTGCGTTTCCAATCATCGTCGATTTTTCTCGCGATGTTGGCGCGGAATTTCTGACTACGCGCCTCGTGAGTACGCGCATCGAGACTTTGCCCGAGCCCTTGTCGGGAACCACGGAGCGAGCGATGTACATCGAATTCCAACCCGGACGTTGGCAGGGGATAGATATGCGCGAAGCTCCACGGAATTGGCTTGGATTTCGTGCACTCGTCCTGGATGTCGCCAATCCCACCGAGGAAGAGTTGAAGATCGTGTTGAGAATCGACGATCGCGGCTATAACGGTCCGTATCACGATCGCTACAACGGACGATTCGATATTGCGCCACAATCCCGCTCGATCATTCGAATTCCGCTGACTGAAATCGAATCCGCGCCGAAAGGCCGCTCCTTCAACCTATCCAACATCACTCGAGTGCTACTCTTCCGCCAGCACGAATCGAAAGCGTCTGCGATGTATCTGGTGGGAATGAGATTGGAGTGACGGGTGACGGGTGATGAGTGACGGGCAAGAGGGAACCACGTCATTACGCCCCGAGATAATCCTTTTTACCTTCGAGAGAACTCTGTTGCAGCAAGCCTAGAGCTGTCCTCATAATCTTTGCCCGTCACCCGTCACCCGTCACCCGTCACCCGTCACCCGTCACCCGTCCCTTCGTCACA
>JAICPY010000133.1 GCA_025929585.1 Steroidobacter sp.
AGATGGCGCTCTTTACGTCGCCAACCAGGATTCCCTCGTGCGGTTCGACTATCGTGATGGCCAGACTCGTGCGAGCGGACCACCGACGCAAATTACAGAGCTGCCCTCCGCGATCAATCATCACTGGACGAAAGCGATGACTGCGAGCGCGGACGGCCGATTTCTTTTCGTGGGCATCGGATCGAACAGCAACATTACCGAGCGTGGAATGGATGCCGAGGTCGATCGTGCAATGGTGTGGCAGATCGATCCACAAACAGGCGCACACAAACACTATGCAACCGGACTTCGCAACCCTACTGCTCTGGCCATTCAACCGGAGACAGACCAGCTCTGGGTTGTAGTGAACGAACGAGACGAAATTGGGCCGAATCTCGTACCTGATTATTTGACTACAGTGCGCGAGGGCGGGTTCTATGGTTGGCCCTACAGTTATTGGGGCCAGAACGTCGATCCACGCGCGCAGCCGCCAGACGCGGAGAAAGTCGCCTCGGCAATCCGTCCGGATTACAGCCTAGGTGCACACGTCGCGGCGCTTGGAGTTGCGTTCTCCAATCCGGCAATGGGCGAGCGCGTCGCCGATGGAGTGTTTGTGGGCGAGCATGGCAGCTGGAACCGCAGTGTGCCGGCTGGCTACAAGGTAGTGTTTGTGCCCTTCCGCGATGGCCGCCCCGCGGGTGACCCGATCGATTTCGTTTCCGGCTTTTTGCGTGATGACGGCAAAGCGCGCGGTCGACCAGTCGGTGTTACTGTCGATCCGCGTGGCGCTTTGATCGTCGCCGACGACCTGTCGAATACGGTGTGGAGAGTGACGCCGAAGCGTGCCAACTCGAACGCTGAGCCGGTCTCCGGGACAAATTAGTGCGCACGAATCTCTACTTCGTGTCGACGCGAGCATCCTCATCTCAAGTCTTAGGATCTCTTGGGTGTTCCAACTGCTTCGGCTCGAGCGGTGGTTGATCCAAGGGCTTCGGGAGGTGCCAACCACGTTGGATCGCCATCACCCGCAGCGCGAAACAGAGCGTCGCGCCGACGAGGACGGTGATGACTGGCGACACTGAGAATCGATCGCCGAGCACTACGACGCTCGCTCCCGCCAATGCCGCCACCGCATATAAGTCCGAGCGCAACACGCTGGGAATTTGTGCCAGCAACACATCGCGTGCGATACCACCGCCGATTCCGGTCAGCATGCCGAGCAACGCCGCCATCACTGCATGGAGCTCGTACGCGAGCGCCTTTTGAGCTCCAGCTACAGCGAACAGCGCGAGCCCTCCCGCATCGAACATGCGTACCGGGTTCGCCATGCGTTCGATTGTTCCATGCCACCGAAACGCGATAATGCCTGCCAGTTGCGAAGTCGCAAGGTATCGCCAGTCGCTGATCGCGGCCGGGGGTGTCGCACCGATCAGGATGTCGCGGATGATGCCGCCGGAGCATGCCGCTGCGAACGCCACAACGAGGACGCCAAAAAGATCGAGCTGCCGACGGGCGCCGGCCGTCGCGCCGGCAAGCGCGAACACAAACGTGCCTGCAAGATCGAGAATCAGTACGAGTGTTGACATCGTCGCGAAAGTCCCCTCTTTGCACTGCCGCCAACGCAATCATCGCACGCGATCGACGTTGCGCCAGGTTTTTCGCAGTTGGCGGAGCGAACGTCTACGAGAAACGAAGCTTCAGAACGACTTTGATGCCTTCTGGTCGCTAAGCCTCGATATGCAGCACAACCCTTAGCCACGCCTGAACGCGCATTGCCAACCATGCCCGATCTCATCCAACTCGTGCGTGGATCCTTCAAGCGACTTTCGTCTCTCCGACGCAGTATGGCGCAATGCGGTCGCAGTGATTCAAATTGCGATGCCAGCAGAGTGCACATCGCTCTGCGGTAATTAAGTGAGTGCCCTATCCACTCGTAGGAGGTGCTATGAGCTCGAACATCGACGGTAAGGTACAACCCAAGGTCTACATGACGAAGGATGGGTGTGTGGCGATCGAACAATCGGAAGGCTCCGTCGTATTGCTCTCGGCGGATCAGATTCTCGCCGTCATCGAAGAGTTGCACGTCTGCTATGACTATTGCGCCGCGTGGAAGCAATCCTCGGCGAATGATACTGCTTCGCGCTAGGAGTCTTTCCGTGAGCGAGCCCATCAACGTTCTACTGCAAACAACTATCGGGCCTACGGTGAACGATTGGCACATCGGGCGCTTCTCGATGTTGTACGACTATCTTGCTTCTCTGAGCGCGCCCGACGGTAGTGCGCAATTTTCTGTGACGGCAAGAGATCGCGACCCGGTTGGCGCGCCGGATGCGGTTCTATCCTCGCTCGACCGTTCTATCTACGATGAGCTATGGCTGTTCGCAGTCGATGTGGGTAACGGCCTGCACGATGAGGACCGTGCAGGAATCCTGAGATTCCGAGCACGAGGTGGCGGAATAATGATTACCCGCGATCACATGGATCTCGGGTGCTCGATCTGTTCACTGGGTGCGATCGGTGCGGCCCATGTTTTTCACACGCACAACATTGTAGGCCCCGTCCCTCCTCCGGACGACCGCGGTACACCGTACATTCATTGGCCCAATTTTCATTCGGGTGCGAATGGGGATTTCCAGCGGATCGCAGTCGAGCTACCGGTGCACCCCGTTCTGCGTGATTCGGAATCCGAAAGCGGCACTATCATGTACCTACCCGCGCATCCGCATGAAGGTGCTGTAGTTGCGCCCAACTCAGATTCACGAGCACGCGTGATTGCAACCGGGAGAAGTCTCGCAAGCGGACAGCGATTCAACATCGCCGTAGCATTCGAGCCGTCTGGCTCCGACGGACCGGTCATCGCCGAGTCGACCTTCCACCATTTCGCCGATTACAACTGGGACCCGCGCCGTGGCAGTCCCGACTTCGTCACCGAAGCACCAGCTTACGGCTTGACAAATACACCACGCGCGATGGCTTCGGTTCATCGCTATGTACGTAACGTCGCGTTGTGGCTGGCCGGCCGGACGACCTAGCCAACGTTAGCTCGCCTCCTCTGCTTGCGGGAAAGGGGGATTCACCGCCACTAGCGACGAAAAACGTCTATTCCTTGAATGGCGCGTTCAGCAAGAAATCCACTGTCGATGGTCGCTGGTAGCCCGGTACGAAGCGTTCACCGAAATCTCGCGCGAAGTTGTCGTAAGTGGTGGCAGGTCGTGATTCAACGATGCGACACACCGCACGAGTGAATCGTTGCTTCATCTCGAGTCGCGGAAACGCTGCCACGATCGTGTCGATCTGACTTGGAGTCAGGAGCTCGTAACCCCATCCGCCCCAATCGACGCCGATACCGGCTGTGCACAGGGCAACTTCGCTTTCCTTATATAAGCCGATAGAGGGCGTCGAGTTGAGGGCGACTCCATCCCATATCAATTGCGCTTGCCGTTCCATCATGCCGCACTCGCGGGCGAAAGCTCGCGCCGCATTGGCGCCTTCGACTTCGAAGCGCAAAGGACCATCGCATGCTTTCTCCAATCCAAGATCGTGCAGCAGCGTAGCGACAGCCAGCACTTCCGGATCATGCGCAGACCCTTTCCGGTGCGCGATGGCTGCGGAGAAGAGCCACGATCGCATGACGTGGTTGAAGAGATACGGCTCGCTGTGTTCGCGCGCGTACTGAATGGCGCGAGCCACGATCGGTGTGTCGGGCACAGCGATACCGGCAAGCAACCGGGTCGGATTGCTGGGATGAGATGTCTGATCAGACGATAGCATTTCAGTCACCTTACTTTCGGATCGACCGAGGGCTCTGGGCGGCGCGTACTGAAAAGCTTTGCGCCAAACGCTGACGCCCTTCAGCAGCGGAAACGAATGACGACCCTCGTGACGATCTTCGGCGAGCGCCACAAACATTGCTTGGCGAAATCGGCCATTCCTAGAACAAGGCTGACGTCGTCCACACGTGCTGAGTTCGTCGAAGTGCTTGAAGACAAGCGCTCTTCGACAGGCGAAAAGGATCTATCGCTTCCATTCAAGTGATGAGCGAATTCATCAAGCAACACGACACCGCTTCATCGAACAATCTCGATCGACGTAACAGTGCTCTGTTGACAAGCGAGCTCGCCACGCACCATGAACGCGGTCTTCAATCCATCCTCGATGACCGAATCGGAAGTTCCAGAGGTACTCACCCCTCTCACGAGGTGGTACGCCGTTCACTCATCGATTCGTCGTTTGTGGGTGTTGGAGGATTCGACCGCGCTAATCGTTTGTGTCGCACTCGAACCCACCTTCGACGGCGATGACCCGCTTCCCATCTGGCTCGCGAATCACGATGAGTGGCTCAACGACCTGCGCCGGACAACCCAGCGCGAGGTGGAATTGAAGCTCATTATCTCGGGCGCGCTCGCAGAGCCTTACGTCAACGCCGACGCAGTCGAGATCGCCGAGCTGCGGTGGCGTGATTCCTGGGAGTCTCCATGACGTGCTGCTTCGAACAGATCATACCAATTGGAACTGGCACGAAATCAAACGCTCACTAATTGAGGATACCGCCATGTCGATTCTGAAAGTTCTTGCCCCGGCCGTTGTCATCACCTGCGGTTCGCTCGCCGCTCCTTGCGGGTATGCGGCCGAGGAGCCCGTCGTCACGCCGCTGCTGACGAAGGCGCTGTCGGATTTTCCGGGAAAGGAAGCTCTGATGATCACGGTAGATTATCCACCTGGCGGCGCAGATCCCGTACATCGACACGACGCCCATAGCTTTGTCTATGTGTTGGATGGGTCCATCGTCATGCAAGTAAAGGGCGGCAAAGAAGTTACCCTGACGCCAGGACAGACCTTTTATGAAGGCCCCAGCGACCTGCACATCGTCGGTAGGAACGCGAGTAACACAGAGCCCGCAAAATTCTTGGTGCTGCTGATCAAGAAAGAAGGGACGCCAGCCCTGACGCTTGAATAGAGACTATTGCGGCGACCGGCCGTCGGTCGCCGCCGAGTTGCTGCATCAAATGAACGTGACGACGTCATCGCTGATCCGGACTGAACCGCTTCAATATGGGAACCTTCTCTCATCGAGTGCACTCCACAGGTGCGCTGATACGGGCACGCCGCCAAGCTCGCGGGCTCTCTCCCACGAATCTGCGAAACAATCGGGTCAAATGCGATTGATCAGCTAGACCGCAGTCTAGTGCGATGTCGCTGAGCGAGGCGTCGCTCGACAGCATGAGTCCTTGGGCCCGTTCTACCCGTCGTCGGATCACGTATTCGTGGGGCGGCTCGCCCAAGCTGTTACGAAAAGCTCGACCGAAGTGTGAGGTATTCAAACGCACGAGCGCAGCGAGATCCTCGTTTCTGATCGGGCGATCCAAATGGGCCTCGACATAGCTAGTCACTTTGCGGATTTGCCACGGAGACAGCCCGCCGCGTACCGGTTCTTTGATCGCAGTCTGTGTTTCACCGATCTCTTGCAGAATCTCGGCGGCACGTCGCAAGCTGTCCTCGGCGGTGCTGCGTTCATCGTCAAGTGCGCTTCTGATCGCAGAGCACAACTCCGCCATCACCGATCGAATCTTCCGCATCGAGAACCCTTGCTTGGACACAGGATCGATGTGCTCGAGCATTACCGTGCTCGATTGCGACTCCTTCGAGGATCCTCCGCGCGTCGCAGGGATCGTTCGGGCAACCACTGGTCTGTTGCGAAATCTTTCACCGGCTTCGGCGTCGCAGGCGGGCGGAACCACGCCCGTGAGCGCGAACGAGTATGTCGAATTATCCATAGCCAACTCCCTATCTAGATGGGAAGCGGCGGCCCCTCAACTATCGAAGAGGCCGCCTCGCACACCAACGCTTAGCTTCGAAGAAACGCCAGCAGATCCGAGTTCACCTGGTCCTGATGGGTCGCCGTGATGCCATGGGGTGCGCCGGGGTAATAGATCTCCTTGGCGCCCTTGATGAGCCGAGCGGATTTTCTGGCGGAATCGTGCACTGGCACGATCTGATCGTCTTCGCCGTGCAGGACGAGCGTTGGGACATCGATCTCCATGAGCTCCTTAGTGAAGTCGGTCTCCGAGAACGCCTTGATGGAGTCGTACGCATTCTTCAATCCCGCCTGCATGCTCCAGAGCCAAAATTGATCGAGCGTGCCTTGCGAAACTTTGGCGCCTTCACGATTTGCGCCATAGAACTGAATCGCGAGATCCTTGTAAAACTGGGAACGATCCTTCGTGAGTGCTTCGCGCAGCGCGTCGAACACTTCGATCGGCAAACCCTCTGGATTCGCGGCGGTCTTGAGCAAGAGCGGCGGCACTGCGGCGATCAGCACGGCCTTCGACACACGTTTCGTTCCATGACGCGCCATGTAACGGACCACTTCGCCACCGCCCGTTGAGTGACCGACGAGCGTGACGTTCTTGAGATCCAGCGTCTCGATGACCGCGGCCAGATCGTCGGCATATCCGTTCATGTCATTGTTCGAGGAGGCTTGTTCCGAACGACCATGACCTCGTCGGTCATGTGCGATCGCGCGAAATCCCTGCTGAACGAGAAAATGCATCTGCCCATCCCATGCGTCGGCATTGAGCGGCCAACCGTGCGAGAACGTGACCACTGGGCCTCGACCCCAGTCCTTGTAGTAGATCTGGGTGCCATCTTTGCTGGTAATGGTATTCACGGTTCGGTTTCCTTTTAGCTGGAAGGCGGAAGCGGGTTTCTGCTGCGCGGCGTTTGCCATGGCAGCAGCGGAAGACCCGACGCTCGCGGCAGCCATGACGCCGGCGACGAGCAGTTCATTGGGACTTGCGGTGATTGAAGAAGGGGGTGTATTCATCAGGCTTCTCCATTTCGTGGGTCGATCCGAGCTTTTCGATCTGCGAGATCCACTCTCCCACCCGCTCGCTGCAATCCCAAGTTCACTGGCGTTAAGGTGCGCTAAGCGGCGCAGCCCCTTTTACTTATCGCTGCATGTGCAGCATTGGTGCATGATTCGCTGATCGCGACGCACACGAGATGTAGCAGTGGGCAAGGGCTTTGCTACTGCCGCAGATGCGACTAGTCTCTATTCCGCCTGGTTGGATCGAAGTTGACCCGCTCAAGGAAGGCGTCCGCTGCGTTCCGACGAGTCCGCGAAAAGAACACTTTTCCGATCCTCTCCTCCCCCAGGATGTTTCGTCATGATCGGCTCAGACAGCGAGATCGCATCGTTTGGACCCTTCCGCCTTTCGCCAGCTACGCGCGAAATCGAGAAAGACGGCCTTACGATCGCGTTGGGCGATCGAGCGTTGGACATTTTGATTACACTCGTAGAACACGCGGGCGAGATCGTCAGTCACCGCGAATTGATCTCGCGCGTGTGGCGCGGCCTGATCGTCAGCCCGGGAAACTTGCGAGTCCACATGAGCGCGCTGCGCAAAGCGCTCGGTGATGGTGACGGCGGCGATCATTACATCGAGAACGTGACCGGTCAGGGCTACTGTTTCATCGCTCCCATCACTCGCGGAACTCTTGCCTCGCTACCGGCGAGATCTCCGGAATTCCCAGATGCCGTCCGCAAGCGGCTGGTCTTGCCGCCGAAGTTGGCTCGAATGGTGGGCCGTGAAGAGATCGTGCACTCGATCGGCGCCGACCTCATCGCGGAGCGATTCATTACCATCATCGGCCCCGGAGGCATGGGTAAGACTACAGTCGCTATTGCCGTCGCGCACCGGATGCGGGAAGAGTTCGGCGACGCCGTGTGCTTTGTCGATATTGGCGCGGTCGCCGATCCAAGTCTCGTTGGCGCGACCATAGCAACTTCGCTGGGGCTCTCTGTTCAGTCCGCCGACGCGCTACCCACTCTGCTCGAGTATCTGCGAACGCTCCGAATCCTTCTCGTGCTCGACAATTGCGAACACGTTATCGACGCCGCAGCCGTGCTGACCGAAACCATTTTCAATGAGGCCTGCGGCGTACATATCCTCGCCACTAGCCGCGAAGCATTGCGGGTTGAAGGCGAGCACGCTTATTGGCTGCCACCGTTGGCAAGTCCGTCGCCGCAATCGAGCATGAAGGCCGCTGACGTGCTTACGTTCCCAGCCGTGAAGCTGTTCATGGAGCGCGCCGCCGCCAGCGGCGGTCGCTTCGAGTTGGATGATGAGAATGCGCCGATCGTGGCGGGCATCTGTGGCCGGCTCGAAGGAATTGCGCTCGCGATCGAGCTCGCCGCCGGAAGAACGGGTAGTCATGGCATCGCTACGACCGCGGACCTCGTAAACAAGAATCTGGGTCTGGATTGGCGCGGACGACGCACTGCACTTCCGCGCCACCAGACGCTACGTGCCCTGCTCGACTGGAGTTACGGATTTCTCATCGAGGCCGAGCAACTTGCCTTGCGCCGGCTGTCGGTGCTCGTCGGTCCATTCACTGCTGAGGCGGCGAATGCCATTGTGCACGCAGAACAGGCGAAGCAGAACGCCACGATCGCGACGCTCGACGTCCTCGTTGCAAAGTCCCTGGTGTCTACTCTCGTCGGCGACGACAGCGCGATACGCTACCGGCTTCTTGAAACGACTCGAGTCTACGGACGCGAGAAACTGCTAGTGAACGGTGAGGAACCGATCACTCTGCGACGTCACGCGCAATATTTCGTGGCGCTCCTCAACTCACGCCATGGCGGGCAGATCGATCTGGAGTACACCGGTCGCGCACATGCATTGAGAGAGCATCTCGGAAATGTCCGCGCCGCACTCGAATGGTGCTTCGCGCCGTGCGAGAAGGAAGGCGCGCGAGATTTCGACGCCGGACTCGCGGTCGACCTCGCAGCGGCTGCTGCCCCGGTATTTTTCGAGCTGTCTTTATTGAGTGAATCCTACAAGTGGAGTGCCGCGGGTCTCGCTGCGCTCGATGAGGCGACCCGCGGTGGCAGACGCGAAATGCTGCTGCAGAGTACGTGCGCCATATCGTCGATGTGGCTACGCGGGAACAGCGATGACGTGCTGTCTGCCATCCAGCGCGCATTGGAGCTTGCTGATCCGTTCGATGAGCCGTCGCATCGATTACGCATGCTCGCCACTCGACATCTCTTTCTTACACGGGTCGCTGACTTTCGCG
The DNA here is from genome assembly GCA_025929585.1 of Steroidobacter sp. Taxonomy (GTDB): domain Bacteria; phylum Pseudomonadota; class Gammaproteobacteria; order Steroidobacterales; family Steroidobacteraceae; genus Steroidobacter. The sequence continues at coordinate 9,061 of JAICPY010000133.1, forward strand.
GTGCCCTTGAGGCGGCGGAAGAATGGGATGTCGCTGCGAAGCAGGTGAATGAGGTGTCAGTTCTTGCAATCTCGGAACTGATGCAAGGTGTGGCATGGCACTTCCTTGGGGATCAAGCGGCCGCGAAGAAAAAGTTCGAGGCGGGCTTTGCCCACGCGGGCGAGCGGAATCTGCAGTTATGCGGCAACGACCACCGTGTGCGCGGGTTGCTCACGATGTCTCGCGTACTGTGGGTGTCCGGCTTCCCGGAGCGAGCAATTGCAACTGCGCGAAGGGCGGCCGACGCAGCGATGAAATCCGGAAAACCTCTCGATACTTGCTTTGCCTTGCTTTTCACGACGCCGGTGTACCTGTGGTGCGGCCATTGGGACATGGCGCAGGAGGTGTTGGGTCGGCTGGTCAGCCATACACATTGGAATGTACTGAAGCCTTTCCACTGCGTTGCACTCGCGATGCGGGGAGCACTACTGATTGGGCGGGGGGATGTCGAATGCGGAATCGCGATGCTGCCTGGATTGCTTCAGAAGATGAAGGATGAGCGGCAGGATGTCGTGGCGACATTCGTTGCTTGCTCATTGGCAGAGGGATTGATCGCAGTTGGACGCTCGGCTGAAGCTCTGGCCCTCATCCGCACGGCCAGGCGAGCCGCACGGCGCGGCGCGGAAACCGTGCAGTTGCCAGAGCTATTGAGGGTTCAAGCGCAGGCTCTCCTTTCGATGTCGCCTACGAACGAAGCACGCGCTATGCGCCTTCTGGTTCGATCGTGCCGGATCGCGCATCGGCAGTCCGCTCTCTCATGGGAATTGAGGTCGAGCTTGGCCTTGGCCCGCATTCAAGCCCAACAGGGCGATTTAGGACAGGCCCGGCAATCGCTCCTGATGATCTACGAGCAGTTCACCGAAGGCTTTGAAACACAGGATCTCAAAGCCGCCGAGCAGTTGTTGCGGGAGCTCGACCGCACGCAGGACTCGCACATCTCCATCGACGTAGAAGATCACTCACTCGGCGAACCGCGCTCTTCCGCTGCTTACCTCGAGCCCCGTCCCGTGTCCGATTCTGGCAGCGCGACCCAGAGGGTTGATTAGATGTTCGCCGGTGTACCGCGAACTTAAAGCATGCTCCTGGCGCGAGTTGGGTCCCTTGGAGTCCATGCCGCTTAGTTAAGGGGCATGTGGCGATTGAGCGTTCAGTTGGCAGCAAGGGCGCCGTCTTTATCTGGCCTTCAACTGTCAACTGGCAACGCCATACAACGCTGCTCCTGGCCAAATCGCCACAGAATTCGTCAAGAACCACTGCTACATCACGAAACATGCTTGCGCCAAGGAGCTCGCGGTCGCAGCTCCAAGTGCCTGCAACAGTAATCGCAGGAGCGAGCATGAAGATCGTAGTGATCGGCGGCAGCGGCCTGGTCGGTGCCAAGCTGGTGGACAATCTGCGGCATCGTGGTCACGACGCCCTCCCCGCATCGCCGCACTTCGGCGTCAATACCATTACTGGGAAAGGACTCGCTGCGGCGATCGCTGGCGCACAAGTCATCGTCGATGTTACGAACTCGCCATCCTTCGAGGACGCTGCGGTTATGGAGTTCTTCCGAACTTCGTGCCGCAATCTGATCGCCGTCGCAGAGGCGGCGCACGTGAGGCATCACGTTGCGCTTTCGGTTGTCGGCACTGATCGCCTGCTCGAAAGCGGATACTTTCGAGCGAAAATGGTCCAGGAGGATCTAGTCAATGCTTCGCGCATTCCTCACACCATCCTGCGCTCGACGCAATTCTTCGAGTTCATGCCGCGCATTGCGCAATCGGATGTGAGCGAAGATGCCGTTCGCGTCTCCCCTGCTTTGGTCCAACCTATTGCGTCGGATGAAGTGGCAGCCGCGCTTGCCGATATTGCAACGGCGTCACCACGTAATGGGATGATCGAACACGCGGGGCCGGATGTCTTTCATCTCGACGATGTCGTTCGGCGCGTGATGGAAGCGGATCGAGATGCACGTAAGGTCATCACGGACCCGCACGCTCGCTACTTCGGTGCGCAACTGAGGGACGACGCGTTGATACCTGACGAAGGTGCAATCATCGGCGTGGGACGGCTCGAGGACTGGCTGAAGGATTCCTTGCTATCGAGCTCCACCGAAGGCCGTCTTCCCGCGACCCGTTACGACACAGAGGGATATCGAGAGCACGAAGATTCTGCGATCGCGCGATTCGGAAAGCAAGGTGGGGACACTCCTCGAGGACGAGGAGTGTCCCCAAGAGAGTTGACGGTTGAGCGTTGACACTCAGAAGAAGCAACGCTTTTCGACCGTCAACCGTCAACTGTCAACCGTCAACCAGCGTAAGCCATCCAACTCATCCAAATCACCGCAAGGTTCGCCAAGAAATCTCTTTCTCCTGGGGACGAAGATAGCTACGACACGAAACGCATCCTGCGGCTTCGACCCTTTAGCAGCAACATGGGAGA
>JAICPY010000016.1 GCA_025929585.1 Steroidobacter sp.
ATGAAGTCCTGCGTTTTATCTATTCTCTGCGGGCCCTGCGTCTCTGCGAGATCATTCTTATCAGGGTCAACTTCGTAAGGAGGGCGCTAGGGGTTGGCACTGTTCACTCGTGCCACTCTGTAATAATTCGCAGCAACCGACGTACGGCTTTCTCGACGCACACACACACACACGATCAGCAACCAAAGGGTTGCATATGCAAAATGACGGCGGTATAAATACGCAACCAGGAGGTTGCCTATGAAAACCGATCGTATCGAGAAGCAAATTGTGCTGCGCGCTCCGCGTGAGCGCGTATGGGCGGCAATCGTCGATTCCAAGAAGTTCGGACACTGGTTCGGCGTTGAATTCGAGGGGCCGTTCGTCGAAGGCCAGAAGGTGAGCGGCAGGATCGTGCCGACGCGCGTCGATGATGAAGTGGCCGGCATGCAGAAGCCCTATGAAGGAATGCCGTGCGATTTCTTCGTAGAGAAGATCGAGCCGATGCAGAGATTCTCTTATCGTTGGTATCCCTACGCGCTTGAGCCGGGCGCGGACTATTCGAAGGAACCGACGACGTTGATCGTGTTCGAGCTGCGAGATGTCGATGGCGGAACGTTGCTGAAGATTACCGAATCCGGGTTCGACGCAGTGCCACTCGCGCGCCGCGCGGAGGCGTTCAAGTCGAACGAACAAGGTTGGGAGATGCAGACGAAGTTGATTGCAAAATATCTAGCCGCAAATGCAGACGCGCCAGCGTAGGGACCCTTGCAACATGGTCAGGGATTTCATGCGCCATCTCCAGGCTTGAGCGATGTCGAGAAAATCCTCTTCCGTTCGCATCGCCGACGCGGCTCCGCTTTTCGCCGCGCTCGGTGATGTAACGCGCCTGCGTATCGTCGTTCGCCTCTGTACCGAAGGGCCGTCGTCGATCATGCGCTTGACCGAGGGTGCGGATGTCTCGCGTCAAGCCGTGACGAAACATCTTCGTGCTCTCGAAGACGCTAGGCTGGTGCGCAGCGATCGTGCGGGCCGCGAATGTGTTTGGGAATTGCAGCCGAAACGGCTCGATGAGACTCGCCGTTATCTGGATCAAATCTCGCAGCAGTGGGATGAGACGCTGAGTAGGTTGCGTGCGTTCGTGGAAGAGGAAGATTGACGCAAGATGGTTGATCGCCGCCTCGGCGCGCAGTCAGTCGTCCGCGTACTTCAGTTCCAGCTCGTAGTGTTCCGGGTATTTGAGGCGGCGCACTTCCGGGTGCCAATTGCGAGTCGCCTGTCGATAGGCTTCCAGCTCCGCCTCTGAAGGCAGTTGCGGGCGCCTGCGGAATGGAATCACGTTGTCGTCGTTCATGTGAATCACCGCGTGATGGATGAACGCAATTTCGCATGCGCTTCGCGCCAGCTCTGTGCGTCCGTTCGCACGCAAACGGCGGGATTCTGTGCTGCTGTTCTCGACTTTCAATCGAGTGACGTTTCTCGTCACATCGCCGCTTGGCGGCGGCAAGCGGTTGGCTGCGATGGTGGACAAAAAGAAGCCGTCTTTTCCCGCCGCCGGCCGCCAACGCGGTACGCCAGCAAGCGCTCAATACTGGATTGTCGAGTTGAGCTATTATCGATCACCGAAACCGGGATCAACGGAACCGGTCGACCGACAAAACCGGGTCGAGGACGACCTAGAATAAACATACGGGCGGGTGGACGATGATTCGGATTCTGCTGCGTTGGCTGCTGCGCGGGACGCTGGTCGTTCTGTTGCTGCTCGTCGTCGTGTTGGCAACTTTTCGCTGGCTCGCCGATCGGCGCGAGGATCAGATCGCGACGCAGGCAGCGCCTTCAGGTGGCACGTTCATCGCCGCGGGCGATGTGCAGATGTATGTGCAGCAGTCCGGCCGCGCCGATGGACCTGCCGTGTTGCTAGTCCATGGGACCGGCGCGTGGAGCGAAACCTGGCGCAAGACCATCGATGCCTTGGCTGCGCAGGGTCTGCGAGTGATCGCCATCGATCTGCCTCCTTTCGGGTTCTCCGAACGTCGATCCGAGATCTCGTATACGAAGGAAGCTCAAGGCAGGCGCATTCTCGCGGCGCTCGATTCACTGCAGGTCGGCTCAGTGACCGCCATCGGCCACTCGTTCGGCGCGGGGCCGGTCATCGAGGCGGCACTAGCGCAACCCTCTCGATTTCATGCAATCGTGATAGTTGATGGCGCGCTGGGTATACGCACGAGCACCGACACCGAAAAGACGCCAACGCTGTCAAGTCGATTGGTCGGCTCGTTGCTGCACAATGAACCTATGCGTAACAGTGTCGTGGCGACGTTCGTCACGAACCCGATGTTCACGCGTCGATTGCTGCAAGCTTTCATAGCCGATCCATCGCGTGCGACTGACGAGTATGTTCAGTTGTATCAACGTCCATTATCCGTCCAGGGATCGACGCCAGCCGTGGGTCAATGGCTGCCTGAGCTCATAGCTCCAAGCGCGCTCTCGGCGAGCGAAGATCCGCAGGCCTACTCGAAGTTGACGATGCCGATTGGCATCGTTTGGGGACGGTTGGATACGATCACGCCGCTCAATCAAGCGAACAGACTCGTCGAGCTATTGCCTCAGTCGCAGCTCGTGGTGATCGAGGGCGTTGGACACATCCCCCAACTGGAAGATCCTGAACGGTTCAATGGTGTGCTCATTCCTTTGCTGCGTCACGTAATCGAATCGCCAAGCAACTGATCATCGGAGAACTGAAGTCGATGCATCCATCCGTTCGTTTGTTCGCAACCAAGCAGGGACGACTGCGTCGGCGCACGTTTCTTTGGTCAACGCTGTTGCTGATGTTTGTATTCGTCGCACTGTACTCATTGCTGGAGTCGAGCTTCGGTCGTGCCAGCACGCTCGTGATCTATGTGCCATTCTTTTGGTGTGCGTTTTCGCTCGCGATCAAGCGGCTGCACGATCGTGAAAAGTCGGGGTGGTGGCTGTTGCTCGTCGTCATACCTGTGCTTGGACCCCTCGTACTGTTCTTCTGGTTGCTTCTCGGCCGCGGAACGCGAGGTGAGAATCGCTTCGGGTCAGATCCGCGCAGCCTGAATGCGGATTATCTCACGGTGAGCATCGGCGCATGACGCAGTCGCTCATCGTGAATGACGTCACGCGACTCAATCCTGTCGCGGTGTTTGCGATCGCAACACCGACCACGGTTGAGGAAGTGCAGCAGGCGGTGCGCAGCACACAATTGCCATTGTCGATCGGCGGCGGCCACTTCAGCATGGGCGGGCAGACGGCAAGTCCGGGTACGCTGCACGTAGATATGCGCAGGCTCAATCGCGTACTGAAGTTTTCGCCCGTCGAGAAAGCGATCAGAGTCCAGGCAGGCATTCGTTGGTGCGACATCCAGAAGTTCGTCGATCCGCACGATCTGGCCGTGTCGATCATGCAGACATATGCGAATTTCACGGTTGGCGGTTCGCTGAGCGTGAACGTGCACGGACGCTACGTGGGAATGGGGCCGGTCATTCTTTCGGTGCGGTCGATTTTGCTGGTCACAGTGGACGGCGAACGGATCGAAGCGAGTCCAGCCCAGAATGCTGCCATCTTCTACGCAGCAATCGGCGGGTACGGTGCCGTCGGCATCATTGTCGAAGCAGAGCTTCAACTCGCTGAGAACACGCGCGTCGAACGTGTGGCGGTGAAGCTACCCGCGTCGAAATACTTGCAGCATTTTCGCGAGACGGTTCGCAGCTCGAGCAAGACCGTCTTTCACAACGCGGACCTGTATCCGCCGAGTTACGAACGACTTCGGTCTGTGACCTGGGTTCAGACCAAACGCGCGGCGACGACCGACGAACGCCTGCAGCCGTGCCGCAAGGTCTATCCCATTCATCGTTACGCCTATTGGGCGATTACGGAGACAAAGTCAGGTAAGTGGCGTCGAGAGTTCTTCATCGATCCGCTCGTCTATCTCGCGAAACCCGTTCATTGGCGCAACTACGAAGCTGGTTACGATGTCGCAGAGTTGGAACCGCCCGAGCGGACTCACCGCACTTATGTGCTGCAAGAATACTTTGCGCCAGTTGAACGGTTCGATGAGTTCGTGCCGCGGATGACGGAAATTCTGCGGCGCCACCGCGTCAACGTCGTAAATATCTCGGTGCGACACGCGATTGCGGATTCTGGCTCGCTGTTGTCCTGGGCACGGGGCGAGACATTTGCCTTTGTTCTCTATTACAAGCAGCGTACGCGTGACAATGCGAAGAGCCGCGTCGCTGTGTGGACGCGCGAGTTGATCGAAGCCGTGCTCGAAGTAGGCGGAACATACTATTTGCCGTATCAGCCGCACGCGACCATCGAGCAGTTCCATCGTGCCTATCCTCGCGCGCCCGAATTGTTCGCGTTGAAACGCGAACTGGATCCTCACTATCGGCTGCGGAACAGCTTGTGGGACAAATACTATGTGGCCTGGCTCCAGTCGAATGAGGCGAGCAGCCGACCCGCAGGAGAGAATTCGATGTCCGAGTTTCACGGGGTATATGGCGATGAGCGCTGGAGCGATGCGTTCTACCTGTTCTTGCAGAATATCTATCGCATCTACCCCGAGGACCGCTTCCACACATTAATTCAACAGGCTTGTGCCAGACACCACACCGACGAGGCGATTTATCGGGACATCCAGGAGCATCTGCCGAGCATCAAGCCGGCGCTTGCCGACGTCACGTATGCGTTGCCTTCGCTGTTCAAGCAAAAAGCCGAGATGGTGCGCCAAACATTGACGCTGCTCGGCGAGCGGCGCGCAATCGATGGATACGTGGAGATCGGATCGACAGGGCGATACGCGGGGGTACTGCGCAAGAAGCTCAAGATGACGGGGCCGTTAGTGCTGGTCAACGATTTGCCGCCGACGTATTCCCCTGTCGATATTGCCGAGCGCGGCCGCATTCGAAAGTTGGGTAGGTTCGTACCGCTGGATAACTATTCGCCCATTCCGGCGGAGTCCGTCGGCGATGAAAGCGTCGATCTGGTCAGTTGCTTTATCGGGCTGCATCACATCGCGCCCGAGCGGCTCAATCCCTTCATGCGATCAATCTGGCGCGTACTGCGCCCGGGTGGAGTGTTCATTTTGCGAGATCACGATGTGAAGACGCCGGAGATGTTCCGTTTCGTCTCACTCGTACATGCTGTCTTCAATTGCGGTCTGAATACGCCCTGGGAGACGAATCAGGCGGAGTTACGTCATTTCGTTTCAATCGCCGAGTGGGTGAAGCGGCTGAGCGCGTTTGGGTTTGTCGACAATGGCAAGCGGCTGCTGCAGGCACACGATCCATCCGACAATGTGTTGCTCGCGTTCACTAAGCCTGGTGGAGCATCGCGATGATGCGGCGAGGATTATCGATCATCATCCTGATGGCGCTGCCACTGCTCGTCGCGTCCGATCCGATCGCACCGCCCGAGCATCGTCGCGGAGAGGAGCAAACCTATCTCACTTTCCCAGAATGGTTCTTGGTTTTCAGTCCCGCCGAGTATGCTCAGTTCGTGCAACAAGAGCAGCCGAGCGCATTTCCCTTCTGGGGACACATCGGTCAATTTTGGGAAAGCTACCGTGCCGTTCACGGTGCGACTGTAGAGAAGGGGTACCCGTTCAACGGCGGCTATCACGTCATGATCATGGTCATCGGGACTAGCACGACCGTGGAGTATGCGATTCGCTCCGCGTATGAGACGCTCGTTGGCCGCTTGGCGGAGCTGACGGTCTCCGGACGCACTGCGGAAGATGACTTCGGTGCGAAGGTCGCGCAGGACTATGTCGATTTCATTCGCGAACGGCCGTGGTACGAGTTCGATTTCTGGTCAAGGATCACCGGGCTTTGGAGTGACGTTTCGTGGAGCGGCCCTGGATTCATACGCAAGCTCGAACGCCGATACGCATTGACGAGCGAGTATCTGGTCAAAGCCGGCTATGGATGGCTGATCGGGAAGGGCACGCAGGCAGGCTATGAGCGTCCGCTCTTCGTCACTGCGGTCGTCACGAATGAATCACAAGGCAAACAGCTCCATTTATTGCCTCGTTATGAGCCGTTCACTTCCGCAGCGACACAGCTAGCGCGCGGCGGCGCCGACTTCGTGGAAGTAGCAGGTAATCCTGCCGAGGCCGATGTGCTCATCAGCGTGCTTGCCTCGCAGCAATGGAATGCGCCGATGAATTCGCGCGTGTTGTTCACGCAGGACCTGATCACGCAGCCCGATACGCGCCGTTTCGCCATCGTCGTCTCCGTAGGTGAGCTCGCGCGGACATTGAGGACGCTCGAACAAAGTGAAGCGAGAATCGAGCACCTGTTTGATTATTGATCGCGGATTAGGGCAATTGAGAATGCCTAGCCCATCTGCCGCGGCGATGCGATAAGGTTCGGTTGCTCCTTTATCGACGGCGCGCAGAGCAGCAGCCTTGACCGCAGTACGCGCGACGCGCAATTGCGGAAATCCCTTCTGCCCTCACCATGGCGACCTCCACTCGCGACTTGAATACATTCGCGCGTGTCGTTCTTACCTAGTATCGCTTCACTGTTGATAGTTCCGCGGCGAATCGATTCGCGCGCGACCGCCGCTGTATATCGCGCAGAGAGCTACGTTCGTTTCGCATCTTGAGAACAAGTTTGCGCGGCGTTATCGGTTGAGCTCGCGTATTGAATCGCGCAATCCGGAGGCGTAGCGTCGCCGACGCGTGACTATTCACGTGAGGCGGTCAGAGGAGAGGCGGGCGCAAATCCTCGCGAGAATAACAACGGCGACCGCACCCTGCGCCTATATGGACGATCTCACCGGTTTGAAAAACATACGGAGTGCACTTTCATGAAAAATCATGAGGGATTGCTGCGACCTGGTGCGTCGCGCCCGAGGGTGGCCGTCCTCGCCAGCACGCTGGCAGCGCTGATGATCTCATCTGCGCCACAGGCCAAAGACGCGGTCCGAAATCTCGGTGGTGGCCTCGACGAGATCGCCTCGCTCCCGCCGAGTGAAGCTCTTGCGACGCAAAGAGCGGCGGCCCGCGGAGTTCCAGAGTTGAGATTGACTCGACCCGTTCAATTCGACGATCTGGGTCGCGCGCTCGTTCGCATCTCGCTCGATGGGAAGGCGCCCGCTGAATCCGTCCTGCAAAAGTTGCGCAAAATACAAGATGTCGAGATCACGGCATCCGACTTGAATTATCGGGCAGGCGTCATCGAGGCGTATGCGCCTACGAAATCACTGGCACACATTGCGCGCGAGAAGGGCGTGTTGGCCGTGGTGCCATCGAGTCCCATGGTCACGAATGTGGGCACGACCGACACGCAAGGCATCGTGCAACATCGCATCGATAAGGTCCGAGGCGCCGATGGGGGAGGTGTGACCGTCGGTGTTTTGTCCGATAGCTATGACACGAACGAAGAACCGAACAGTGCAGCGGATGACATCGCTAGCGGCGATCTACCCGGCGAGGGCAACCCACTGGGGAACACGCAACCTGTCGTGGTGCTCGAAGACTGGCCGGATGAAACCGACGAAGGTCGGGCGATGCTGCAGATCGTTCATGATGTTGCGCCTAAGGCGCGCCTCGGATTTGCGACAGCGAATGGCGGAGAAGTGAACTTCGCCAACAATATTCGCGCGCTCGCCGGATTTTCCGATGCGCCCAATGCAGTGGCGGGCTTCGAAGCGGATATCATCGTCGATGACATCATTTATCTAGCCGAGCCCTTTTTTCAGGATGGCATTGTTGCGCAGGCGGTCGATGACGTTGCTGCCGCCGGTGTTTCGTATTTCTCTTCAGCGGGTAACCGACCGGCGACCGAGGCGTACGATTCGAAGCCTCGTATCTTGCCTAGCACGCCCTCGTCCTGGGCCGGCACCAATCTGGACTTCACGGATGTCGATCCGGCGTTGTATGCGGGTGGTTTCCACGACTTCGCGCCGGGCAGTGCTGTGGATATCGCCCAGACGATAGCGTTCGAAGACGAAAGCGTGATTGTCTTTCAATGGAATGAGCCTTTCGATCCGCAGCCACCCACTCCGGTTGGCGATCCGATCGTTGCGGGTGCGAGCACGGTTCCACCTGGCGGGGAAGCGACATTCACATTCTCTGGTACCGAAGGTCAGCTAGTGGAGATCTTCGTCGATGCGGATGACTCGACGACAGGTAATCCCAATCCGGATCTGACGCTGGCCTTGATCGATCCGAACGGACAGGAGATTCAGTTCGTGGATACAGGCACGAATCCTGAGTCTTTGATTCTAGAGTTGCCGCTTAGCGGCACTTATACCGTGGTAGTCGATAGTTTCTTGGAGACGCAGTCCGGCGATTTCTTATATCGCGTGCAAGAGGTGGAGATCGTCGAGCAGGTGTTGACGGACTACAACCTGCTGTTCTTCCTCGAGGACGGCACCTTCATCGGCGCGTTCGCAGAACAAAATACGTTCACCAACCGGCCCATCGAGCTCGGTGAGCTGCCGGAAGCGACGCTGCAAATGGTGATTGCGCGTGCCAACGTACCGCCGAGCCGCAATAGGACCGTAGCGGATCGGATTCGCTACGTCGGGTTCAGCGGTGTGAATCCGCAGGAGTACTTCAGTTATCTGGATCCAGTGACGTACGGCCACAATTCCGCGCGCGGCGCAATGAGCGTGGCGGCGTATGCGTTCTATGCGCCGTTCATACCTGAAGCCTTTACCTCGCCCGGTCCCTCCACAATTTACTTCGATGAGAACAATAGACGTTATCGCAAACCGCAGATCCGTCAGAAGCCAGATCTCGCAGCCATGGATGGAGCCAACAATACTTTCTTCGGCGAAGATTCCTTGGTCGATGCGGACAGCTTCCCGAACTTTTTCGGCACGAGCGCCGCGGCGCCACCCGCTGCAGCGATTGCGGCCCTCGTTCTGGACGCGGCGGGAGGGCCAGGAAGGGTGGCTCCGAATCGGATGCGCCGGATCTTGCAGGATAGTGCATTCAGACACGATCTGGATCCGTTCAACGCGTCTGGCTTCGCATTGTCGGCCGGCAACTTGCTGTCGATTAATGCGACCGCCGATCCGAATTCGATCAGTCAATTCGATCCAAACGTATTTACGTTGACGCACATTGGGTTCAGAAGCTTGCAGCGCTTTTCCATCAATGGAAGCGAAGGGAATCCAACGCAAATGCCCGATGGCATCGTGTTCGATGAACGCTCCGAGCCGCCCGAGGCGCCTCCCGGGCAGCCGTTCATCGTGGGTCGCACTCACGGCATCAGTGCAGCGGATGTGACAGCCACATTCTCGTTGCCTGCCGATCCACCCGCGGTAGCGGGCCAATGGAAGCAGGTGAATCTGAGTTTCCGATCCGGCTCGTTCGATAGCGGTGACTTACTGTCGTTCGGCGTCGACCGCGATGAAGCCGATGCATCCGGTCCCAACGGTGCGGTGGGCGGCAATTCCGCTGACTTGCTCGGGGGCGGCGTGCACATTCCGACGGGCAAAGTCCTCCCGGGCGGCGCGAGCTTCTTCGGCACGTTCCAGGGCGGTGCAGGATTCAAGGGAGAGTTCTTCAACCTGATCGGTAAGGGTTACAGTCGGCTGGATGGGTATGGTTTCATCAACGCAGAAGCTGCGGTGAGGTCGGTGTCGAGAAAGAACTAGCAGCCTATCTGTAATCGCCCGACGCACGTCGGCGCACGGCAATGCAGGGCCCGCATCGATCCGATGTGGGCCCTTCGTTTGTATGCGAGACCGTTTGAAACGATGGAGCGTTTCAATATTCGATAACACGACGAGTACGGAGCTTCCCATGCACTCACTTCTCAGGCTCTTGATCGTGCCGCTGCTGTGGTTCTACTTGGATCCTTTCGAGGCGGCTGCTGCGGATGCGACGGCTGATCGGATCGAAGCCCTCGCACAGAGCTGGGCCAAGGCTTTCAATCAGCACGATGCGCAGGCGATGCTGGCGATAGCTACCGAGGACGTCGTCTTATTGGATGCTCGTATGCCTGCCATCAGCGGCAAACGTGCGGCACGCGCGGCCTTGAATCAGTCTCTGGCCTCGGGGAGCGGGCGTATCACGAGCTCGACTAAGGAGATCACGGTCATCGGAGACATCGCCTGGAGAATCGCGGCCGTTGCCCAACGGATGCGGCACGGCAACGTAATCGCCCGCAGTCAACTCTTGGAGATTTGGAAGCGCGACAGCGGACAATGGAAGCTTCACCGTCAAATGTCCTCAGGTATTTTGACCCGCCCGAATGTGCTAGGGCGGCCGCGTCCTTCCGAGCCCGTACTGGATAGGCAAGAGTTAGGCAACGATTGAGCGGGTGAGCAATGGAACCGAAGCGGATTCTCGCAGTTGCTGTAATGGACCCGCCGCAGGTTCAGACGACTTAGGCGCGGCACAATCAGTCATGCGGCTTTGAAAGGGCAACTTAGTGCGCAACTTCTTGGAACACTTTCGGTAGATAGCTGCTGCTGCCAAGGAGCGTACCGCAAGTGGTGACTGAACCCAGCATGCATCGGGCGAGAAACACATTCGCTGCGGCGCAGCGAGCGGTGCTGGAAGCGATCGCCTTTGGTCGAGCTCAGTCCGAAGTGCTGCGCATGATCGTCGAGCTCATCGAAGCCCAATCACCAGACATGATGTGTTCGATCATCCTCATCGACGAGGAAGGGCGGATTCATCACGCTGCCGCACCACACTTGCCGCGTGAATACATCGATTCGATAGAAGGAGCCAAGATCGGGCCGCAAGCGGGCTCTTGCGGAACTGCAGCCTATACAGGCAAGCCTGTCATTGTCGCGGACATCGCCACTCATCCTGCTTGGATCAAGTATCGCGACTTTGCTCTACCTTACGGTCTGCGCGCGTGCTGGTCCACTCCGATCATTGCACCCGATGGAAAAGTGCTAGCGACGTTCGCCATGTACTACCGTGAGATCAGGGAGCCTACGGCGGAGGAAATGGAGTGGATAGAAGTCGCGACCCACCTCGCGTATGTCGCTCTCATCAGCGAGCGTGCTCGCGCGAGCGAGGTTGAGGTTCGGCGCGGAGAGACCCTTCGTGCCGTCATCCTCGACAGCGTCGATGACGCCATCTTCTATATCGATGTAGAGGGTGAAGGCTTGTATCGGTTCGCTTGGGTGAACAAAGCGTTCACTGAACTATTCGGTGTTCCACCAGCAGAGATGGTTGGGCGCTTCCTTCACGAGCTGCTGCCGGAAGAGATCCGTGCGGCCACGTTGGAGCGCTACGCCACTGCGGCAAGAACTCATCAGCGGCAGAGCTGGGAGCTACTAATGCAGGCCCGTACCGGAGAGAAGTACGGCGAAATCATCTTGATTCCGCTCTTCGATGCGAATGGCCGATGTACGAACTTTGTCGGCACTATTCACGATTTGACGGCACGGATCGAGGCTGAGAAAGAACGAGTCTCACTCCAAGCCAGGCTGGAGCAGGGGCAGCGTATGCAGTCGTTGGGAACGCTGGCGGGTGGCATTGCACACGATTTCAATAACATCCTGGCTGCGATAGGGGGTAACACCGATCTTTTACTCGATGAAGTTCCAGGGGATTGGAGCTCGCGTAGCTATTTGCTGGAGATCAAGAAGGCGAGCGTGCGAGCAAGCGAGCTGGTCCGTCAGATCCTGGCATTCAGCCGAAGCTCTACACCCAATCATGAAGTGTTCGATGCTCGAATCGTCACCGACGAGGCATTGCAGCTCTTGCGCGCGACGCTGCCCCGAACATCGAGACCCGCAAGCGCTACGCGTCGGATGCACCTGGGATCAAAGGCGACTCGACCCAGTTTCATCAGATCGTGATCAACCTAGTGACCAACGCGGCCCATGCATACGATGCAGGAGGCGTGGTCGAGGTCAGTTTGCAGCGCGTTACGAACCTCGAAGTCGAGAGAACCTCAGGCATTCATCTAAAGCCAGGTGAGTATCTGCAGCTACGTGTGACAGATCAGGGCCGTGGGATGGATGCGGATACATTGAAGCGCGCCTTCGACCCCTTCTTTACGACGCGAGCTCATGGCGAAGGCACTGGTCTTGGACTTTCGGTGGTGCACGGTATCGTCGAGAGCCACGGAGGATCCATCGACATCGCAAGTGTGTCGGGCAGCGGAACTTCTGTTCTCGTGCATCTTCCGGCAGCGCAGCTCGATGACAATCGAAAGGATCTGAAAATATGTCCTCGAGGGTGTGGTGAACACATCATGTACGTCGATGATGAGGAGGCGTTAGTTGCCTTGATGAAAATAGCGCTTACCAAGCGGGGCTATCAGGTGAGCGGCTACACGGATCCAGCGGTTGCACTGCAGGAGTTCAGTAAGCAACCGCATCAATTCCGTGCTGTGATAACGGACGTAGCAATGCCCAGAATGTCCGGGCCGCAACTGGCGGCGAAGTTGCGTGAGATTCGGTCGGATGTGCCGATCATCCTAACTTCCGGCTACATCCGAGAGGAAGACAGGCAAGCAGCCCAGGAGTTGCAGATCGATCAACTCGTTTACAAATCCAACACGATCGAGGAGCTCGCTGAAGGTTTGGCGAATGAGATCGCTATGCATGCGCGCAAGCAGCGGCAAGACTGAATTGCGGCGTCAGCGCGGTGCGGTAGAGTAGCAAGATGCTTGGTGCTGATGAGTTGGTGTCGAGGCGTTGGGTTTTAAGACGAGAACGCGTGCGCTGCTGCTGCCCCCTCCCTACCCTCCCCCGTAAACGGGGGAGGGAATCTAAAAACACACTGGAGCCTAGAACTGAGAGATAGCATCAGAGCTGAGAGATAGACATTAGAGCTGAGAGATAAATATTAGAGCTCAGGGATAGACATTAGAACCGAGACATGGGCATAGAAATAGGCCCAGAACGAAGAGATAGACATAGAACGTCTAATCAGTGAAGTACTGCTGAGTTCAACTCAGGGCAAATGATCACGAAGCAAGTTCTAGTCCCTCCCCCGTTTACGGGAGAGAGTAGGGAGGGGGCCTCCGAAGCCGAAGTGACCCCGCGAAAACGAGCTAGCTGGCGCGCGATGCGTGTTCGTCGCCTTCTTGCCGACGGCCATCGATCCAGGTCGCAATGACGTTCACGTCGTCATCGATCAACGCGAAGTTGGCACGCTGACCTGGGGCGATGCGGCCAACATCGTGCGTGAGACCTAGAAATTCCGCAGGGTAGGCGCTTGCCATCTTGAGCGATTCAGTCAAATCCAGCGCGAGCAACTTCGTTGTGTTTCGTACGGCGCTTGCCATATCGATGTCCGAACCGGCGAGTCGACCTTGTTCGTCGACACACATGCTGTCGGCAACCGAGATGGGTCGCCCTTGTAGTTGAAACGACTTTTTTGCCGCGCCGACACTCGGCATTGCATCGGTGACGAGCATGAAGCGGTCGCGGCGTTTGCTGCGCATCGCGATCTGCAGAACGGCGGGATGAACATGGCGGCCATCCACGATGATGCCGCACCAACTTTCCGCGTGTGAGAGTGCCGCGCCGACTGCCCCGGGCTCGCGGCCGGTGAGCTGCGACATCGCATTGAAGAGGTGGGTGAACCCTCTTATTCCATGCGCGAGTGCGACTTGCAGTTCTTCGAACGTCGCATTCGTATGGCCGGCGGAAACGATCACGCCGGCGTCTACTAGTTTGCGAATGATTCTCGGCGTCGTGCGTTCTGGTGCGAGCGTGACCAGCGTTTTTCCGCCATGCGGCGCCGCAAGCATCCCGATCGCGTCTTCTTCGAGCCAGCGCAGCTTCGTCGCATCGTGAACGCCACGGCGTTCCGCATTGAGGTAAGGTCCTTCGATGTGAATCCCGAGCACGCCAGGAACGCCCTGAGCGATTGCATCACGGACGGCAGTGATCGCTCGAACGACGACATGTAGATCATCGCTGATGAGCGTCGGAAGAAAGCCCGTCGTTCCGAAACGTCGATGTGCGCGTCCGATTTCCGCGATCGTCGCAACGCTAGGATCGTCATTGAACAGTAGGCCGCCGCCGCCATTCACTTGGGTGTCGATGAAGCCAGGCACCAAGAGGTGACCTTGCAAGTCGAAACTTCGATCAGCGCGCGCAGCGTCATCTCCATCTGTGATGGCATCGATGCGCCCGTCTCGTATCAACACCGTTCGACCGTGCTGTAGGCCGGCATCGGTTAAGAGGCGCCCGTTCGTCAGTGCGAGCAACATCAAAGTGTCTCGGTGACTTTGTTCAGGTGGGGTGGGGTATCGGGATTCAGTCCGCGTGCGATCGCAAGCTCATTTGCCATCCGATAGAAGCTTTGGATCGTGAGCATCGGCTCGATGACGGGATGTGCAGTAATCGTCGGCAGAGCCTGTGCGCCTCGCGCTTGCGTGCCGCTGACTAGTACCGATGCGCCCCGCTCGGCGAATTCCCGCGCTAAGTTCTCGAGATCCACGCGCGTGTCATCGTGCTGCGAAAACATGATTACGGGAAAGCCTTTGCGCACCAGTGCCATGGGGCCATGCTGCACCTCCGCAGCGCTGAACGCCTCGGCATGTATGCCGCAGGTTTCTTTGAATTTGAGCGCCGCCTCTTGTGCAATTCCGAGGCCGAAGCCACGCGCGACGACGAACAAATTGACGGCGCTCTTCAACGTCTCCACGGCGAGGCGCCAATCGCATTGCCACGCAAGCGCGAGTTGATCCGGCGCTTGTAACAATGCCTGCATCAGCTGTTCATCGTCCGTCCAGCTGGCAAGTAGATGAGCGATACAACTGAGGGAGCCAATGTAGGACTTCGTGGCCGCGACGCTCGTTTCGGGGCCGGCATGCAGCGGAATCGCCACATGTACGAGGTCCATGAGAGGAGATTCACGCGTATTGCACAAAGCGATTGTCGTTGCGCCACTCGCTTTCGCCGCCTTCGTGGCTGCGATCAAGTCAGGGCTCCTGCCCGATTGCGAGATTGCGATGAACAGAACACCCCGCATGTCTGCGCTTGCATCATAGATGGAGCTCACCGACGGTGCGGCAGAGGAAGTGAGGACTCCTGTGTGAGCTTCGATCAGATATTTCGCATAGGTTGCTGCGTGATCGGAGCTGCCTCTCGCACAGGTCACGACGGCACGCGGCTTTCGCTCGCGTAGCAAAGCACCGAGCTCGCGCATCTGCGGCGCATTGCGCGCCAGTTGCTCACGCACGACGCTCGACGCTTGGCCGGCTTCGATGAACATTTGCGTGGACGCGGTATTCACGATGAGGCGCTGAGCTCCGCTACGAAATCGTAGATATCGCCGCGGTAATACGATTGCGAAAACTCGACCGCACGACCATCTTTGAGAAAGCCGACACGCTCGACCAGCAAACCCGCATCGCGCTCTTGCGCCTTCAATAGCTTGGCCTGTTCGTTCGTGAACAACACCGCACGCAGACGCTGCAAGGCGCGAGCAGGTCGGTTGCCCGTTCGCTCGAGCGCTTCGTAGAGCGATGTTTCGACCGCATCGACCGAGGATAGGCACGAAGCAAGCACCGTCGCGTATTCCAACGCCATGGGCGCATCGTCGGCAAAGCGAATACGGCTGAAGCGATAGACCGGCGTTCCTGGGCTCGAGCGCAAGGTCAGGGATTCTTCGGGCGTGACGGTGCCAGCCGCACGGCTCAGCCATACGCTGTGAGGCTTACGTCCGCGTGCTCGCATGTCCTCCGAGAACGAGGTGAGCTTCGCGAAGTTTTTCTCGACGCGGTTGCTGACGAACGTGCCGGAGCCTTGCTTGCGGATCAGTAACCCTTCTTCCACTAACCCGTCGATCGCTTTGCGCACAGTAATACGTGACACGGCGAGCTCTTCGGCGAGATCCCGTTCAGGGGGCAGGGCGTCATCCGGGCTAATGATTCGGTTTTCGATCGCCTGGCGCAGCGAGCGTTGTAGTTGTTGGTACAGCGGTTGAGCGCTGGACTCATCCAGAGGCGGTAGTAGCTCTGACAGCGAACCCAAAGTCCCTCTCCTATGCCTTCGTTCTGGCAATCGTGTTCTGAGGCAGCACCATGCCACTATAATATTACCAATGCAATACCAATGCGGACCTCTTTGGTGCGTAGCAGAATCGTAAGCAGCTGTTCTGTTGCGAAAAATAGCTGGAGGAAATAAATGGTACGCAAGAGGCTAGCATTTCCCTGATAATTGGTACTATAGTGGAACCATATTGGTCCGATCGCAAAAACACATACCGGGGAACGCGATATGAGCACTCGAACGACGACGTTGATTGGCGCGGCGGTGGCGCTCGCTCTTCTTAACCAGGCACCTGCGTATTCGCAGAGTAATGCGAATGCCTCGAACGATGAAATCGATGAGATCGTCGTGACCGGCATCCGCGCAAGCTTGCGCGAGTCTCTCGAAGTCAAACGCGAATCGCTGGCCGTTGTCGATGTGCTGACCTCCGAGGACGTGGGTAAATTCCCGGACAAGAACGTGGCCGAAGCCTTGCAGCGCGTGAGCGGTGTGTCGATCTCCCGTGAGTTCGGCGAGGGCGAGCGCGTTTCGATTCGTGGCACGGCGCCGAATCTCAATCGCACGCTGTTGAACGGTCATGCCATCGCGACTGCAGACTGGTTCGTTCTGGATCAGCTTTCCGCGACACGCAGCTTTAACTATCTAATGCTGCCGACCGAGGTGATCGGTTCCACTGAAGTCTACAAAGGCTCGCAAGCAGACATCGAGGAGGGCGGTATCGGCGGCACCGTGAACATTCGCACTCGCAATCCTCTGGATCTGCCGACAAATACCTTCTCCGCATCGGCTCAAACTTCCTTCACCGAATTGGCGGATAAGACCGATCCTCAAGTCGGTGCGCTGTACAGTTGGAAGAACGATGCCGACACGATCGGATTGCTCATCGCCGGCTTGTATCAGGAGCGAAATCTGCGGCGCGATGGCATCGAGTTCCTCGGCTACTCGGATCGCGAGATTGCCGATCAGGGCGGTGCAACCGTTGCGGTACCCGACTTAGTCGGTTCCGCACTCTTCGAGCAAGAGCGTGTGCGTACTGGAGCGAACTTCGGCCTGCAGTTTCGCCCGAGCGATGCGCTGGATATCAATCTGACCGGTCTGTATTCGAAGCTCGAAGCGGACAACTTCAACCACAACTATATGGCGTGGTTCAGCAACATGTTCGGCGCCAACGAGCAGCCCACGAACACCGCGGTGCGAAACGGCACTCTGGTGAGCGGCGCGTTCGCGCAGAGCGACGATAGTTTCGGCGTCGTGTATGACGCGATTCTGCGCGATGCGGAAACCGAAACGCAGTCAGTGGATTTAGATGCCGTGTTCGATGTGAGTGAAGCGGTCACCTTGCACGGCAAGTTCGGTCACACGAAGGCGGAAGGCAAGACCACTGCGCAGCCCTTCTGGGAAACGCAGGCGCGCACGGGTTTCACTTGGGATTTCAGCCGCGGCGTTCCGGAGATCGACTTCGTCGATGTCGCAGATCCGACCGATGTGAATTCCTTGCCGCAGCTCGGATGGGCTTCGCACAACCAGTTCCTCAACGAGGATGAAGAGTTCTACGCTTACGGGGATGCCGAGTTCAAAGTCGAAATGGGCGCGGTCAAGAGCTTCAAGTTCGGCTTGAAGTACACCGACCACGAGCGCGATGTAAACATCACCTACGGTCAGACGCGTGGCTTGTTGAGCGCAACCGGTTGCGGCGGCGCGCCGTGCAGCTTGGCCGATGCAGCAGGCGGCTTAACACCCGGCGATTTCTTGAGCGACATTGCACGGCCAGGAACAGTGCGCAACTTCCGGCTCGTCTCCGAGCAGGCGCTACGAGACATTTACGGCGCGCTCGACTTCATCACGTACGATCCGAACGATCCGAACATCGTCGCGAACTGGCCTAACTTCCCGACGAATCACTTCGGTCCGCTCGAAAGCTTCGTCGTCAGCGAAGAAGCCATCGGTGGTTTCGCGATGGCGAACTTCGAAGGTGAGGGGTTCCGCGGCAACTTAGGCGTGCGCATCGTCGAGACGAAGCAAACTTCAGACGGTTGGGCGGTCGGCGTACCCGCCGGCACACCTGGTGCCGTCAACAATCCGTTTGGTCTGATTGCGCCGCTGACGGTCGAGAACGATTACACCGATGTTTTGCCGAGCGTGAACATTGCTTTCGATCTGACGGATGATCTGTTGCTGCGGTTCGGTGCATCGCGCGTGATGGCGCGGCCGGAGTACAACCGTATCGCTCCAACGATCACTTCCTTCACACCGCTCTTGTTCACGGGCGCTGGCGGCAATCCCACGCTCGATCCATACCGCGCCGACCAATTCGACCTCAGCGCCGAATGGTATTTCGCGCCGGAGTCGCTGTTCGCAGCGGCGCTCTTCTATAAGGACATGCAGTCCTATGTCGTGAACGGCACGGGGCCTGAGCGTTTGCCGACGGAAATCGTCGATCCGAACGATTCACGTTTGTCGGATCCCGACGCGGATTGCCAATCTATCGGGACTGCGCTGTATAGCTGCCTTTATCAGATCGATCGGCCGGTGAACGGCGCGGGCGGTGAGATCCAAGGTGTCGAGCTCAGCTATCAGCAGCCGCTCTGGAATGGATTTGGCGCCATCGTGAACTACACCTACTCGGACGCCGATTCAGCTGCGGGCGATCCGATTCCCGGCAACTCGAGGGATACGGCGAACGTCACCGGCTACTACGAGAATTCGCGCTTCGGAGTGCGTCTGTCGTACAACTATCGATCGTCCTACTTCGTCGACAATGACCGCGGTCGCGAGCTGTATTCCGATGATACCGACAGTCTCGATTTGTCCATCAACGTCAATCTGACGGACTACCTCGCCCTGACGTTCGATGGCGTCAACCTCTTGGATGAGGAGCTCTTCTACTACTACGACGGCGATAAGAGCCGGCCGGCGCGCTATTACGACAACGGCCCGATCTATTACGCTGGCCTACGAATTAACTTTGGGCGCTAAGTGCGAGTAGATTTAGCAGTGCCGGACGCAAGGCCGGCACTGCTATTTTTTTAGGGCTGGGCTTCCTAGCGCTGTGCCGTTTCATCATTTCTGCGTAGCGGGAAGCCATCCGAACGAAGATGGGTCCTCGCCTACGCGGGGATTCCAGTAATCGGGGCCCTGCATTTTGGTGGCGACTCTTTCCTCGGTATAACACTTAGATGTTAGCAACCCGCATGGCCAAATCCGCCGCAAGCATTGTCCTCATCGGGCTACTCGTGGGCTGTGCCGAACGCGTCGAAAACGACCAGGCATCCGCAGCTCCTGAAGCGACGAGTGTTCCCATCGTGCCCGCGCCGCGCGAAGTGGCGCGCGGAGCCGGCACTCTTGGAATCTCTAAGAACGTCGCCTTGACCTACTCGGATGTTGAGGCGAGGAAAACCGCCGAGTATTTCGCCGCGCTCCTGAAGCGCACGACGGGCATTGCGCCTACGATTGCATCTGAAGGCACCTCGCAGACCGCCAGCGTTCGGTTCACGCTCGATCGCGACAACGCCACACCTGAAGGCGCTTATACACTTGCGATCACGCACAGCGGAGTCAGCGTCAGCGCAAGTACGCCCGCCGGATTGTTCTACGGCGCCGTCACGCTGTGGCAGTTGTTTACCGCCAGCGTGCAGAGCGCGGAGATAGTGGAGTTGCCGCTCCTCACGATCGACGACGAACCGCGCTTCGAATGGCGCGGACTCATGATCGATTCTGCTCGACACTTTCAAACCATCGATGAGCTGAAGCAGATCGTCGACGCCATGGCTTTGCACAAGATGAATGTGCTGCACTGGCATCTAACAGACGATCAATCGTGGCGATTGGAGATCAAGAAATATCCGAAGCTTACCTCTGTTGGTGCGTGGCGAGTTCCGGCTGGAGCCGCGCCAGCTGCTGACATCGATCCCGCGACTGGTAAGCCGCGGTTGTATGGCGGGTTCTACACGCAGGAGCAAGCTCGCGAGCTCGTCGCGTACGCCGCCGAGCGACACATTACAGTGGTGCCCGAGATCGAAATGCCTGGCCACGCGAGCGCGGCGATCGCAGCCTACCCCGAGCTCGCGGTGTTTCCTGAGACGAACGCTCGAGTGCCGGCGGACTGGGGCATCTACGAGAATCTGTTCAATGTCGAGGAGTCGACGTTTGCTTTTCTCGAAGACGTGCTGACCGAAGCGATGTCGGTGTTCCCCGGCGAGTACATCCACGTCGGCGGCGATGAAGCGGTGAAGAAGCAGTGGGAAAGCTCGCCGCGTGTGAAGGCGCGGATGAAGGAGTTCGGCGTGAAGAACACGCACGAGCTGCAGAGCTATTTCATTCAGCGAATGGAGAAGTTTCTCAATCGCCACGATCGGCGTTTGATCGGCTGGGATGAGATTCTCGAAGGGGGACTCGCGCCGAATGCGACCGTGATGTCGTGGCGTGGAATCGAAGGTGCAGTCGCCGCGGCGACTGCTGGCCATGACACAGTACTGTCGCCTTGGCCAATTCTGTACTTCGACAACCGACCGCTCGATACCGCGAATCCGCCGGGTCGTGGTCGTGTCATCTCGGTTGAAGACGTGTATCGGTTCGACCCCATGCCTGCCGCTTTGACCGAGGACCAACGCAAGCACGTCTTAGGCGTACAGGCGAATGTTTGGACCGAGCACATCCGAACGGCGGAACGCTTGCAGTACATGGTGTTGCCGCGGTTGGCCGCGCTCGCGGAAATAGCTTGGTCCTCACCAGAGCGAATTGACTGGGAGAGCTTCTCGGCTCGCTTGCCCGAGCAGTACATGCGTTATGAGCAGCTCGGCTTACGCTACGCTAACCCCAAGCTCGTAGTGCCGGCGAGGGGCGCTTATCGCAGCAGTCACCAGCTCGCGCTCTGCAGCGATAAACTGCCGTTGGCGCTCGAGGATGATGCGCCGGTGCAAGGCGAACGCGCGGTGTTCTTCGTGGACATCATGCAGCCTTGCTGGATCTACAAAGATGCGACCATCGGCGCCTCCACATCACTGCGTGCAAGCGTGGGACAAGTGCCTTTCAATTTTCAGATCGGGGATTCGCGCAAGGAAATCCCGCTGCGACGTCCGGCAACACCAGCCGGCGAGCTCGAAGTGCGTCTCGACAGTTGTGAAGGGCAGCCGATCGCAGTGATTCCGTTGGCCTCGGCGGTGGACAATCAGGCGGTCACGCAATTGCCTGCAGCAGCGCTCGGCAATCACTCTGGCACGCATGATCTTTGCTTCGCCTTCACGCAGCACGATTTGGATCCGACCTGGGTCATTGAGAGTGTCGAGCTGATCGATGCAGGCGCAGAGTAACGACCACGCATGGCAAATTTGAAGCTCCTCGCTCCCCTCGAAGGCTGGTGCGCGCCGCTGGATGAAGTTCCCGATCCGGTATTTGCAGGACGAATGGTGGGTGAAGGGCTCGCTATCGACCCAACCGGGAACACACTGCACGCGCCATGCACGGGGGAGGTGCTCTCGATCGCAGCCGGAAAACACGCGATCGCGCTTCGTTCAGAAGAGGGCATTGACGTACTCATGCACGTTGGCATCGATACGGTTGGCTTGGCTGGCGAGGGATTCGAGCCTTTGACGACCGTGGGTGCGCATGTCTGCGCGGGCGATCCGCTGCTGCGCTTCGATCTGAACGTGCTTGCAGAGCGAGCAAAGAGTCTGATCACGCCGATCATCGTTACCAACGGCGATCAATTCGAAATCGAACAGTCCATTTCGAACCGCCTCATCAAGGTAGGCGATGACTTGCTGACGGTTCGATCGAAACCCAAGCAAGATGGCATTCAACGCAAGCCTTCTGAAGATCAAAGACCTTCTAAAGGTCAAAGAATAGAGAGGCTCAGTATCGCCCATGAACATGGTCTGCACGCTCGGCCCGCTGCATTGATTGCCAACCGCGCCAAGCATCTAGCAGCGGAGATCTGGATCGAGGCGCACGGACGATCGGCGAATGCGAGCAGCGCGGTTGCAATCATGGCGCTCGGCGTGCGTTGTGGCGATGAGATCACATTGATTGCCAGTGGCCCGGACGCTGCTGAAGCGTTGCAGGCGGTGAAAGAAACCATTCTCGCGATGCCGGTGCTTGCCGAACGCGCCAAGTCACCAGAGGTCTCGTCGGTTTCTGAGGCGTCTCGAGGCTCGGATCTCTCGCGCAGTTCGTCGCGAGTTCGCGAGCCGCATGACGGAAAACTGCGCGGCGTCATTGCTAGTCGTGGCTTCGCCGTCGGACGTGCAGTGAAGCTGCATCAGGTCGAGATTGCCGTGAACGAGCTTGGCAGCAGTATCGCGCACGAAAGCGCGGCATTGGATCGCGCACGCTCAGCCGTGCGCACGCGCTTGGAGGATTTGTCTGCGACTGCATCCGGCATTGCCTCCGACGTGATTGCCGCGCATCTCGAGTTTCTCGATGACAGCGAGCTCGTTGTACCTGCCAAGCGCGCAATTGCACAAGGCAAGAGTGCGGCGTTTGCATGGCGGAAAGCTGTTCGAGACGTTGCTGAGAAGCTGCGGGCACTGAACGATGCTCGCATGACCGAACGTATCAGCGATCTACTCGATTTAGAGACTCAAGTGTTGCAGGTGCTCAGCGGCGCGTCTGCTGCTCAGTGCGAATTACCGGAACGCGCAGTCGTGATCGCTGAAGATTTAAAGCCGTCGCAGTTAGTCTCGCTCGATGCGGAACGATTGAGTGCGATCTGTTTGGCCGCGGGCGGTCCTACATCCCACGTCGCATTGCTTGCTGCCTCGATGGGAGTGCCTGCTTTGGTGGCGCTGGGCGATCACGTTTTGACTGTAAAGGAGGATGCGTGGCTGATCGTCGATGCAGAGCAAGGCACGCTGGATCTCGCGCCAGACGAGCAGACCATCGCGGCAGCCGAGGAGCTGCTCCAGCAGCGCGAACAGCGTAAGAACTCCGAGCGCGCAGCTGCACAGCAAGATTGCTTCACTGCCGACGGCACGCGTATCGAGGTATTCGCTAATCTTGCCTCGCTTGCAGAGGCGAAGCTCGCTGCAACCAATGGAGCAGAAGGCTGTGGCCTGCTTCGAACCGAATTTCTGTTTCTGGAGCGCGCATCGCCACCGGATGAACCGGAGCAGCTTCGCCAGTATCAAGATATCGCAATGGCTTTGAAAGGCCGTCCGCTCATCATCCGTACATTGGATGTCGGCGGCGATAAGCCGATACCTTACTTACCGTTACCGGCTGAAGAGAATCCTGCTTTAGGACTGCGCGGCGTGCGCACGAGTCTGTGGCGTCCAGACCTGCTGCGTGTGCAGCTCAAGGCGATTCTGCGCGTTGAGCCCGCCGGGCAATGTCGCATTCTTCTGCCCATGGTCACCGATCCGGGTGAGATCCAGGCAGTGCGTCGCATGCTGGATGAGGTACGGCGCGAGCTGCGATACGAGGGATATATCGAGCTCGGCGCCATGATCGAGACACCGGCCTCGGCGTTGATCGCGAATCGCTTACTGCGCGATGTGGATTTCTTGTCGATCGGCACGAACGATCTCACGCAGTACACGCTTGCGATGGACCGTGGCCACAGCGAGCTCGCGCATCGCATCGATGGACTGCATCCGGCAGTGCTCTCTTTGATCTCGATTGCAGCCACGGCAGCACACCAGCAGAACAAGGTCGTTGCAGTCTGCGGTGGTCTTGCATCAGAGCCCGCCGCCGTACCGGTATTGATCGGCCTGGGGATTCAAGAGCTGTCGATCGTCCCGACGCTGATTCCTCGGATCAAGGCGAACATTCGCACATTGACGATCGAGTCCTGCCAGCGGCTTGCCCAGCGTGC
This sequence comes from Steroidobacter sp., assembly GCA_025929585.1. GTDB lineage: Bacteria > Pseudomonadota > Gammaproteobacteria > Steroidobacterales > Steroidobacteraceae > Steroidobacter. The sequence continues at coordinate 23,753 of JAICPY010000016.1, forward strand.
TCTCGAGCAAGAAACGGCTGAACAAGTGCGGGCGCTGGTCAATGAGTTTGCCGAAGAGCAATCGAGGGTTACCTCATGAAGAAGATCATCGCAAGTTTGCAGCCGATCGGCCGTGCTTTGATGCTGCCGATTGCGGTTCTGCCGGTCGCGGCCCTGCTGCTGCGAGTAGGGCAACCGGACTTGCTCGATATCGCTGCAATCGCTGCGGCAGGCGATGCAATCTTCTCGAATCTAGGACTGCTGTTCGCGATCGGTGTCGCCGTCGGTTTGGCCCGTGAGAATCATGGTGCTGCCGGGCTTGCGAGTGTCGTCGGATATCTGGTCGCAACCAAGGGCGCTGAGGTATTGATCGGGGTTCCGCCGGAAGTAACGGCAAATGTCGCCGAGGGACTCAAGGAGCTTGCCGCCGCCGCATTTCGCGAGAAGGAGCTGGCGAAGCTCAGCGTGCCTGCGGGTTTGTTATCAGGCTTGATCGCTGGGGTGCTCTACAACCGCTTCAGCGACATTCGTTTGCCTAGCTATCTGGCGTTCTTCGGCGGTCGCCGATTCGTGCCCATCGCGAGCGGCTGCGCGGGCATCGTTCTCGCGCTGTGCTTCGGTTTTGGATGGCCGGTTCTCGAGCGTGGGATGGACGTCGGCAGCCAGACTGTTCTGGAGTCTGAATCCTTAGGACTCTTTGCTTATGGCGTGCTCAATCGCGTACTCATCGTCACCGGCCTTCATCACATCCTCAACAACATCGCCTGGTTCCTGCTCGGTGACTACAACGGTGTCACCGGCGATCTAAAGCGTTTCTTCGCAGGCGATCCAAGCGCCGGGGCCTTCATGTCCGGATTCTTTCCGATGATGATGTTCGGGCTGCCCGCCGCGTGTCTTGCGATGTATCACACCGCTCAGCCGGAGAAGCGCAAAGCCGTCGGCGGAATGCTGTTCTCGATGGCGTTGACCTCGTTCTTGACCGGCGTCACGGAGCCGATCGAGTTCTCGTTCATGTTTCTTGCGCCGATGCTGTATGCGATTCATGCCGTTCTGACGGGCATTGCAATGGTAGGCATGCAAGCGCTCGGCGTGCATTTGGGTTTTGGTTTTTCGGCCGGGCTGTTCGACTACATATTGAATTACTCGCAGGCCACCCGTCCGTTGATGCTGATCCCCGTAGGACTGGGTTACTTCGCGCTGTACTACGGCTTGTTCCGTTACTTCATCCTTCGTTTCGACTTGAGGACCCTAGGCCGAGAGATCGAGGAGGGTGCGCCCGTGCCCGAGACCGCTGGCTCCGTTCCGGCCTTGAATTGGATCGGAGCGCTCGGCGGTGCTGAGAATCTGCGCGCGGTCGAGGCCTGCACGACCCGACTGCGACTGGTTGTGTTAGATCCGGCACGACTCGACGAGAGAAGGCTGAAGTCACTCGGCGCACGAGGAGTTCTGAATATTGGAGAAGGCGGGATCCAAGTCGTCGTCGGACCGATCGCGGATCAACTCGCATCCGACATTCGTGCGCAGATGCGAACGCCCACTACGAACGTTCAATCCCATGGGTCAATGGACCATCAGGCATCGAAGTCACAGCCTGCGAACGTCTCTACAGAGTCGATCGCCGCGGTCCGTCGCGCGCTCGGCGGCAAGCAGAACATTCGAGAGATTCGTGAGCTGGGAAGCCGGCTTTGCGTGAAGGTCACGGATCCAGCGAGTGTCGATGAAGACGCGCTTGGAGCAACGGTTCGGGCCGTGGCGAGACCTTCAGCAGCAGACGTCCATCTCATCGTCGGCCCGGACGCGAACGGCTGGTCCGCAGCGTTTGCGGCTTATTCGAGCAGTTGACGGTTGACTGTTGACGGCCAGAAGTGGGCGTCATCTCTGACCGTCAACCGTCAACCGTCAACTGTCAACCGCGGCCCAGCGGCCTTGCCCCAAGCACATCGTCGGAGAATCGCGCGGCCAGATCACGATAGCAGCGCAGGAATTCATCCGCTGCGCGATGCAGATTTGACTGCCAGTCGTTAGCGGCTGCGTGATCCGCCCCGTCAGTGACATATTTGACGCACGCGAATCGAGTGTTTTCTAGCCAGCACACCTTGGCGAGCGCATACGCCTCCATGTCGATCACATCGCAAGGCAAAAAGCACTCGCCTGTCTGAAAGGTGTCCCCGCTCCCACAAATGGCCGGCGTTAGATTCTGGAACGCAGGTTCGAATTCGAGACGTGCAGGACTACGATCGAATGGCGTGGTGCCGCGCTCGAAGCCTAAACCTGTCACGTCCATGTCGTGCTGAACGAAAGCATTGCACGCGACGAGCGTGTGAGTCGCGAAACATCGGCTTCCTGCCGTTCCAAAATTCACGACCAGCGGCAAGGGTTTGCTTGCGTGTCGATAGTCGCTTAATCTGCGCGCCAAAGACCAAGCAGCATTCACCTTGCCGACTCCCGTGTAGAGTACCGGCACCCCCGCTTTCTCGAACACTTCTTGGCTCTCGATGGGCAGAGCCATGACCACGAGCGGATTTTGAAAATCTGAAGTCATTGGTGCCTTCGGCGTTGCCGGTTGACAGTTGACTGTTGGCAGCAAGAGGGGCGTCCTTTCCGACCGTCAACCATCAACCGTCAACGCAGCTTACTAAGCGGCAAAACAGAAGCATGCCAGCATCGAACCGAAATCTATTCCTGATCATCGTGCTCGGGATTCTAAACGCGCTGACGCCCTTTACGATCGATTTGTATCTGCCGGCGTTCACACAGATCGCCGCGGATCTGAACGTGGCGGTCTCGCGAATGTCGCTGACCGTTTCGGTGTATTTTATCGGTTTCGCCTTGGGTCAAATCATCTATGGGCCCTTACTGGATCGATTCGGCAGGCAACGTCCGATCTACCTTGGGCTTGCGATCTACATCATCGCCACATGGGGATGCATGACGGCAAGCTCGTTCGAAGAAATGCTGATATACCGATTCGTTTCCGCGCTGGGTGGAAGTGCGGCGTCCGTGGGCGCCATCACCATGGTCCGAGACTACTTTCCGGGCAAGGATTCGGCGAAGGTCTTCGCGCTATTGATGCTGGTGCTGAGCGCATCGCCGCTGCTTGCGCCGAGCATCGGCAGTCTGATGACCGTGCATATGGGGTGGCGAGCCTTGTTCGCCGCTTTAGCCGGGTTGGCTGTCATCGACCTGGCGTTGGTCGCCTTCGTGTTGCCTCGCACCTATTCTCCGGATCGTTCGGTGAGTCTTCGCCTAACGCCGATGCTGCGAACGTTTCGCGATGCATTGAGAGTGGGGCAATTCAGAACCTACACCTTCGCTGGCGCCTTGTCGTTCGCGGGTTTGTTTGTGTTCGTGTCCGGCTCGCCGGCTGCTTTCATGGATGGCTTCGGCGTCAGCGCACAAGGCTTCGGCTTGATCTTTGCCATCCTTGCCGGTGGAATGATCACCGGAGGACAATTGAATCATCTGTTCCTAAGGTACAGCGACAGCCGGCATGTATTTCGCTGGGCGCTGGGTGTCCAAGTGGTTGCAGGCACAGTCTTTCTGCTGCTCGCATCGACCCTTGGCTTGGGGTTGTGGATGACTGTCGGCATCCTATTGGTGTTCTTGCTCTGCGCCGGCGTCACCTATCCCAATGCCGCCGCGCTCGCTCTCGAGCCGTTCTCCAAGAACATCGGCAGCGCTTCTTCCTTGCTGGGTTTCATCCAACTAGGTACCGGTGCGGTTGCCGCCGCATTGGTCGGCTTGGTCGATGTGAAAGGACCGATGCCGCTAGCCTTGGTGATGTTCACCTGCTCGCTGGGCGGTTGGATCATTCTGAACACAGCACGTCGAGATGAAAGCGATCTGTCTGAGCCAAGCGCGGCGCCTACCCAGAGTGACATTTCGTTTGGCAACTCGTGCGTGGACAGGGGCAATCGCAGCGAGTAATACCAGAAGCGGAGCCTTCAAAAGGCTCCGCTTCTGAACCACGATCTTAAGAATGCTAGCGGTAGGCAGGCTTCGGCGTCTCGTGGCGGGGCGCGGGGGCGGGGGCGGGGGCGGGTGCAAGGGCGCGGAATAAGCTGGAAGTGCGGAAGTGGACCAGCATTCTCATGTTGAAGAAGTGCATTGCGCCGAGGATCACGATCACGAGTCCGACTTTGGTGCTCAGAAACTCCAATACACCTACCAGGTCGACCGGCTTCTCTCCGAACCGCAGCGCGAGAGATACGAAGCCAATGTTGATCAGATAGAAGCCGACGAGCAGAAGATGATTGATCGAGTCGGCGAGCGCGTCGTTCCCCTCGAAGTTCTCCACCAGAAACACCCGTCCGTTCTTATGTAAGCTGCGCCCGACCCAAACCGTAATTGCAAGGCTCAGGACCAAGTACGCCAAGTAGGTGCCGACCATCATGATTAGGAACTCCCATCGTTATGTTGTATATTTAGCTCATACGCTAATTATCTTATTAACGATTAGGTAATTAGTCAACAGGCTAATTATAGAGGTTTACCGATGAGCTTGGATAAGGTGTTCGAGGCGTTGTCCTCGACGGTGCGTCGAAAGATTCTTGCCTATTTATCTGCGACCGACATGACCGCGGGAGAGATCGCCGATCGCTTCGAGATCTCGAAGCCCTCGGTGTCGAAGCACTTGAGCATTCTGGAGAACGCCGGCTTGGTGGTCAGCCGGCGTCAAGGCCAGTTCATTCACTATTCGCTGGTGCAGGAGAATCTGGTCAACACACTGAACGGCTATGTTCAAGAGGTTTGTCCGGTGTCTAAGCCATTGAAGCGGGAAAGCAAAGCGAAGGCGAACGAGAGACAAACCTCAGGTGGGACGACTAAGCGGTGAGGGAGTCGACGGTTGGCTAGAACAAAAACGGATCTGTTTCGCGTCCAGCCAGACCGGAATGGATGTTTATGCGAGCTATCCGCCGCTTTCAGATCGAAATTCGCGGGGTGTCATGCCTGCGTGTCGCTTGAAGGCATTGTTGAAGGTGGACTTCGCATTGAAACCCACCTCTAAGGCGACTTCCAGGACGTTCCGATCCGGAATGGCGATCAGTAGACGCTTGGCATGCTCAATCCGATGCGCGTTCACGAATTCGTAAAAGGTGGTGCGCAGCTCCTGGTTGAGGACCTGCGAGACGTAATGTTCATTCTCGTTGATATGGCGGCTGAGCGCTCCCAAGCTTAGCCCGCTGTCGCAGTACAGCGCGTCTTTCTGGAACGCCGTCGTAAGCTTGGTCACGATGCGCGTACGAATCGGCTCATCGAGCTGAGACTTTGCATACTTGGCGCAAGCCGCATCGCCGGCTGCGAAATCCCGAGCTGCTGCGCCGAATTCGACTCCGGTCAGACGGCGCATGATGTAATAAACGCAGCCGATGGTGACGAGCACGTCCAGGAATGCGAGCAAGGCAAAGGCCTGCTGGCCACCGTCCGACAGTGCGTCAATGATCGTTCGCAAGATACCCGACAGCCACGTCGTTCCGACGATGACGAGGGGTACGAGCAACCAGCGCTGTGCAGACCCGCGATCCTCCATCAACAAGCGACGGCAGCGCAGCAAGTAGAACGGAGCTTGTATTGCGAAAACTCCAATGCAAAGCAGCATCGTTTCATGGATGACGTTCGCAAAGAGCGTGGGCTCGGCGCGCATCGGATCATCGAACCGGATCCCGAGATGGGTGGTCTGAATCAACGGCACCACCAGGAGCGCTCCGGCGCCGATGACCGCCGAATGCCTCCAATTCAGCGACGACAAGGTCGGTCGCGCCTCTTCCAAGTTTTCTCGAATCGCTAGCCATAATGACGGTGCTATCAATAACGAGGTCACCATCAATAGCCCCAGCCAAAGCGCCTTCATCGGCGTACTCGGATGCGAAATCAAGATCTCGAACACAAAGCAAAGTGATTCGAGCCCCAGATAGGCAGTGAAGTAGGTGAGGCGAGTGTCCGGTCCAGCCTTCCTCCCGACCAGCATCGCGGTCGAGAACACACACAGAGCGATTGCGACGATGTAGGCGGTGTATAGGAAGCCCTGCATTGCATTCATGGGCGAAGTTTATTCGACCTGCCGAAAGCGGCAAGGGCGATGGCGTCCGACCACGCACCCGACGAGAGCGGCACGCCGACCACCGGAGATGCAGATCTGCGAAGAAGCGACGGGGACACTCCTCGTTTCGCTGCGAAACGAGGAGTGTCCCCGTCCTCACCGAATTATTTGGACCCCGAAAACTTGTCCGTCCATTCCGAAAACGTTTGCAGAAATTGAAGGAGGAACGCTCGCGTGTCCTGGTTGGTAAGTTTGCCGTCCAGGTCGAACAGCGCGCCCGCGCTGTGAAGGTACGCTTCCGGATAGGTCATCGCGGAAAGGTTGACCGCATACATGACCTGGCGCAGATGATGATTGGCGGCCATACCGCCCAGAGCACCGGGAGAGATACTGATCACCGCGGCCGGCTTGCCGCTCCACGCGCTTTGCCCCCAGGGCCTGGAGCCCACGTCGAGAGCGTTCTTCAGCGCACCTGGCATGCTGCGGTTGTATTCCGGCGTCACGAACAAGAGCCCCTCCGAACCCATCACTTGCTGCCGGAAATGGGTCCAAGCTTCGGGCGGAGAAGTTGTCTCTAGATCTTGATTGTAGTGAGGTAGGGCGCCGATCTCGATTTCTCGAAGCGACAACGAAGCGGGAGCGATCTCGTACAACGACTGCGCGAGCCAACGAGAGTACGCCCCTTTGCGCAGACTCCCAACGATTACTCCGATTGTTTTCGGTTTCACGATCGCTCCTTAAGTTGATGCTCGTTCAGTCGCGGCATGTTGGTGCAGGAAACTGCGCAACGCGGCGTTGTAGTACGTCGGATTGTCGAGATTCGGAAGGTGGCCGGCATCTGGCACGATCGCATGGCACGCATCGGCAGAGAGTTCCACGATGCACGTGGCTGCGGCGAGGCGGGAGTCCGTGTCTTGTTCACCGTTGATGACGAGCATCGGGATGTCCAGAGAGCGCCACTCAATCCTGGGGCTGACTTTCGCCTGCGTACTAAGCAAATCCTTACCCGGATATCGTTCGATAATCGTGCGCAGAATGGCGCGCATCGTTGGATCCTGAGTTTGCAGTTGCATCAACGCGTGCTGCTGCCACTCGCGTCGGAACGCTTCGGGGCCGAATCGACGAAGGATGTCTCGATAGCGGTCCATTGGAATTTCGCTCGAGGTGTGTGTGTCCACGTCCGCAATCGCCGGAGGGCCGTCGAGAACCAAACACGAGGCGAGCTTTCGATGCCGCTGCGCAAAATGCAGGACAACGCGCGCGCCTTGCGACATCCCAAGGAAACACGCTCGTTCGATGTCCAGCTCATCGAGAAGCGATCTAAGATCGGCGATGTCAGCATCGATGCCAGGCTCTCCCGAGGAAAGCCCGAAGCCGCGACGGTCGTATGTAATGAGGTGATAGTCGCGGGCGAGATCGGCTATTTGCGGCTCCCACATCTGAGCATCCAGCGCCCACCCATGAACTAAAACGACTGCGGGTCCCGCGCCACTTTCGCGCACCCGAAGCCGTGCGCCGTCGAGATCGAGGTAGCGCTCGCGGTCGCGCATACGAGGTGCTCAGTGCTTCCACAATCTCTTCGTTGCGATCTCTGCGCCTTCGGCCATTGCGTGAAGCTTCAGATAAGCAACGTCGGGATCGACCGGTCCGAAGCCTGCGAAGGTGCCGAAGCCGCAATCACTTCCCGCCATGACTCGCTCGCGACCCACGACATCGGCATAGCGGCAGATGCGCTCGGCGACCAGCAACGGGTGATCGACATAGTTGGAGGTCGATCCGATGACTCCAGGAATCAGGATCTTGTCGTCCGGAAGTTTCTGCTCGCGAAACACCGCCCATTCGTGCGCATGACGTGGGTTCGCGCCTTCGATCAATAGTCCTTGCGCCTTGGTCTTGATGACAACGGGCAGCAATTCCTCGAGCGGAATATCGTGATGATGCGGTCCTTCATAGTTTCCCCAACACACGTGCATGCGAACCGATTCCGACGGTACATTGCGCAATGCATGATTGAGCACTTCGATGTGCACTGCGGCGCGGCGTAAGAATTCTTCCTTGCTCCGATCGCGATACATCGTGTGCCGACCCATGCCAAGGTCGGGTGCATCGATTTGCACGAGCAACCCGGAAGCGACGATCCCTTCGTACTCGAAGCGCATCGCTTCAGCGACTGCCTCCAGGTACGCATCTTCGGTCGCGTAGTATTCGTTTGGTTGAAATAGAGCGATGACACCCGGTGAAGCCGCGTTGAGAAAACCTTCAGTCGCTGCAGAGCTCTCGATCGCAGCCCGCATGTTCTCGATATCGATATCCAGGGGCTTTCGGTCTTTGACCCCAATCTCGCGGACGCATTTCGGGCGCGTATATTTCGCGGTGGCGCCGGTATCGGCCAGCCGCTTCAAGATGCGAGGGAAGTCCACGAGATCTTGGCCGGGTTCACGCGGCGTATCTCCTTCGAAGCCCGTCAGTCTGTACTTGATGTAAGTGGCGTAGCTGATCTTGCTCATCTCGCCATCGCTCACGATGTCGACTCCGGCCTCTCGCTGTCGCCGCACGACATCCGCGACCGCGTTGCGCATCGTCGTGTTTGCGGCGTTCTCATCCGAGACTTCATTTCTTTCGCGTGCAAACAGGACGTCCGTCACTACTTGCGAGCGAGGCAAGCTGCCGACGTGCGTAACGAGGATTCGATCTTTGCTGTACTTCACTTCGGCACCGACAGTTGCATCAGCGAAACATATTGTTCGAAGTGCGATCGCCTGCGAGCCAGCGTTTGAGCTCCGAGTGCGCATCCGATCGTCGCTTCGCATTGATTTGGTCGGCATCCGGATGATCGACCGTGAACTCCACGATCATACCGTCGGGATCCACGGCGTAGACCGAACGGCAATAGCCGTGCTCCAGCACGTACATCCTCGGTTCTTGGTAGCCCGCAGCGCGCAAGCGTTGCTCGATGCCTTTCTGCGCTTCTTGGTCGACTTTCAACGCGACATGATGGAAGGGCGTATCAGGCATTTTCGGCCCGAACAATTCCTGATCCTCCGGCCGTGCGAACTGAAAGAACGCGAGCGCTCCGCCATCGGCGAGTCCGAAGAAGACGTGACAGTAGGTACGCTCGGCACCGAACAACATATCCGACTCGCACCAGGTGGCGAGCAAAGGTAAGCCGATGACATCTTCGTAAAATTGACGCGTCGCTTCGAGATTCTTCGACACGTACGCGGTGTGATGTAGCCGCTCTGGGATCTTGGGGGCACTGGCCATGATTGTTACTCCTACATTTAGAAGCGATACGCGAGATCGACACCCCATCGTCTCGGCAGCGCTTTGAACACGAAGTTGTTGGTGTATCCGGGATTCGGGAAGAACTGCGGACCGGGCGACCATTCCGCGTTGTATTCCTCATCGGTGGCATTCTTGATCCAAACCGTCGCCGACCAGGAATCGTTTTCGATGCCGGCGCGCAGGTTTATCAGCTCCAGCGGATCTCGTTCGGTGACGTTATCAGGATAGAACCAAGTCGGACCGATCGCCTCGATGTCGGCGCGCACGAAGCCGCTCAGACCCTGCGCCGCGGCGAGATCGCGCCGATACTGCAACCCGAGATTCACGCTGTATTCCGAAACGAGCGGCGCTTGATTGCCGACGTCGATCGGATCGCGGTCCGATTCTTTGATCTCGCTATCCGTGTAGCCGATGCCGAGGTAGGCGTCGAACCCTTCCGCTAGTAATGCGCGGAACTCGAGCTCGAATCCTTGATAGTCGACACGGCCGAGATTGCCTAGATTCTGGGTGCTCGTGTTCGGGTCAAAGACGAAGAAGTAGGAGCCTTCGGCGCGCGTGTAGTACAAGTTGAGGTTGGCGGTGAGCCTGCGATTGAGGAACTCGGCCTTCGCGCCCGCTTCGTACGTATCCGCAGTCTCTTCATCGAATAGGTCATCTACGCCAGCGATGCCAGCCGCACCGACGCCTGTTTGATTGAAGCCGCCGCTCCTGAACCCGCGGCTATAACCCACATACAGCATCGACTCTTCGCTCGGCTTGTAGCGCAGCGTGACCTTAGGTTGAAGCTCATCCCAACTTTCGGTGCGTACTTGGCCGGGAAACGCACTTCCGACCAACGGTGCCGGAATGAACTCCGCCGGTGTTTCGGTGGTGTTCTCGCGCTCATCCTCGTCGTAGCGAAGCGCGAATGCCGCTTCCAATTTTTCCGTTAGATCCACTTCCAAGTCCGCAAAGACGGCCCATGCAAAGTTGTCCTGTGAGTCGGCCAGGTAAGTGAACTGAGGATTGAACAGCGGTAATGGCGTGCGGCGCACTTCGGGAACCACTCCGGTCCCTAAGTCGAAGACATTGCCGGTGGAGATGAAGCGATCCGTTTGGATGGCATACGCGCCGACAATCCATCGCACGGCGCTTTCGGAAGGCGAGGTGTAGCGAATTTCTTGGCTGATCGCTTCAACGTCGAGGAATTGATGCTGCGCCTGATCCGCGCCGAAGAATTGAAACAGCACCGATTCGGGAATCGGCAAGAAATCGAATTGGTCGCCGGTGAGAATCTCCTCGAGTGTGTCGTATGCCGTGATCGAGGTCAGCGTACCTGCGCCGACCCCGATGTCGAGTTTGACGGAGGCACCCACCATATCGCGCTCGTTGTTACCCGCGTTGTTGACTCGCACGGGTAAGCTGGTGTCGTTCACATCTTCGGTGATGTTGAAGTACAAGGCTTGAGTGTCGACCTGCGATATATAGAAGCGCATATCGGCACTCACGGAATCGGAAGCATCCCAAACCGCACGCACTCGCGCGGACAGATCCTTGTAGGGGTCCGCTTCTTCACCTAGCAGCGCGTTATCTATATAGCCCTCGGTATCGAGGTACGAAACATTCGCGCGATAGCGCAAATCCTCCGTGATGGGGCCACTCACGCTTGCTCGCGCTCGATAACCGGGCCCTGAGTCATAGCCCACCATCAAATTGCTCTCGAATTCGGAGGTCGGTGCCTTGGTGTTGATGATGATCGCACCGCCGATCGCGTTGCGTCCGTAAAGCGCGCCTTGAGGGCCTTTGAGAACTTCGATGCTCTCTATGTCGACGAGCTCTTGATTGAACTGCGATGGATTCGCCATCGCCACGCCGTCGATGAGCACCGCCACGGAAGGTTCGCTGTTGCGCGCCTGTGAAATGCCGCGAACGGTGATAAATGAGGTGCCTTGGTTTTGCGTCTGCACCAAGCTGATGTTCGGAGTGAGCCCGATAAAATCCTCTGGACGCTCGATGCCGGCGGCGGCAATGTCCTCGGCGGTGAATACGTTGATCGCGACCGGAACGTCGAGCGAAGACTCATCGCGCTTGCGCGCCGTAACGATGACTTCTTCCAGGCCAGCAAAGCCTTCAGCCTGTGCGCTAACGTGCTGCGGAGTCGTGCACAGCAGCGCAGCGGCGCTGGCCAGGACGTATCGCCCTGTCTTGATGCTCATACGAGTTTCCCCTCACTTTCAAGTTATCGCCTAGTCCTCACGCGGATGTCGAGCCAGTCAATTTGTTGGATTGCGTTTGTTGGAGTGGGTCCGCACCCGGCCAGTCAGCTCCTTCATTCATTGCGGTGCGAATCGCGAGGCCGTGCTCATCGAGTAGCGGCGCGGTTCGCACTGCTTCAGCGTGTTTGCTGTCGAAGCGAACCGCGGGTCGCACGGCGTGTCGCCCCTCATGCGCCGACTCCACGGGCACGATCAAGTCCAGGTGCTTGACCTGCGGATCGTTGACGACTTGATCGATTCGATTGATCGGCGCAAATGGCACGTCGTTGGCGTTCAACCGATCGGCCCAGTGCGCCATGGGATGTCGGCAGAACAGTGCATCGAGCTCGGCGCCCAGCGCTTCGAAGTGTTCGATTCGGCCTTGCCGCGTGCTGAAGCGTTCGTCCGCGGCGAGCGCAGCGGATTCCAGAGCACTCGTCAGGCCGCGCCAGAACTTTTCCAGAGACGATAAGTGGATCGCGATCAAACCATCATCAGCAGTGCGCAGAATGTAGGCTTGCGCGAGACGGGGGCGGTCGCTGGATTTCGGTATTTGATTCAGCGCAAAGAATGCTGCGAACGGCTCGACGGCGAAATGTGCCATCGCTTCGAGCATCGAAACCTCGACCAAGCGTCCTCGTTGTGTGCGTGTGCGCTCGAACAATGCGCCTAATACGCCATAGGCCGCATAGATGCCGGTGATGGCATCGGCAAGTGCCGGTCCGAGAAAGCGAGGTCGATCCGGATCCACGACGACACTCAAGAATCCACTGAGCGCCTGTGCAACGGAGTCATAGCTGGGGCGATCGACGTAAGGTCCGCTCGATCCGAATCCGCTGATAGAGCAGTAGATCAGTTGCGGATTCAGTTGCTGCAGCCGCTGCGCACCTGCGCCCAGACGCTCAGCGGTGCCAGGTCGAAAGTTCTGAATGTAGATATCCGCACTCGCAACGAGTCGATCGAACATCTGTCGATCGCCCGCCGCATTCATATCGAGCACGATGCTGCGTTTGTTGCGGTTGTACGCTTGAAAGTGCGGTGAGAACTGACCGCCCTGATAACTGCGATAAGGATCACCGCTGGGACTCTCGACCTTGATCACATCGGCGCCCAGATCGGCCAACATCATTCCGGTGCAAGGTCCGGTAATGAAGGTCCCTTGCTCGACGATGCGGATTCCGGAGAGCACCGAGTTCATGGTTCGCTCCGGGATGTTGTCGCGCTGTAGCCAGGTGGAACCGCGCCGTCATAGTCGATTGCCTGCGCGCCTGCATGCGATAGCACGAAGCCCACGGGACGGTGCTGTTCTTCGAGCAGGTGGCCGACCAAACTTGCCGTGCGTGCGAGGATTGGCACGCCTTTCAGCGCGAGCAGTGGATAGCCTGCATCGAGCAGCACGGCCGCGATGGCACCGGAGACATTCAACGCGAGAGGTTTGCCGATGATCTGTGGGATGACACCCTGAACCTCGAGCACCGCGTCTACATGGGATCCGCGCGTCCCACATTCTTCGGCAATCTCGATGAGCTTTTTTGCTCTCGGATCGAAGTCCTTATGCAATGGATGGCCAAAACCCGGCACGGGGCGACGCCCGCTGCGATGCTCTTGCACGACTTGGATAGAAGCATCATGAAGCGCTGCCGTGCTCGATCGTTCGACGACGTCATGGAGTAAATGACCGGCCGTCTCGGCGGCGCCGAGGATGACGGACCCACAGCCGAGAATGCCGGCTGCGACGGCGCCTTGCAGCGCCTCCGGCGCGGCAGCCAACGTCATGCGACTGGCTTGAACGCTGGGTACTAAGCCGTGCTCCGCGATCGCGACCAGGGTTGCATCCAACATTCGCCGCTGCGAATCGTTCGGCAACGAACCCGCTACGAGTAGCCAAGCTAAATCCGTGAAGGTTGCTTTGCCTATCAGCTCGGCACACAGATCGAAGCCGCGCACGACGATCGTTTGTTCGTTCGAGCACGAGATCGCCGAGGAGCGAAACGCTTGCGAGCCGATCTTCATCGTCCAGATACCCCCTCGTTTCCGGCTGTGGTATTTTTCGCATAGCGAAAATACATTCGTATTGCGAATAATCGTGAGCCTCAAGCCCGTACAGTGTCAAGCCGGTGCCTACGAGGGTCTTTCCTTTTTCGGATAGCGAAATAAAGTAAGCGGATGAAACGCAACAATGCAGAGCCCAGACGCGAAGCGATGGGCGGACTCGCGAAGGGATTGGATGTGATCCGCGCGCTTTCGCAGGGTGCGCCCTCGTTGACGTTGAGCGAGATCGCGAGCCGCAGCAATTTGTCTGCTGCGACCGCGCGTCGATGCCTGCTCACACTCGCGGAGCTCGGGTATGTCATGCAGTCAGGACGCAACTTCCTCTTGCGTCCGAAAGTGCTGGAGCTCGGCGCCGCGTATCTGGAGTCGATGAACGTCGAGACACTCACGAAGACCTATCTCGAAGATCTAGCGAGTCAAACAGGCGATTCAGCTGCGCTCACCGTGCTCGATGGCACCGAGGTGGTGTACATCGCACGCGCGTCCGCGCGTACGTTGCTGCGTCTAGAGGCGCATGTTGGCAGTCGCTTTCCGGCTTACGCGACATCGACAGGCCGCGTATTGCTTGCGGGGTTGTCTTCCGAACGACTGCAGCAGTATTGGCAAGCTGCAAACATCGTTCCGCTCACTGATCAAACCGTCACCGACACGATCAAGTTGAGCAAACTCGTGGATGAATGTCGGCGCGTAGGTTACTCGGCCGTCGAAGACGAGTTGGCTTATGGAGTAGTCGCTGTTGCCGTTCCGGTATTCGACCAAGCCCGCCGTATCGTCGCAGCCCTCAACAGCTCGAGTCATTCGAAGCGAACCACGAAATCAAAGCTCATTCGCGAGCGAGTGCCAAAGCTCAGAGCAATTAGTGCGCAGATATCGCAAGAGTTGAGTCGCGTCCCAGGGCTTTCTTTGAGTGCACAAAATTAGGGTGGGGACGCTCCTCGCACTCGAGGAGTGTCGCCACTACCACCGGAGTTCTGCACAGGGGACACTCCTCGAGAACGAGGAGCGTCCCCTAAGACGAGGAGCGTCCCCGCGCTGTTTGTCACTCGCATCCTCAGCTGCCACACTGACATCTTTTACACAGGCATTGAGACGCTTATGAATCGAGCGCGCACTTACTTGGTCGCATGGTTGCCGATTTTGGCGTGCCTGATGTGCAGCGCCGCGTATGCAGGATTCGGCGAGACGTCTTACGTTGGTTTCAAGGGAGAGTCGCGTGCGGCAGCTGTTTATGCCGAAGGTCGCGCCACCTCGTTATGGTTGGATCCCGGCGATCATGCCGGTGTCCTTCGCGCCGCGCGCGATGTTCAGGCGGACATAGAGCGCGTGACCGGCGCTCGCCCGCAACTCGCGACTGAGAAACCCGATGCGAATGTGTTGATCATTGCCGGCACGATCGGCAACAGCGTGCCGATCGATGACTTGATATCGCGCGGCAAACTCGAGGTCGACGACGTACGTGGTAAATGGGAATCCTTTGTGGTCGAGGTCGTCGATCGACCTGTAGCCGGTGTCGATCGAGCCATCGTTATCGCAGGCAGTGATAGGCGCGGCACGATTTATGGTCTGTACGACTTGTCGACTCAAATGGGTGTTTCGCCTTGGTACTGGTGGGCGGATGTGCCGACGGTGCGGCGTGATGCGGTGTTCGTTAGACATGGCCGCTATGTGGTCGGCGAGCCGGTAGTGAAATATCGCGGCATCTTTCTCAACGACGAGGCACCCGCGTTGAGCGGCTGGGCGCGCGAGAAATTCGGCGGCTTCAATCACGAGTTCTACGCTCATGTGTTCGAGCTGATCCTGCGCCTGCGTGGTAATTATCTGTGGCCGGCAATGTGGGGTAGCGCGTTCAACGATGACGATCCGCGTAACGCGCCGTTGGCACACGAGTACGGAATCGTGATGGGTACTTCGCATCATGAGCCGTTGATGCGCGCGCATGCCGAATGGCGCCGCCACGGTCGGGGGCCGTGGAACTACGCGACCAACGCCGAAGCGCTGCAACAGTTCTGGCGTAGCAGCGTCGAGCGCACGCGTGATTTCGAAAACATCATGTCCATCGGCATGCGTGGCGATGGCGATGAAGCAATGTCCGAAGAGACAAATGTCGCTCTGCTAGAGAAGATCGTCGCGGACCAACGCACCATCCTCAGCGAGGTGCTGGATCGTCCGCCGCAGAAAATTCCTCAGCTCTGGGCCCTCTACAAGGAAGTGCAGGACTATTACGAGCGAGGGATGCGAGTGCCGGATGACGTGACGTTGCTCTGGTGCGATGACAATTGGGGAAATATCCGCCGCCTGCCTACTCCTGCCGAGCGGGATCGGCCGGGCGGTGCGGGTGTGTACTATCACTTCGACTACGTCGGCGGTCCGCGCAACTATAAGTGGATCAACACGGTGCCGATTACGAAGATTCAAGAGCAAATGAATCTTGCATGGCAGTACGGCGCGAACCGTATCTGGATCGTGAATGTCGGTGATTTGAAGCCGATGGAATTCCCGATCGAGTTCTTCTTGACGATGGCTTGGAATCCGGCGCGCCTGTCTTACGATCAGATCGATCGGTATTCACGCACCTGGGCGGCCCGCGAGTTCGGCGCCACCCACGCAGAAGAGATCGCCTCGCTGATCAACGGCTATACAAAACTGAACTCGTTGCGAAAGCCCGAGATGCTCGCGCCGGACACCTTTTCTTTAACCAACTATGAGGAAGCGCAGAGAATCCTCGAGCAATGGCGCGACCTCGCCGATCGGGCGACGCGTCTCAAGCCACAACTCTCCGCGGACGCGCAAGATGCATTCTTTCAGCTCGTTCTATATCCAGTGACGGCGAGCGCCGCTGTTCAGGAGATGTATGTCGCCGTCGGTCGCAATCGCCTCTATGGGTTGCAAGGCAGAACCGATGCGGCTGTGGAAGCACAACGGGCTCGCGACTGGTTTGCAGCGGACGAACGCCTGGCGCGCGAGTATCACGAGATGAATGGTGGTCGATGGAACCACATGATGGCTCAGATCAACATCGGCTATACCTATTGGCAGCAGCCTGAGCTCGAAGTGATGCCGCCTATCAGTGAAGTGCATCCGCGTCGTGGAGCGGCGCCCGCAATGGCAATCGAGGGTAGCGATGTAGCGTGGCCTTCGTACGGTGCGAAACCTGCAACGCTGCCGCCTCTAGATGCGATGACGCGCGGCACGCGATGGATCGAGTTGTTCAATCGTGGCGGAGCGCCTTATGAGTACAAGATCAGCTCGAGTAGCACTTGGCTCGGCATCGATAAACCGTCAGGTGCGATCGCTAAAACCGTGCGCGTTACTTTCGATGTCGACTGGAATGCCGCGCCGAGCGGCACTTCCTCCGCGACTATCGATATCCAGACCAGCACGGGCGAAAAGCTGGCCGTACAGTTGCCGATCGACAATCCTGCGAATCGTCCACCGCGCGGCTTCAAAGGCTTCATCGAGAGCGACCGCGTGATCGCGATCGACGCGCCTCTTTACACGCGAGCCATCGATGAACGTGACGCCCGCTGGAAGACGCTGCCCGACTTCGGTCGAACGCTCGGCGGCGTGACGATTTATCCTGTGACGGCGGCAACTCGCGTACTAGGCGGCAAAACGGCCCGGCTCGAATATGACCTGTTCCTGACATCGGCTGGGGAGGTGAAGGTCGAATTGCATTGCGCGCCATCGTTGGACTTTCAGTCCGGCGATGGCTTGCGGATCGCCGTGTCGTTCGACGATGCGAAGCCGCAAATCGTCAAGCTCGACACTTGGTCATCGCCGAATTGGGAGCGGGCCGTCGCTGAAGGCATTCGACGCGTCACATCCGCTCACACAATCGCCCTGCCCGGCAAGCACACATTGAAAATTTGGATGGTAACGCCGGGTGTCGTGCTCGAGAGGATCGTGATCGACGCCGGAGGTCTGCGTCCTAGCTATCTCGGGCCGCCGCAAAGCGTTGCGCACGATTCGCGGTGATGTAAAAAACGACTGGTCGGAGAACTACGACTTCTGGCCTGAATAGCGCTTCTTCAAAGTGTTGTGCGTAATCGAGGGAACAACTTGTAGCCGAATTTGTTAAGCGGTCATGCTCGACCACACAGGCTTCGTCGTAATCGATCTCGGCCGCTCGCGTCGCTTCTACGATGCGATCGCGAAAGCGCTTGGTCTTGCGACGATCGACAACGGCGAAGAGTCATTTCTGCTGGGTCGCAGCGCAGAGCAGCCTATTCCCTATCTTTGGATCGGAACCTCGAAACCCTCCTACTGGGCGAAAGGTTCGAGCGCGGGCCTGAACCAAACACATATCGCGTTCAGCGCGCCGAGCAAAGCCGTGGTCGATGAGTTTTATCGCGCTGCATTGGCCGCAGGTGGACGGGACAACGGCAAGCCCGGTCCGCGCGTCGGCGCCGGTCAGTACTATGGTGCCTTCGTGCTCGATCCTGACGGAAACAATATCGAAGCCTGCGTCCGCGGCTCGAATGCGCGCTGAGCTTTGGGTGAGCTTGGGGCGACATCCTTACAACGGGATTTTCCGCATTATTTGCGCAGAGTTACTAGTGAGCAAGCTCAATTGTTTGCCCTAGACTCAATGGCATCTAGTTAACGTTGACGGTTGGCAGTTGACGGCCGGACAAAGACGGCCGCTCTTGCTGCCAACCGTCAATGGTCAACCGCCAACATGCCGCTTAATTAAGCGTCATTGGCCCTGGACTCAAGATCGCCGACTCCAACGCGAATAACTGCTCTTTAGCCGCCGACCATGAATACGCTAGCGAATCGAACCCTTCTCGAGCAAGCCTTCGCCGCGCTGGAGAAGGGAGATGGCAAGCCGTTTTTCGATCTATTGGCCGACGATGTTCGTTGGACGATCAGCGGGACGATTGCCTGGTCAGGAACGTACCGAGGCAAAGCGGCGGTGCAATCGCAGTTGCTGAAGCCGCTGTTTTCGCAGTTTGCGGAAAAGTACAAGGCCAAGGCAGCGCGCTTCGTGACTGAAGGCGACGTGGTCGTCGTTGAGTTTCAAGGCGGAGCGAAGACAAAGACCGGGCGGCTCTACGAGAATCGCTACTGCTGGATCTGCAAGTTCGACCGAGATCGCATCGCGGAGCTCACGGAGTACACCGATACGCATCACGTCGAAACGACCTTGAGTCATCCTTAGCGGTTTATCGGACTCCTCGAAGCGCGAATGCCCCCAAGCTTAGCGCAAGCCTGTCTCCTGTTCCTCGTCTCGAAGCAATTGCGACAACGATTCGCAACCGGCATTCCAATCGACGATCCACTGTGGCAGAGGCGGTGATTGTGTCGGTTTTCCCAAGGAGCTCAGTAGTGCGCTCGGTTCCATCGGCCCATCCGGGCCTTTGAACACGCCTCGTATTGCCACGACTCCTAGCACGCGGCCTGCCCGAACGAAGCGATGTTCGAGAAAGCCCCAACGATGGTCCCAACCAAGCATACGTGTTTCGATGTCGAAACTCTGAAACACGCGAAGATCCTTACGGAATTTCGCGAGCGCATCGCCCACGATTGGAATCGCTCGCGAGCCTCGCGCGGCTTCCCAAACGCCAGTGCTCATGAACCAATGCATTCTCGCGATGTCTGCAAGGGTGAGGTATCTGCCATTGTTCACGTGCAGATTGAAATCCAAATCATTCGGCCACACGCGCAGGCGTACACGTGTGATCGCGAGCGTGTCTACACGCTGCGCACCTAGCAAGGCGAGGTTGGCATGTATGAGGCGAAGCCAGGGGTACATGGATGAAGCCTGCTGTTTGGAAAGGTAAGTCGCTAAAGATTGGTCGTTGCCGAGAAGTCGACCACGCAAGATAGGCACTCTGGCGCCTGTCTGACGCGGCGACTGGAGCCTCAATCACCCGCGCCCTACGGAACGCTTTGCTCGGTCACGTGTTATCTTCATTCCATCACGTGTTCGGCTGAAATCGTACCCAGAATTATGCAAATAACCTTCCAATTTTCCGCTTCGTACACTTCACGGATCCAAAAGCCGTTTGCTTTCCTTGGTGCGCTGTTGGCTGCTTGTCTGTGTGCACCGGCTGGCGCTTTCGATTTCGAGGACGTTGCTGCGCGGGCGGAAGAGCAGGCAGGCAAACCTTACCGGGTCGTGGATCGCAAACCGCCGGCCGAGTTGGCGGCGTTGACCTACGATCAATACCGGGACATCCGGTTCCGACCCGACCATGCGCTATGGCGCACTGAGAACGTGCCGTTCGAGATGATGTTTTTTCATCTAGGCAAATTCCAAACAGACCCGGTACTGATCAATGAAGTGACGCCCAGTGGCGTGCGCCATATTCGATACCGAAGCTCGGACTTCGATTATGGGCAGAACAAGCTATCTCCACAGAAGTGGGGTGATTTGGGTTTCGCGGGTTTTCGCGCGCACTACCCGCTGAACAATACTGGATATAAGGATGAGCTGATCGTATTCCTCGGCGCGAGTTACTTCCGCGCGTTGGGAGCCGGGCAGCGCTGGGGGTTATCGGCGCGGGGCTTGGCGATCGATACGGTCGGCGGCAAAGGTGAGGAGTTCCCACGCTTCAGCGAGTTCTGGCTGGTGAAACCCGCGGCTGATGCAAAGACGCTCACCGTCTATGCGTTGCTGGACTCCCCACGATCGAGCGGTGCGTATCAATTCGACATTCAGCCGGGGACCGAAACCACGGTGAATGTTCGAGCTCGTATCTTCCTTCGCGAGAAGGTTGCGACGCTCGGGCTTGCGCCGCTGACGAGTATGTTTTTCTTCGGCGAGAATCAGCCGCACCGCACGGACTTTCGCCCTGAAGTGCACGACTCAGATGGGCTGATGGTTGCGACGGGCCAAGGCGAGTGGATCTGGCGTCCGCTGCTCAATCCAAAGAGTGCGCTGACGACATCGTTCTCGATGCGCACATTGCGCGGCTTCGGCTTGATGCAGCGGGACAGACATTTCAGCAGCTACGAGGATCCTGAAGCCACTTACGAGCTGCGACCGAGCGCTTGGGTCGAGCCTGTCGGAACTTGGGGGCCTGGTCGTGTCGAGCTCTTTCAACTACCGACGCCAGATGAGACGAACGACAACATCGTTGCCTACTGGGTGCCAGACCAGCAGCCCCCGCCGGGGCAAGCGCTGGATTTTGCTTATCGCCTGCGGTGGCAAGGCAAGGATATGCAGCGTCCGCCTGGTGGATGGGTGGTGCAAACACGTGTCGGCCGCGGCTATGCGGAATTAGCGGAGGACGAGCAACAATTCGTCGTGGACTTCACCGGCCCATCGCTCGACGCACTGAAACCCGATGCGGAAGTGAAGGCGGTCGTCACCGCGCCTGCGAATGGGAAGATCATCGAAAGCAATGCCTATCGCGTCGATGCGACAGGCGCATGGCGCATGACGGTGCGCGTCAAGCAGCTCAAGCGCAACGAATCCACCGAGCTGCGTGGTTTCCTTCAAAGCGGCACTGACGTGCTCACAGAAACGTGGAGCAACATCCTGCCGCCGCGGTAGGAGATCCTAGCGTCTGCGACGAAGTAACTCGTCGGCTCTTGAAACGAGTCGTAGCGCAGCCCTAGCTCGTCGGTGGCGTGTCGAATCGATATGGAGTTTTTTTCGCGGAAGGCCGTAACGAGAACTCCTCGGCGAAGCGCAGGAGCGATGGATAAGGCTTCGGAGAGACCGTCTCGCGAAAGTGCAGATGGTCCATCAAGCAGAACAGAGCAGCTTTGAAGTAGCTGAGCTCGTGAGGGGGATGCGCATCGAGCACCTGCAGCAGATGGGCGTCCAGCCAAGCGAGCGATGCTTCGAAGCCAGTGCGTGCTTTGATGAAGTAGAGATTGTCGGGCGGCAGTTTGCAGACCGCGGTGCCGAATATGAGTTGCACCTGCGCGCTCATGCAGTGAGCGACGAGCTCGTGCGCGTTGCGACACCGTTCGTCCGGCAGTTGTTCTGGCCATACGAGCCGGCGCGTACCCTGCGCGCGATCGGCGATGGCTCTGCAAACATTCTGCGAGCCGAACAGCACCGAGTTTTCTGATCGAAGGATCGGCAGCTTCAAAGAAGGATTGCCCGCATAGATTTCCGGACTCAGTTGCGTCATGTCGTAGACCGCCCTGAACTCGAATGGCACGTCGAGCTCATAGGCGAAGATGAGCGCCAGCCGGGTGAAGTGGGAACTGCTTCGACCGATGATCTGTAGAGTACTCATGATGGCATCCGAACGGCTTTCCCTAGAGGGAAAAACGATACAGCGCAGATGAACCACCAGGGCAGCAACAATCCGCTCGATTCTGGGCAGTACAGATGGAGTTGTGGATCTCGTATGACGCTTGCCTAGTGGACGTTTAGGTTTCCAACGAGGAAGAGGTATGGCGAATGGCGAATGAGGTCACGGATAACACGACGGCATCCCGGTTCGAGCTCAAGACGGACAAAGGCATGGCCTTTATCAGCTACCGTCGATTAGGCGATGTATTGAGTTTGGATCACACCGATGTTCCGGATGCATTGTCCGGACAAGGCCTCGGCTCGGCGTTGGTGAAGGGCGCGCTTGATCTCGTGCGAGATCGAGGTGAGAAGATCGTGGCAAGGTGCTCGTTCGTCGAACGCTATCTGGAGAAGCACCCGGACTACGGCACGCTAGTGGACTCCGGGGGCTGAACCTGTATCAAGGGACCGAAACGCACCATGACTACTCCGATTGAAGATTATGCATTGATCGGCGATTGCGAGACGGCCGCGCTCGTGTCCAAACAGGGCTCGATCGATTGGCTGTGCTGGCCGCGGTTCGATTCGGATGCGAGCTTCTCAGCGCTATTGGGTACTCCGGAGAATGGCCGCTGGCTGGTGCAGCCAGATGAAATCAAGAAGATCACTCGCAGCTATCGTCCCGGCACACTGATTCTAGACACGAAATTTACGACGCCTACGGGTCTCGTGGTCGTCACCGATTTCATGCCGCCACGAGGGCGATCGTCGGATCTGATTCGCATCGTCACCTGTGAGCAGGGTCAGGTATCGATGCGGTTCGAATTGGTGATTCGCTTCGGCTATGGCCGCATCGTACCTTGGGTGACGCGAGAATCACCTGAGATTTGGCGGGCGGTTGCGGGTCCAGACATGCTGGTCCTACATGCGCCTATCCCATTGCATGGCGAGGACATGCGGACCGTCGGGGACTTCACATTGAAGGCGGGTGAGCGAGTTGCGTTCTCGCTGACGTATTGTCAATCGCACCTTCCGACTCCGACGCTGCCGGACTTCGATGCGTCCTTGCACGACACCGCGGATTTTTGGCAAGAGTGGATCGGTCGCATGGAGTGTCCCGACTCCTATGGCGAGCAGGTCACACGATCATTGATCACGCTGCGCGCGCTGATCTATCGGCCGACCGGTGGCATTGTCGCGGCGCCGACCACTTCACTCCCCGAGCACCTTGGCGGCGTGCGTAATTGGGACTATCGATACTGTTGGCTGCGTGATGCGACGATGACATTGCTCGCCTTCATGAATGCCGGCTACTACGAAGAGGCCCTGGCGTGGCGAGATTGGTTGTTGCGCGCGATTGCAGGGAGTCCTGAGCAGCTGCAGATCATGTACGGTGTTGCTGGCGAGCGTCGCTTAACCGAGTGGGAGGTCGATTGGTTGCCCGGATACGCCTCCTCCGCGCCGATTCGTATCGGCAATGAAGCATCGAGTCAGATTCAGCTCGATGTCATCGGCGAAGTTCTCGATGCGCTACACCAGGGTCGCAGAGGCACTGTCGATCGAGTCGGGCGTGCTTGGGATCTGCAGCGCGAGCTCCTCGACTTCCTCGAAGGCATGTGGAACAAGCCGGACTACGGCATTTGGGAGGTGCGTGGGCCGCCGCAGCATTTTACCTATTCGAAAGCCATGTGCTGGGTTGCGTTCGATCGATCGATCAAAGATGCCGAGACGTGCGGGTTCGATGGACCTGTCGATCGCTGGCGCGCGATCCGCGATGAGATCCACAAGGAAATATGTGAGCGTGGTTTCGATGTTGAGCTCGGATCATTCGTGCAGTCGTATGGCTCCAAGCAGTTGGATGCGAGCTTGCTGCTCCTGCCGCAGCTTGGCTTCTTGCCGCCGGACGATCCTCGCATCGTAGGAACGGTCGCGCAAATCGAACGCACGCTGCTGCGAGATGGACTGGTGCTTCGCTATCACACCAGCGAAACGGACGATGGGCTGCCAACCGGGGAGGGCGCTTTCCTTGCTTGTAGCTTTTGGCTGGCCGATGCGTATGCGCTGACGGGCCGAATTGAAGACGCCAAGAACTTGTTCGAGCGCCTGGTGGCGTTGTGCAACGATGTTGGTCTGTTAGCGGAAGAATACGATCCGAAGCAAAAGCGCATGCTGGGAAATTTCCCGCAAGCGTTCTCGCACCTTGCGCTCGTGAACACCGCGTTCAATCTCGCGAGCTACGCGAAGCCCGCAGAACAGCGAGCGGAAAAGAAGCAGCGAGTGGGTGATGAGGTGATGGAGCGATGAGGTTGATAAAGACGGAAAGAAGCTGATCCCGCGACAGCGATGAGGAACGACGGAAGAGCGGAAGGTTTTCCTCCCGATCTGTCGTCATCACCTCATCACCTTGTCACTTCATCACACCACTCTACTCGTGCCCGCCCGAACTCGAAGGCATTGGTGTCGAGCTCATCGCACGGGGTTTAGAGCCGATGCTCGGCATCGCTTCGTTTAGGCCCCGGAGGAACGCGATCATGTCGCGCATTTCGGAGCGCGACATGATCTGACCGTAGATCTCGGGCATGCTCGATGGAGCGGATTGTCGGGACGCGACTTGCTTCGCATCGATCGTGGCCTGCGAGCCATCGGCACGCTTGAGTACGATCTGATTAGCCGATTCGCTGACCAGCGAGCCGGTTTCGATCTCACCGCTCTTGAGCGTGAGCGTCACTACGTCGAAGCCTGCCGCGATGTGCAAGTTCGGCTTGATTACCGATTCGAGCAGATATTCCGGGGACTTCTGCGCGCCGATCAAGGTGAGATCGGGGCCTGCTTCTCCGCCATCGCCGTTGATCTTGTGGCAGCGAGCGCAAGGCAGCACTGGATGCCCCTCGAACATCTCGCGACCACGCCATGAATTTCCGCCGACCAACGCGCCGCGGAATGGAGCGAGTGCATCGCCGCTTGCAGCCCACTGAGCTTGTACCTTCTGCCAGCGCGCTTGCACATCTGCATTCGTGCTCTTCTCGACGGCGTCCAACAATTCAACCTGGGCGCCGGGGTGAATCTTGCCTGCGGCCAAGCGATCGAGCCCGAGCAGCAGCAACTGCGGTGTTTCTGGGCGGTTGAGTTGAGTCAATGCCAGGAAAGCAGCTTGTTGCTCCGATTCCGTCCCCTCACTCGCGAGCTTGCGAATCACGGGCAGCGCACGCTCTGGGGATCGGCGAGCGAGGATCTGTAACGCGGCGGTTCTGAGCTCCGGCGCACTCGATTTCTCGGCCGCAGCGATCCCTTGATCGATCTGCGGACTGTTGAACTTGTCCAATACGGCAAGTGCTTCGCTACGCACCGACGCGGGCGCGTTTTCGTTCGCGACTGCGGACAAGAGTGCCGCTGAGGCGGAGCGCAACTGCAGAGTTCCGACGGCTTGCACGCTGGCAAGCTGTACCTGCTGAGGGGATTCTTCCAGGAGCGATGGAACAACTGGCGCCAACGCGTTAGCGGCTTCAGTGACATCGCGTCCCGGTAGCGGCCGATACACGCCGACGAGTCGATCTCTCTGTGGCACGTCTCCCCACAAGCCCAGTTGCGCAAGCGCTTCGACGCGCAACGATTCACTCGCGTCCTTACGCGTCGCGAACTGCGCCAACGCGCGGGCATTGAGAGCTGCTCCCAAACGGAAGTTCGCGTTGATCGCGCGCAGAACGAATTGTTCATCGGCCAACGGTGCCTGAGCAAGCTTTTGTGCCAGCGCTTGATAGGCCCCTTCGACCGGTTCGTCGTTGATTGCGAGCGCTGCTTCGCGCGCGACGTAGGGGTCCGCATCGTTTAAGAAGTCTGCGACTGCTGGATCCTTCAACACTCTGTAGGCGAGCACCGCGCCGAGCCGGACGGCAGGAGATGCGTCTTTCACAGCCGCCTCGAGTGCGGGTGTTTTGCCTATCTTCGCAAGTGCATGTACGGCTGCGTGTCTCACGTGTACGTCTTGATCTGCATTACGGCGCAACAAAGCGAGGAGCGCAGCGGAGGCTTCCGCCCGGTTGAGTTTGCCGAGGCTCTGAGCCGCAAAGAACTGGACGCGCGGCGCGCTGTCTTCCAGCCTGCTAACCAGTCCGTCATAAGCGGCGGCATGCTCGAGATCGCCCAGACCTTTGGCGGCCTGCGCGCGCACTTCAGAGTCGAGATCGTCGAGCAGCTTGAGCAAAACGGATGCGGATTCCTTATGAGTGCGGCCGAGTTGAGTCAAACCCCAAACGGCATGAAGTCTTGCAAGGCGTGCGGACACGGAGTTCGTCGCCACTTCGGTGAATAATTTGATGCTATTGCGTCCGCGATCGACGAGCGCGAACTGCGCTTCGAGACGCGCGCGACGATCGGGATGCGCCAAAAGTCTGCGCAGTGTCGTGTTGTCTTTATTCTCGAAGCCTTCGGCAAGAAGCTTCGCAAGCTCGGCACTCAGCGCTTTCTGTACCGGATCTTGCTTGATCGGCGTGATGCCGTAGATTCGGCCGCGGCGGGACTTGGGCCAGCCTTCGACCCAGTCCGCGACATATAGAACGCCATCTGGACCAAACGTGATATCGGTCGCGAGCAAACCACCCATGAACGCTTGACTGCTCGTCACGGCGAACCCGGCGCCATCCGGACGTACGGTGTAGCTTTGTATGCCGCTGCGAGCGATGCTGCCTTTGAAATGGGTGATGAAGAAATGTCCGCGGAATTCGGGCGACAGGCCAGTGCCAGGATAGTAGGTAAGTCCCGACGGACCGTCTTCGATGTTCGCGATCGGCGGCAAGAGGTACGCCGGCTGACCTTTGAAGCGGGGTTTCCAAAGACTGTCACGCAGCCAAGGGCCGCCTTTACCTAACGGTGCGTGTTGATAGCCAACCCGCCAACCGCTGTCGCCATCTTCGACCACATAGACTAGACGTTCGAGATCGCCTTGGTCGCTGTCGTTGTCGCCGGTCCACAAGTTACCGTACTCGTCGAAAACGAGCTCCTGAGGATTGCGCAAGCCTCGCGCGACCAATTCGAACTCGCTGCCATCCAGGTTCGAGCGGAACACGGCGCCTTCATCGGGCACCGACACGATCTGGCCTTCTTTGCCTTTCACGTGCGAGCCACGATCGCCGATCGAGTAGTACAGCTTGCCATCGTGACCGATCGCGAGGCCATGGAAGTCATGACCGGTGTAATTGAACCGCACGCCAAAGCCACGAAGTAGCTCCGTGCGCGCTCCCGCTTTGCGTCCCGAGGCGTCTTGTTCGAGCAGCCACAGGCTCGGAATGTTCGTGAACCAGACCTTGCCTTTGCGCGCGAGCACGCCGGATGCAATGCCATCGAGCTCGCTATCGAATCCATCGGCGAATATCGTGGAGGAATCCGCGACACCATCATGGTCTGTGTCTTCGACTAAGCGCACGACTTCACTCTCGATCGAAAACTCCTTCGCTTGATCGCCGAACACCTTGTGGATCATCGCGCTTCGATCCTCGATCGTGCGCGCCGCCAGATCCAACTCCAGCATCTGCATGTAGTCGCGAATGTCCAAGACGCTGGTGCGATACCGATATGTCTCCGAGACGAACAAGCGTCCTTTCTCGTCGAAATCGATCGCGACCGGATTCGCTAACATGGGCTCGGCAGCCCAAAGCTTCGCCTCTAGACCCGGCGGCAAGCTGAAGCGTTGGATGGCCAGTTGCGCCTCCTCGGAAGCCGGATCGACGACCGGATGGGGCACCCGCTCGGCCTGCTCGAGCTCGAGCGTCTGAGCGCAAAGCGTGGAAATGCCAGCGAAAAACAGCGTGAGAAAACGGCCAGGGAAAGTGGCAGGGAAAGTGGATTTCATGAAAGCTCGACGGTGTTTACAGGCTAAAGTTCGGTTCATCGGCAAAGCGAAATGCCGAATTTCCGAATTTATCACGGAGTACGTGTTTATCGGGCCTTGGCCTCTGCGAATCGAGCAAGAGAAGCCTCAAACCACGACCATTCTTGACCTAAAGGTATCGGGGGAAAGCTGACTGCCTGCAGTGGGCACCTGCGCGCGGTGAAACTGTCATCGTTGCGAAGATTAGGTTCAGTTCGGCCCCGCGTGCGCCTGCGTTAACAAAGGGTCCACTGTCGAGCGGCAATCAAGCTCGTGACTAGACCCGCGACATACAGACCAGTACCGAAAATCGTGTGTGCGATCAGACTGCGAATACGGGCGGTTACAGGATGAGGAGTGCGGCTCGCGGCGATGCCGAGGCCCATTCCTGGTTGCATGATGAAGAAAGGTGCCACAACGCTGCCGGCGCCGACGATCAATGCGGGACCGATCGTTGGCCGACAAATCCAATCGATCCCCCAGATCGCAAGCAACAGGGCGGCGAACACTGTGCCGACTAGATAATGCGCGCTCCAGCCAATCACCAGCTCGCCGCGAAAAGGCGGCGCGGCGGCAATCGAATTGTGGCGAAAGCGTCCATGTGCCAAATAGGCGAGCCATCGGCCCACTAGCCCATAGTCTGCAGCGGGAACGTTGGATAATCGTTTTCGGAACACGGCGACGATGTCCATAAACGCCGTTGCGATCGCGCCCACCAAGAGTGCGCACATCACGAATCTCAGTGCATCATGCATGCTTTGGTACTCCCCTTGCTTGCCTCGAGCTCAAGTGCAAGTGAGACTGTGCCACTTCAAGTCGACTTGAGGTCAAGAGGATGAAGAATCTGGACATCGGCGAGGTAGCGCGGCATTCCGGCGTTCCTGCCTCGACGTTGCGCTACTACGAAGAGAAAGGCCTGATCAGATCCATTGGTAGGCACGGACTGCGTCGTCTATTCGATGCTGCTGTTCTAGAGCGGCTCGCGTTGATCGCAGTCGGCCGCGCTGCCGGATTCTCGCTGGAAGAGATCGCGCGCATGTTCAGCTCGGACGGACGGCCGCGCATCGATCGGCAAATGCTGCTCGCAAAAGCCGACGAGCTCGACGCAACGATCGTTAAGCTCAGCTCGATGCGCGACGGCCTGCGACATGCCGCTGCGTGTCGCGCGCCGAGCCATATGGAATGCCCCAGCTTCCGTCGCATTGTGCGAGCTGCGGCGACTGGGACGATCGGGGCGCGCAAGAAGCAGACTCCGCGCCGTTGAGTCCCGGCTCTGAGTCCTGCCACAGGTCTGACCTGACGGATGAGCATAGATCCGCGATTCACTTTCTTAACCTCTGCGCGCTCTGCGAGAACCTTCTTGTCGAGGTTCGCTCTCGTGCAGAGTTCCCTGTTTCGCGAGGCGCCACGCAATCTCGCGGCGGCGGCGCAGTGAGGAAATGATGGAGGGCCATCATCGCATGCACGTATCGGTGAGAAAATTCTCTTTGCATCGCCTAACATCCGAGGCTTGCAGTTACTAACTGGGAGTCTCTCGTGACGAAGATTGCGGTCATCGGGCCGGGCGCAATTGGCAGTACGATCGCAGCTTGGTTGATGCAGAACGCATCGAGCGATGTGGTGATTGCCGCCCGCTCGCCTTTAAGTGACATCGAAGTGCGGACTCCTGAGCAAGTCCTTCGCGTTGCCCCGCACGTGATCACTAATGTGCGTGAAGCAAAGCCTGTTGATTGGGTGCTCGTGACCACCAAAACGTACGACGCGAACGCGGCTGCGACCTGGTTCGAAGGGTTTTGCGACACTCAGACTGTCGTGGCCATTCTGCAGAACGGCGTCGAGCACGTTGAACGATTCGAATCGTTCCTGCCACGTACGAGCATTCTTCCCGTCATGGTGGATGTGCCCGCGGAGCGCGCAGCACCAGGCCGAGTATCTCAGCGCAGGAATGGACGGATGGTTGTGCCCGAAGGGTCGGTCGGATCGCGGTTCGTCGAACTCTTCGCACACACTCCCATCGACGTGTCGCAGACGGTCGACTTCAAAAGCGAGGTCTGGCGCAAGCTGTGCCTCAACGCTGCCGGCGCCCTCTCTGCAATCGTATTGAAGCCGGCGATCATTGCTCGCCACGATGGCGTAGCGAAGATCATGGAGAGCATCATTCGCGAGTGCACCGCGGTGGGTCGCGCTGAGGGCGCACTACTGGACGAGTCTCTCGCGCAAACCATTATCGCTGGCTACCGCGGCACACCTGACTCCATCAACTCGATTCATGCCGATCGTCTCGCCGGCCGGCAAATGGAAATCGATGCGCGAAACGGCGTGATCGTGCGCCTTGGTCGCAAGCATGGGATTGCGACGCCGATTAGCGAAATGGTTGTCGCGTTGCTCGAGGCCTCCGGGTGATTGGAGCCCGGGTACTTGCGGCAAACTGACGCAAGCGCGAGTAGGAAGCGAACGTCGAGCCTTTAACGGCTCAGTGCCGGAGTGGGATCCTCGGATCTGCGCTGTTCCAATAGGTCCTCTCCGGCACCGTAAAGCATCCACTCTTACAAATACATCGGCCGCCGCAGTTTCGGCACCAGGAACGAATCGAGTCGCGATCCGGGCTGTTGGGCTCTTGTAAGACCAGCACCCGCTGCCGTGACATGGTCGCTCTTTGACTGCGCACGCCAATGATGATGCCTATCTTCATCGAAGGTTTTCAGGAATCTTGGTCGGCGATGTACCTCTGCGGCTGCTTCGAATCCCGAGGCGATCCGGATGAGCGTCGGTTCACTCCATGCGGACGCCATGAAAGTGATGCCAACGGGCAAGTCGAAGCTGAAGCCGCCCGTGACAGAAACGAGAGGATAGCCGGCCACGGCCGCGAATCCCGAGCTGCCGAAAAGGAAGGCGTCACCGTTGATGAGATCGGTCGGCCACGCTGGGGAGTTCGTTGGTGCGACGAGCGTGTCGAGTGCGCTCGCAGCCAGGGCTGCATCGATTCCCTGTTCGGCTCCAAGCATCGGGCCGCGCACCAGCGCTTCTTGATACTCGGCTTCGCTGAAGGCCTCCGCCTGGGCCAACTCCATGAGCTCCTGGCCGAAGAACTCGAGCTCCTTGTCGGCATGATCGATATTGAACTGAATGATGTCGGCTAACGTGCGCACAGGCACGCCTGAACGCGTCGCGAGATAGGCATTCAGATCGCGCTTGAATTCGAAGATCAACACGATGATCTCGGATTGATCCGCGTTGAACGCATCGAACGACGGGATCTCCACCGGATCGATCAGGGTCGCACCGGCATCACGCATTATCTGCAGTGACTGCTCGAACACTTCATCGGTCTCGGTTGTCGCGCCGGTGAATTGTCGTGCTACCCCGATGCGCGCGCCCGCAAGTCCGTCGGGATTGACGAACTGCCGATAATCTTTGAAGAAACGCCCGGCGCTGTTCGATGTCTTCCCATCCCTCGTATCGATACCAGTGAGCGCACCGAGAACAGTTGCGGCGTCGGCAACACTTCGGCCATGTACTCCGACCGTGTCTTGAGTGGATGAGATCGGTACCACGCCAGCCCGACTGGTGAGACCTACCGTCGGCTTGATTCCAACCACTCCGCACTGGCCCGAGGGACAAACGACCGAACCATCGGTTTCGGTGCCAAGCGCGACGGAAGTCAGTGCTGCGGCGACTGCGGCGGCCGAGCCTGAGCTCGAACCGCACGGATTTCTGTCGAGGATATGAGGGTTGCGACACTGTCCTTTGACGCCACTCCAACCGCTCGAGCTCTGGAAGCCGCGGAAGTTCGCCCATTCGCTCAGATTGGCTTTGCCTAAAATCACCGCGCCAGCGTCTCGAAGTCGTCGCGCGACCGTCGCATCCTGTAAGGCCGGCGCACCCACAAGGGCCAGGGATCCCGCGGTAGTGCGCATGCGATCGGCCGTGTCGATGTTGTCTTTGAGTAGGATCGGAATGCCATGCAGCGGCCCGCGCGGCCCATTGCTGCGACGCTCGCGGTCCAACTGGCCCGCGATACGACGTACGTCCGGATTCAATTGCAGGACACTTCTGAGATCCAATCCACGATCGATCGCTGCAATCCTGCGCAGATAGATATCCACGAGCTCGCGTGAGGAGAGCTGTCCCGCGGACATGTACGCTTGTAACTGCTCGATCGTGGCGCCAGCTATATCGCGATCCACATTGCGGTCGATGTGATTCTCAGCATCGAGATCTTGTGCCTGAATCGTGGACCATCCCGCCATCGCGGCGCCGCTCGCCAACGTGCCTGCCAGCAGGAATGAACGCCTGTTCAGAGTTGCTCGCTCTTCTGGCGCGGAATGCCAACTCGATTGTTGTGCGTGCCAATTCTCCGGATGATGTTCGTCGCGTGATTGCATTGCCGTCTCCATGGTGCAGGAGCTGACGGTGCGGCGACATCCTTCGTGCACGGAGTGTCGCCATGCCCGGCGGTCCGAGTGAAGTTGAGTTCGCTCTATACCTTCGCGGCGCGAGGGGAGGGCGTTTATACCTTAGCGCTGCGGCCAGAATAATCCGCAATCGACGAAGCATGGCCGCATTGGGTTGGCGAGACTATGCAGAATGCACTGCAGCAGTTTTGTGCTCTGGCATCGGCGGCACTGAATCCATCATCAGTGCACGCGTGCCTTCACGGAAACGGTACATGAAATTGGTGCGCCCTTTTAGGCAGCGGAAGACGCGACTGCCCTCTAAGAGAGGGCACCGTCCGGCCCAGCCTCGGGTCCAAGATACGTGGCGACTGATCGCGCAGCTTGCTCTTTACGGTATCCGGCGATGACAAACGCGATGCCTGCGATCGCGGGCGCTTCGAACACGGCGATCATGTCGCTGGTGCTGACGAAGATGCGTGGTACGTGGACGATCCACACCCAGGCAAAGACCATGATCCCCGTACACAAGGCCGCGAGGTGAGCGGTGCGGTGGTAAAGCATCCCGAGCGCACCCGCGAATAGAGCAACCGCCGAGAAGTAGCTCCAGAAAACAGCATCTCCCGGGAACCAAGTCGGTATCAACGAGGCGACGAAGTCGATGTAGATGAAATGTTGGATGCCATTGTTGATCATGAACACGACCAAGCAAACCGAGGCGACAAGGATAAACTCGACGTCAAAGTTCACGGCGTTCGAGAGCGCTGTGTTTCGGGTACTCCTTATCTTGGGAAAGGTGGCGGCCATGCCTAAGCAGCCGCCGGTGAATGCGAGCGCTTTGACTGCACTGGTCCAATCGCCGGAAAGAATCTCACTCGCGGCGACAACCGGGATGTGCCGAATCAGCGCCCAACCGAAGATCATCGCTCCTAGAAGGATTGCGGCTATCCGAGCCAGCCGGCCGCTTAGAATCGCAAGGCCCGCCAATACCACAACGATTCCGCTGACGTACGCCCAGATTGGCCCGCCCGGAACGTCGGCTGGCCACGGTGGCGCCCGCCCTGCTACGAACTCTCCAAAGACGAAATGCTCCACGCCCAGGCCGATCATCGAGATCGCGAAAAGCATTCTTCCTGAAGTAATGAGTTTATTCATGAGTGATCGTTCGCCGCTTGAGGATCGGTGGAGCAGCGAATCTAGGTGTATGGCCGCAGCGGTCAATAGCCACTTTTGCCGAATGTCTGCTAGCCACTGTCTCGATCGCGACCCGCGAGTCGCCTGACCGGAAAGCATGCTGTGAACGGCGGGAACTCGCGGATACCGGAGGACTCTAACGCTCAGTTGCCATCTCAACAAAACGCGGGAGTCGAAGCCATGGCGATGAGTTCAGCCTCGAGCGCGGAAAGCGAGCCAATGTCGCAGATGAACACGACGCCGCTCATCGATGTCATGCTGGTGTTATTGATCATGTTCATCATCACGCTGCCCTTGATGACGCATTCCGTCACGCTGGATATGCAGGGGCAAGCTGACAAGGTCGAAATGATGCCGATCGATGTGGATATCGAATACGACGGCACCCTACTGTGGAACGGAGAAGTCGTGGCCGGCTTAGATCAACTGGAAGCGCGCATGCGTCAGGCGCAAGCAAACCCAGTGCCTCCAGAGTTGCGCGTACGCGCGGAACGCCGGGCCGAGTACGATACTGTCGCAAAGGTTCTGTCCATCGCACGAAGAAATGGAATCGAGAGAATCGGCATTCAAGGCAATGATTAACCGATTGACAGTCGGAAGACTAGTTGACGGTGGACAGTTGGCTGTTGACAGCCGGAAAAGAGAAAACAAACTATTGCCCGTCACCCGTCACCCGTCACCCGTCACCCGTCACCCGTCACCCGTCACCCGTCACCCGTCACCCGTCACCCGTCACCCGTCACCCGTCACCCGTCACCCGTCACCCGTCACCCGTCACCCGTC
>JAICPY010000277.1 GCA_025929585.1 Steroidobacter sp.
CGCATAGGCGGGCGCGTCAAGCTCAAACATGTGAGCGCGCACGTCGGTATCGAGGGCAATGAATTGGCGGATCGCATGGCCATGTACGCGGCGGAACAACGCGAGCGTGCGTGGCGTCCATATCCGGAGCCGATCAATCTCAAAGAGATACTACGCATGCGAGCCGGCTGATCGCCCACGCTTGGCGTTGTCGATTTGAAGCGGATCATGCTCCGGTCCGGCAAACCGGAATATCTATTCCCAACATTCGACATTGCTCCCAGCGCTCCGATTTGCCGGCCCGTTATCCCACCCCTACTTCCCAGGTGGCGCACGTCGCCGGCGCGTCACGAACAGTCCGCAGAGAGCAATGCTCAGCATGCCTAGCGTGCCAGGTTCGGGAACGGGTACCGGCTCGCCTCCTACATTTCCATGTCCTGTATCCGGCACTGCAGGTTCGTAGGTGTACGACAGCGCCAACTCCCAGTCCCAGTTCATGGTGAGATTGAGTCTGCAATAGTCGCCCACGTCATCGTCATCACAGTACCCGAAGATGTCACTGTCGATGCGAGTGTCGAACAGCAGTGAATCATTGCCGATGAACTGGGTGAGATCCGCTCCGGACAACGCACCCCAGGAGTAGCTGAAATCTCCCAACGGTGAGCCGTTATTGCCGGCTATGCAGTAAGGATTCGTGTTGCCGATATCCAAAAAAAGGTCTTCGGTGCGAGCGCACGAGCCGAAAGCGGCTTCTGCAGCTACCGGGGCAAACAGGTTCGAGTTCAGTGGGTCCACCGTCAAGCGGTAGTCGGCCCGATACGAGACCTGCGCATCGTAGTAAGCCCACAAGTTCAAAGTGCCTTGTAAGCTGCGCTCCGTATCCTGCGCGATGGCTCCAAAAGGTAGTTCGATGGGAAGGCCGGAAATCTCAGGCAGAAATACCGTTTCGGTCGGGTGATAAGTCGCCGAGGTCAGTGTCAGCTCGGCGCTCAAGAGCGTACCGAGAGAGCTGTCGAATTGCGCGAATTGGACCAGCTGCGATTGCCAGTCTTGGATTAGGAAATTGGAATACCGATTGGTCGACGCCGTCGCGCCACTCGAAAGAAACCCGCTTTGTGTCTCCGAAATCGTGATAGGCACCGCGCTCGCATCCGCCAGGTACGTTGCACAGCAAGCCACCAGTGCAATTCTTCTCCATCGCATATCCGATCCTCCCCAACCACATTGGACGTCCACGTTCTAAAATCGAAATCGCCGTCATCCAAGTAATCGTAAAAGTGCCAGTCTTTCCGGACACGTGCGCGAAGCGAATTCGTTGCGAGTCAGTAAGTTGTAA
Organism: Steroidobacter sp.; assembly: GCA_025929585.1. GTDB lineage: Bacteria > Pseudomonadota > Gammaproteobacteria > Steroidobacterales > Steroidobacteraceae > Steroidobacter. The sequence goes on from JAICPY010000277.1 coordinate 1,316, forward strand.
AGATTTTCGGCGGTCGACGACATCAGGCTGTCCATCCGCAGACCGCCTGCAGGACAACTCGCGCCCCGCGTGGCGATCACGATCTGAGTTTGTTGGCGAGTGTGCCGGGCAGTTACTATCCGTTGGTGATTTCTTCGGTGCAGTAAACACCAATATGGCGGATACCGAGCTGGCAACGCTCGTGCAGTCGGCAGAGAGCGGCAACACCGAGGACCGTCGACGGCTATTCACTGCCTTTTACGCGGAGCTGCATCGCATTGCTCAGCGCGAGCTTCGCCGAAACGCCGGCGCCACGTTGAGTCCGACGACGCTCCTACATGAAACCTTCCTGAGCATGTCGCGAAACGAGGCCGCGTTGTTTGCGGATCAAGCTCGGTTTATGGCGTATGCCGCGCGTGCAATGCGCGGCTTGCTCGTCGACTACATCCGCAATCGTCAGGCACAAAAGCGTGGCAGTCAGTTCGAGATTACTTCTCTGCCGGTCGAGTTGCGGGTAGGAGTCGACGACCTTGAGACCGAAAAGCTAAACGCCGCACTCGATGAGCTTGCAGGGCTCCATCCGCGGCTCGCCGAATGCGTGGAGCTCAAGTTCTTCTGCGGCTTGTCGTATGACGACATCGGCAAGCTTTGGGGCACGTCGGAGCGCACGGTACGACGCGAGTGGGACAAAGCAAGATTGCTACTGCATCGCCTAATGACCGATCAACCACTGCCGTAGAGATGCGCCTCAGAGCATGAGCGACCCGTCGAAGAGCACTGCGGTCTGGGATGAGATCCTCGCTGACTTCGATCACGCGCTCGAGCTCGACGAACAAGAGCGAGAGTCGTTCTTGAATGAACTCGCGAACACGCAACCACGAATCGTGATCGCGATTCGCAGCCTATTAGTCGAGCGCGCCAAGCTCGACTCCGAAGGTTTCCTGGTCGAATCTCCGTTCTCGCATACCGCCGGCGAGGAATTGACGGGCGTGCGCGTCGGCGCATACACGATCGAGCGTTTGATCGGTCGCGGCGGCATGGGCGAGGTCTGGCTTGCGGTACGCAGTGACGGTCGATTTGAAGGTAAATGCGCTCTCAAGTTCCTCGACGCCTCCCTGAGCTCGGTGAAGCTTGCCGATCGCTTTCGTCGCGAAGGGCAATTGCTCGGGCGGCTTGCCCATCCCAATATCGCCCGTTTGCTCGATGCGGGCAGCACCGAGGAAGGTCGAGCGTATCTCGCGCTCGAGTACGTGGATGGAGATCCGATCGATCGATATTGCGAGGGACTAACAATCGATGCACGTGTTCGCTTGTTCACGGATGTGCTGGCGGCGGTAGCGCACGCGCACAGCCAACTCATCATCCACCGCGACATCAAGCCTTCGAACGTTCTCATCGCACTTTACGACGACCGGCCGGTGCCCAAGGTGATCGACTTCGGCGTGGCGAAGGCCACCGGCGGCACGTTGACCGAGCACATGGTCGAGACGGCGTTCAACGGGGTGATCGGAACGCCGCAGTACATGAGCCCGGAGC
>JAICPY010000180.1 GCA_025929585.1 Steroidobacter sp.
CGAGCGTTTCGTTTTACGGCCGCGCGGATCGTTTGCGCACGATCGTGCGCTGAGATTCCCGTCGTGACGCCTTCGGCGGCTTCGATCGAGACGGTGAAATTGGTCCGATAGTCCGCATTCGTTTAGGTGACCATCAGCGGCAACCGCAACTGCCGGCAACGCTCTCGCGTCAACGTCAGGCAAATGAGCCCACGCGCGTATCGCGCCATGAAGTTCACATCTTCGGCGCGAGCGAACTCCGCCGCCATGATGAGATCGCCTTCGTTCTCGCGATCCTCATCGTCCATGATCACGACCATTCGGCCCGAGGCTATGTCGCTCAATATTTCGTCGATGCTATTCAGTCGCGGCGCACCCGAGCTCGCTTCGCGAATCGCGATTGGATCATTCATACGGATGCTCCAGGTGCAGGCTCTAGGCGAATCAGCCTCTCCAAGTAGCGCGCAATGATGTCTACTTCGAGATTGACGAGCGTGCCGATTCGATAATCATTCGAGATCGTAGCAGCCAAAGTGTGCGGAATCAGGTTCACATCGAATCTCGAGCCTTCGACCTCATTTACGGTAAGGCTGGTGCCATCGATGCAAATCGATCCCTTTCGCGCAACATAGCGCGACAGCGCCGCAGGAACTTCAAATTGAATCCGATGGGATCGAGCGTCGCTGCGAATACTCACGACCTTCCCCACCGCATCGATATGCCCCGTCACGTAATGACCGCCCAGTGGCTGACCCGCCAATAATGCCTTCTCGAGGTTAACGCGCTGGCCCGCTTGCCAGGCACCGATAGTCGTTACAGCAAGCGTTTCGCGAGACACGTCTGCGCAGAAAGTCGACTCGCTCTTCTGGGTGACGGTCAAGCAACAGCCGCTCACGCAGATGCTGTCTCCAATCGAGACGTTTTCGAGCCCAAGCTGCGCCGCCTCGATCGAGAGCTCGACATCGCCGGCTTTTTGCTCGACCGATCGCACGCGACCGACCGTTTGGATAATCCCAGTAAACATCTTTGCTTAATTTCGCTCGATGGTTTTGTGGAGCTCGCTGGCGACAATCACCGCACCAACGTTACTTTCAAATCCGGCCCGATGACTTCAGCACCGCTCAGCTGGAATTGTAAACCGTCCTGCAATCTCTCAATCCGGGGAAGCTCGAACATGGGCTTGGCATCATGTCCCAAAAGCTTCGGTGCGTAGTACACGATGAGCTCATCGCAAAGATCGAGCGAGAGGAATCTGGCGGCAAGCGTCGGGCCGGCTTCGACGAGCACATCATTGCATTCTCGCCGGCCAAGCTCACGCAACACTTGCCCAATGTCGACGCCTCGCACTGCGTCGGCCGAAACTTCCAATAGTTCAGCGCCCGCACGACGCAGCCCATCGGCGTGCTCACCTGCACTACTCTCGCATGTTGCAATCAGCACGGGACCCGCTGTGTCGAACATCCGTGCGTTTGCGGGCGTACGCAGTCTCGTATCCAAGACGACGCGCAGCAAACCCCGAGGTCCTAAATCGATGCTCGGATCTCTCACGTTCAGCCGAGGATCATCCGCGATGACGGTGCCGACCCCGGTAAGTACTGCGCTTGCGGACGCGCGCAGCCTTTGAACATCGGCACGTGCTTCTTCACTGGTAATCCAGCGGCTTTCGCCGCTCGCGAGCGCCACGCGGCCATCAAGACTTGCAGCCACTTTGACGATGATGCGCGGCAGGCCGGTTCGCATGCGTTTGTCGAAACCTAAATTCAAGGCACGTGCATCGGCTTCCAACAAACCTACGAATGTAGACACTCCAGCCTCTTGGAGTTGGCGAATGCCTTCACCCTGAACTTTCGGGTTCGGATCCAACGTTCCGCAGACCACTCTCGCGACACCGGCATCTATGAGTGCGTGCGTACAAGGCGGTGTCTTCCCGTGGAACGAATGCGGCTCGAGCGTAACGTACGCGGTCGCTCCCCTCGCCGAAGCGCCTGCTTGTCTCAGCGCGAGGACTTCTGCATGAGCGGCGCCAGCAACGTGATGCCAGCCTTCACCAACAACCCGGTCCCCATCCGCGATAACACAGCCGACCCGAGGATTCGGATGCGTGGTGAACCAGCCCAGCTTCGCCAGATCGATCGCGCGCCGCATATGTCGAGAGTCAACGTCGGACATGTGAGCGTATGAATACAAACTTGGCGATATCAGGTGATAGCACGCTACACACGATAGCTATTTCTTCTTTCGCTCTGCTTCTGCGCCGGCCCACAGCGCAAGCTGAGCTTCAGCCGCTTCCCGGCTGCGGCGGTGTCGCATGCGATCGATCTCTTCACGAAACGCATCGACGTCTTGAAATGCGCGATAAACCGAAGCGAAGCGCACATAAGCTACTTCATCCAAACCGTGCAGCTCCTCCATTGCAAGCTCGCCGATCATACGTGAGGGCACTTCTCGTTCGCCGAGCGCACGCAACTTGTGGCAAATATGAGCAACGGCTGCATCGAGTCCTTCGCTCGAAACGGGACGCTTCTCCAGGGCCTTGAGCATGCTGTTGCGAAGCTTGCGCTCATCGAACGGCTCACGGCTTTCGTCGTTTTTCACGATGCGAGGCATCACCAGCTCTGCCGTTTCGAATGTCGTGAAGCGCTCACCGCACTTCAAACACTCCCGCCGCCGGCGAATCTGCTGCCCTTCGCCGGCCAACCGCGAGTCGGTCACCTTCGTCTCTTCGTGATTGCAGAAGGGGCAGTACATAGGAAGGGGTGACGGAGTGACGAGGTGACGAGGTCAAATCCCAAGCGCGCGAGCCCTTTCTGCTTCTGACTTCGTCACGTCGTCACCCCGTCACTACGTCACCTGAGGTTTCCGTACACCGGAAACCTCTTACAAATTTCTTCCGCCTTCGCACGCACCTTCGCGATCGCGTTCTCGCTGCCGTTTTCATCGAGAACATCCGCAATCCAATTCGCGAGCTCGGTGACCTCCGGTTCGCGGAAACCACGGGTGGTTGCCGCCGGCGTGCCAATGCGCAGACCGCTGGTGACGAACGGAGGACGTGGGTCGTTCGGCACCGCGTTCTTGTTGACCGTGATATGCGCGCGGCCGAGAGCGGCGTCCGCCTCTTTGCCGGTGATATCTCGGCCGATCAGATCGACTAGGAACAGATGATTGTCGGTGCCGCCCGAGACGATCCTGTAGCCACGCTTCATCAATGCGCCCGCCATCGCGCGAGCATTTGCCAGCACCTGCTTCTGATAATCGGTGAAGTCCGGCTGCAGCGCTTCCAGAAAGGCGACAGCCTTGGCGGCAATGACGTGCATCAAAGGTCCGCCCTGGGTGCCAGGAAAGACCAGTGAGTTGAGCTTTTTCTCGATCGCTTCGTTTGCGCGCGCAAGAATCATCCCGCCGCGAGGACCGCGCAACGTCTTGTGGGTCGTTGTCGTAACTACGTCTGCGATCGGAACGGGATTGGGATAGATGCCGGCAGCGACGAGTCCAGCGACGTGCGCCATATCGACCAAGAAAAACGCGCCGATGTCATCGGCGATTTTGCGGAAGCGCGCCCAATCAACCACTCGCGAGTACGCGGAAAATCCGGCAATGATCAGGCGGGGTTTGTGTTCATGCGCGAGTTGCTCGACTTGGCCATAGTCGATTTCACCTGTGGCTGGATCCAGACCGTATTGAACGGCCTTGAACACCTTGCCGGAGAAATTCACCTTCGCACCGTGCGTGAGATGCCCGCCGTGATCGAGACTCATGCCGAGGATCGTGTCGCCCGGATTGATCAGGGCGAGATATGCCGCCGCGTTCGCCTGAGAACCGGCGTGCGGTTGCACGTTTGCATACGCTGCCCCGAACAACTTTTTCGCACGCTCGATCGCGAGCTGCTCGGCCACATCGACGTGCTCGCAGCCACCGTAGTAGCGTTTGCCTGGATAACCTTCCGCATACTTGTTCGTGAGTACCGTGCCTTGCGCTTCGAGCACACGAGGACTCGCGTAGTTCTCCGAAGCAATCAGCTCGATGTGATCTTCCTGACGCTGACGTTCGGCGTCGATAGCAGCCTTGAGCGCAGGATCGAAATCGGCAATGGTCAAGTTAGCGGGAAACATGGGCTCTCCGGGGATGGGAGCGCGAATTCTACAGGAAAGGGGGTCGTGACTAGCGGGTCGCGGATAGTAAGAACCTGAAATCCTTTGAGGGGATCTCGTCTTGAGATCTGACTACCCCCTACCCCCTAATCACGACCCGCTTCCAAGAAGCTTTGCACGACGCGGGTCCACGCCCGCGCTAGATTCCGACGGTTATAGCCTCCGCCGCCCATCGCTAGGACCCGACCGTGGCCGATTTCGTCGGCCAGCGCGCACAATCTGCGCGCGGCATGCGCGTGTGCCTCTTCGGTTAGTTTCAAGTGGGTGATCGGATCGCCGCCAAGGCTGTCAGCGCCGCATTGAAGCAGGATGAATTCGGGACGCCCTTTGCGCAAATAATCTTCGACACCTTCCCACGCTGCGAAGAACGCATCATCGTCCGTATCGGGCGGCAAGGGCACATTCAGCTTCGTTCCTTTGGCCGCGCCCGTGCCGGTTTCGTCCGCCCTGCCCGTGCCTGGATACAGGTACCGTCCATCTTCGTGCAAATCGGCAAACATGACGCTCGGCTCGGCCTCGAAGCCATAGAAAACGCCGTCGCCGTGGTGAGCGTCGATATCCACGTATGCGATCCTCTTTAATCCATGGCGACTGCGTAACAGTTCGATCGCGACACCGCAATCGTTGAACACGCAAAATCCAGCGGCACGATCGCGAGCTGCATGATGCAGACCGGCGATTGGAATGAAAGCGCGCCGAGCGTCTCCGCGCATGATCGCCTCGACGCCCACGAGCGTGGCGCCCACGACCGACACAGCGGCTTCGTAGATTCCCTTCTTCGCAGGCGTGTCACCGCCATCCAAGAAGCCGTTACCTACAGCCGAACGTTCGCGAACGAAGGCCACGTATTCCGGCGTGTGAAACGATTCCAACTCTTCCTTTGTCGCGTCCCGCGCACTCGCGCGCTGCACGAGCCCGTCCAGGCCGCTTTGATGCAGCTCGCGCATGAACGCCTCGTGCCGATCCGTCCCGAACGGATGCCCATCGCTAAACCCATAGCGCGCGATTTCGTCGCCGGAAACGAGCAAGACGGAAGAAGGATGTGGCATGGGAGCCTGTAGTCCGTAGTCTGCAGTCCGCAGCCAGACAGAGCTGAGAGCGACACAGAATACATGTGTCGCTCGCACCGAGCCATTTTGTCTCCGGCCGATCTCTGGCCACGGACTGCGGACTGAAGACTTTGGACTCTCGTCTCTTGCCCTCCGGTATCATTACGCCCCCTTTCCCCTCGACTCCGAGCTATTCGAATGGCCCAGTTCATCTACACCATGAATCGCGTCTCCAAGGTCGTGCCGCCGAAGCGGGTGATCTTGAGGGATATCTCCTTGTCGTTTTTTCCTGGCGCGAAAATCGGGGTGCTCGGACTGAATGGGTCGGGCAAGTCGACCTTGCTCAGGATCATGGCGGGGCAGGATACCGAGATCGAAGGTGAGGCGCGGCCGCAGCCGGGCATCAAGATTGGATTGCTCTCTCAGGAGCCGCAACTCGATGCGCAGAAAGATGTCCGCGGCAATGTCGTCGAGGGTGTTGGCGAGATTCAAGCGCTCATCGATCGCTTCAATGAGGTCAGCGACAAGTTTGCTGATCCGGAGCTCACCGACGATCTCATGAACAAGCTGCTCGAGGAGCAGGCCAAGCTTCAGGATGCAATCGATGCGAAAGGCGGATGGGAGCTGGACCGCAAACTCGAAGTCGCTGCGGATGCGTTGCGTCTTCCTGCATGGGACGCGGACGTCACGAAGATTTCCGGCGGCGAACGTCGTCGCGTCGCGCTGTGCAGATTGCTGCTGTCGCAGCCGGACATGTTGCTACTCGACGAACCAACCAACCATTTGGATGCTGAGTCCGTCGCCTGGCTCGAACGATTTCTCGAAAGCTATCCGGGCACGGTCATCGCTGTTACTCACGATCGCTATTTCCTCGACAACGTCGCGGGCTGGATCCTCGAGCTCGACCGCGGTCACGGCATTCCTTGGGAAGGCAACTACTCTTCGTGGCTCGAGCAAAAGGAAAAGCGATTGGCAACGGAAGAAAGGCAGCAGGAAGCTTTGCGAAAAACATTGGAGCGCGAGCTGCAATGGGTACGAGCCAATCCGAAGGCCCGGCAGGCAAAGAGTAAGGCGCGTCTGCAACGCTTCGAAGAACTGTCGTCGCAGGAGTTTCAGAAGCGCAACGAAACCAACGAGATATACATTCCACCGGGTCCGCGCCTGGGCGAGCTCGTGATCGAAGCGAAACAACTCAAGAAAGGCTTCGGCGATCGACTGCTGTTCGATAATCTCGAATTCAATCTGCCCGCCGGCGGCATCGTCGGCGTGATCGGACCGAACGGCGCGGGTAAGACCACTCTCTTTCGAATCATCACAGGCCAGGAGAAACCCGATAGCGGGGAAGTGCGCGTCGGCCCGTCAGTGCAACTTGCCTATGTGGACCAATCGCGCCAGTCGCTCGATGACAGCAAGACCGTGTGGCAGGAGATCTCGGGCGGCTTGGACAACATCAAGGTCGGAAACTACGAGACCTCATCCCGCGGCTACGTCGGCCGGTTCAACTTTCGCGGCACTCAGCAGCAGCAATTGATCGGCGAGCTTTCCGGTGGCGAGCGCAATCGCGTCCATCTCGCGAAAGTGCTCAAGGCCGGCGGTAACGTCATCTTGCTCGACGAGCCGACCAACGATCTGGACGTGGAAACGTTGCGCGCGCTGGAGGAGGCACTGCTGAACTTTCCGGGTTGCGCAGTCGTTATCTCGCACGATCGCTGGTTCCTGGATCGCATCGCCACTCACATTCTCGCATTCGAAGGAAACAGTGAAGTCGTCTGGTTCGAAGGCAACTACGCGGAATACGTAGAGGACTTGCGCAGGCGCAAGGGCGATGATGCCGATACGCCTCATCGGATCAGATACAAGAAGCTGGATGGCTGAACGAGGCAGGTGACGGGTGACGAAGTGACGAAGTGACGAGGTCAGAAAAGCTCAGAAGCGTCGTCCCGCACACAGGCATATGTGCATCTACTTGGTTCCGTAGTCACTGAGCATGTCCGAAGCGCCAACGGCATCGCACATCATCAACCTGGATGGCAAATCGCTGTCGCTGGCCGAGCTGCGCGCCTTTGCGGGCAAAGCGCGAGTCGAGCTCGCTTCGAGCGCTCGTCACTCCATGCTCGGCAGCGTAGAGGCGGTTCGTGAAGCAGTACGCAGCGATCGTGTCAGCTATGGGATCACAACGGGCTTCGGTGCATTCGCAAACAAACGCATTTCGGCCGGCCAGGTTGCACAGCTTCAACTGAACCTGATTCGAAGTCATGCATGCGGTGTCGGTGAACCGCTCGCCGCTCCAGTCGTGCGACAGATGCTACTGCTGAAGGCGAACAGCTTGGCTGCTGGTCACTCAGGTGTACGCACGGAGATCGTCGATGCGCTTCTCGCATTGTTGAATCGCGATGTACTGCCTGTCATTCCTTC
>JAICPY010000027.1 GCA_025929585.1 Steroidobacter sp.
AAGTAAGGAGCATGCTTGAGCTCCGCGGGAGTTTTTCGCAGCGGCGCGGCGGCGCAGCGGTTCAGAAATGGAGCTGCTCCAATCTTCGCCTCCGTCTTCCTCTGCGAGCCCTGCGCCTCTGCGAGACAATTCTTCATCTTGCCTGATCTAACTACCGCCGCGTCGCTGCGAGAAACTCTTGATGCCGTTTGCAACTACTCCGGCTATCGCACCTGGCACAGGCTTCGTTCCTCCTGACAGACTCTGCGTGCTTGGCGAGATCACTCTTCTACTCCTACCCGACGGGTAAACGACGCCGCCTTCACTCTAGAGGCAAAAAGATCTCCGTAATCGCTTCGTGCTCGGGAACATCGGGGAAGAACGCTATGCGCTGTACGAACAGGGGAAAGTCCCTCAGTGACTCGCCGCTTACGGGAAGCCACTGCGAGTAGAGCCAGCGCAGACTCGTGCCCAGAGTTTCATCGGACCCGGTGTGCCGCAAGACTGCACATCGTCCGGAAGGAATTCTTCCGCCGACAATACCGAAGTCATTCGACTCGACCACAGTATCGGTCGATGCACAGAGGTCCAATCGAAAATCTTCCGGCTCGACCTCGAAAGGATCGTTATAGAGGATGTTGAAGGTGGCACTCAGTGCGGGCGGCAATCGGTGCTGCTTACGCCAGGCGATGAATTTTCGAATCGAATCTCCGATCGATCGCGGATCGCCTCGATGCTCGAAGATTGCAACTTTGGTTTCAATGAAATCGATGATTCGGACCTGCTCGGCTGGCGGCTTTGGCTTCATGTGACTGATCTTCAGGTTATGTATGGATTGATAGGCGTCGTGCCACGATGTCCACTCAGGTTGCTTTCTGAAACTAGAGGGAGACTGTCCGGTCGCCTTCTTGAAGGCGCGGGCAAATGCCTCGGGTCCTTCATAGCCGCTGCTTAACGCAATATCGAGAACGGGACTATCGTCGCGAAATGCAAGACGATACGCGGCGCGCTTCAAGCGCGTGAGCTGCACATAGCGTGCAACTCCGATTCCGTACATCGCGGTGAATTGCCGATGGAAATGAAATTTCGAGAAACCGACCGATTCGGCGAGCCGCTCGACCGATAGATCCTCCTCGAGATGACTATCGATGTGTTCGAGTACTTCTCGCAAGCGCGCTCGATATTCTTCAGCGGATGAATGAGACATGAACTCTCCTAGTGGCGGAACGAGAGTAGCCGTTGCACTGGATGAAAGCCTTGCAGAAGTTGCGGTCCGTGCGCTTCTGCGGCTGTTTGTTCTTCTTCGCAGCTAGTCAGCCAGGAACAACTCGATGCATCGAACTAGGGCAAACCTTTTGCCCCGATCGTAGTCGCCGCATCGAGCCCAATCACGCCCCGGAGATTTGCCCCGGTTAAATCTGCGTTGGAGAACTTCGCGCCGCTCACGTCGGCGTCGATCAACGAGGCTTCCCGCAAATCCGCGCCGGTGAAATCTGCATCCACTAGGCGAGCGCCGCTGAAGTCGGCGCGATACAACTTGGTTGCGACGAACTTCGCTTCGCTCAAATCCGAGAAGCTCATATTGGATCGCGAGAAGTCCGATCCTGAAAAATCCGCGCCTTTTGCTTCCGCGCTGACGATGTTCGTGCGCATCAGCCCCATCGATTGATTCTTCATATCCGCCGCGGCATTGACGTTCGTCAGGCGCGCACCGGATAGCTTCGCATCGGTTAGATCGCCGATGAGCCTAGCGTCGGCAAGGTTCGCATCGCTCAAATTCGCTTCTTGCAGTTGAGCCGAGAAGAACACGACCTTGCGGAGCGAAGCGCCGCTGAGATCGGTTCCCTGAAGAAAGCTCACGTTGAACTTTGCGCCATCCAGTTTCGCGTGCGACAACTTCGCGCCGTTGAGAACCGCGGCAGAGAGGTTCGCGCTTTTGAAATCGACATCGGATAGATCGAGGCCTGATAAGTTCTTCGCGTACAGGTCGGGCGGTTGATCTTTCGCTTGGGCGATTCGCTCCAGAACCTGCTCACGAGTCAATCGTTCGTAGCCTTCCCATTCGGCGGCAAAGCTGAGACCTGCTACTAGAAGTAGAGGCAATACGATCTTTGAGGTCGAATAAGACGCCCCCTTCCTAACCTTCCCCCGCAAGCGGGGGAAGGAATCGGATGCAGAATCAAGCGAACACGCTTTCCCCCGCGCGCGTGGAAGGGAATCGGATGTTGAGAGATGTGGGTTGTTCATCTCGTAGTACCTTGTTGGACGATGTACTGCTCGTCAACTCAGCCTTTCGGTGCGAGCTCCGCAGCCTGACGCAATGCTTCCACTAAGCTACCTTCATCCGCAATGCCCTTACCGGCTATATCGAAGGCAGTACCATGATCCACCGAGGTGCGGATGACCGGCAATCCCACCGTGATATTCACGCCGGCTTCCAAGCCCAATACCTTGATCGGTCCGTGACCTTGATCGTGATACATCGCAACCACGATGTCGTAGTCGCCTCGCGCCGCGAGGAAGAACAAAGTATCGGCAGGCAACGGCCCCTTCACATTCCAGCCGCGTTGCCGACAGATAGCGATGGCGGGCTCGATCTTCGTCGCTTCCTCGCCTCGGCCGAACAAACCGCTTTCGCCAGCATGAGGATTGATGCCGCACACTCCAATTCGTGGTGAGGCGATACCGGCTTTCACTAGTGTAGCTTGTGCACGGCTGATCGTTCGTTCGACGAGTCCGGCATCGATACGTTCGATCGCATCGATGAGCCCCATATGCGTGGTGACGTGAATCACTCGCAACTTCGGCGCGACCAACATCATCGAAACTTCCTTCGTTCCTGTCAGGTGCGCGAGCAATTCCGTATGGCCGGGATACTTGTGGCCGGCAGCATGCAGCGCTTCTTTACTGAGCGGTGCGGTACAAATGGCCTGTGCTGCGCCCGCTTCCACGATCCTGACCGCACGTTCGATGTAACGGAACGCCGCCTCGCCTGCCGCTGCAGACACTTGGCCAAATGGATGATCGTTCGGGATGAGCTTCAGATCGATGCAGTCAACAGTCTCACGCCGATAACTTGCCTGTTCTGGTGTGTCGAGACTCGTGACGCTAAGCGGGCTGCGGACCATTTCACCCGCGGTCCGCAAACGCTGCGCATCTCCAATGACTAGTGGTCGACACAGCTCGCGCACGTCAGAGCGTGCCAGCGCCTTCATGATGATTTCCGGACCGATGCCCGATGCATCGCCCATCGTGATTGCGATTATCGGAACGCTCATACCCTCAGTCCTGTTTGTCGCATCGTTCGCAAGCGCTCCGTCATCTTGAGCAAGCTATGTTGATCGCCGAACGCGCCCGCCTTCGTGATCACTGGTATTGAATGCTCCCCGACCGTAACCCCCAGGCAAATGCCGGGCTCGATCTCCTCGAGCAAACGCAAGCCATCTACTTGCATGCCCCTCAACAATGCGGAGGCCGTTTCGCCCCCTGTCGCGGCTATTCCGCTTGCCTGCAGTGCACACGGGCCAACCAGCTTCGCAAGGCCTTCAACGAGTTGCGGCACAAGTGCCGCCTCTGGACGCCCATCGAACTGGATCTCGACAAGCACATCATCGCCGATTGTGAGCGCCTGCGTAACCGCTCGCGAAAACGCGCGGCATTCCGGACGCGACACGTCTCCAAGCACTAACTCGTGAGCAAGCGGCATGTGCCGTATAGCCTGATCCCCGATGAGCTGTCGTGCAGCAGCTCGCGAGGCGGACGCGACTGATCCTACGACGATGAGCGCGCCCTGCCCGCTCGATAACAACTGCACCGGTGGATCATCGTGTCGCGAAATCTCGCGAGTCTCGGCTAACGCCTGCGCGAAGCCGCCGCTGCCGGCGAAGAAGGGTACGACATCGAGCACACCAATCGCGGTCGCAAGCTTGAGCAAATCGTCATGTGTCAGCGCATCGCACACTGCGATCGCGCCCGTGCGGGCAATACTATTCAATGCGGAAACCATGGTATCGATGCCACCGCGGATCGTATCGATCGAAACTCCCGTCGCGTCGATACCTTCCGAAGCAAGAATGCGCACGAGATCGGCGCTCGGATAACTGTGATCGCGAGACCACACTTCGGTCTCTTCGAGCGGTTGGCCATTCACATAAACGCGGCCATCATGTGTGGTTCGACCCAGCGCGGGGTAGGCAGGCGCGAGAATCCCGAAACCCGATGAACCCCGCGATCTCATGAACGCGCGCACCGCGCCGATCTCCGCGGCGGGATGGCCTCTCAATGTCGAGTCGATCTTCTTATATAAATTGATGTCGGAAGCGAGCCAATGATCGAGCGCTGCGCGGTGCATGCGCATGGAATCGATCGCCGACATTTCTCGACTAGCTGCGTTATAAGCCACGACGCTATGCATTTGCGCGTCTGCAACGTTGGCGCCTTCCCAAGTAACGAAGGTGTCCGCACCTCGCTTCGCAAAGGCAATCGCCGAATCCGCGGCCCCAGTGAGATCATCAGCAAGGATTAGCCATCGTTCGCTCATGGCTGATCGTGAGCTGTTTTCGCAGGCACTGCAGCAACATCCTCCATGGCATTGCCGGCTGACCCGCCGAAACGCTGCGCCGCCCATGCTGTGAGGATGGGAACCAGAATCGCAGTCACGACGACTGCAGCGGCCACGAGCATCGTCGCGTACGAAGCGGCCGCCGCATACGCTGGGTTGGCTGCCGCGACGATGGCGGGGACAGCGACAGCATTGCCGGCAGTCGATGCGGCGGCCACACCAGCAACACCAGTTCCACCGGTCAGTCGATCGGCGAAGAATAGCGGGATGCCCGTCACGATGACGACTGCCAAGCCCAATCCAAGGCCAAGCAATCCGGCTTGCCAAACTTTGCTCAAGTCGAGACCCGCCCCTAAGGCGAATGCGAAGAAAGGGATCAGCACCGGAATCGCGCGACTCAAGAACGAGCGCATCTCTCGATCGAGATTGCCCAGCAGCATTCCAAACAATAGCGGCAAGATGCTGCCGACCAACGTCTGCCACGGAAAGGCCGAAAGACCTGCAACACCGAGCGTGACCATCGTGAGAAAAGGACCCGACTCGAGCGACATGATCGAATAGGCGCCGACGTCTCGCGGCTTGCCGTATTGGCCCATGAGCGCCATATACAGTCCGCCGTTCGTATCGTTCATCGCTGCCACGATCGCGAGCGTCGAGATGCCCGTGAACACACCTGCCGTAATCGGTGCTTCGCCCAGCAATCTGCCGAACACGATGCCCAAGAGGACAGCGATCCCGACTTTGACGGCGAACAGCGTGCCGCCTTTCTTGATGATGTAGGGCGTCGCCTGGATATCGATGCTCGCGCCCATACAGACATAGAAGACCGCCAAAATCGTCAGCGCGCCACTAAATAGCGCACCGGTGAAGGAGCCGAAAAACATGGGCGTTCCGGGTAGAAACGTTGCGATCAACGCGCCCAGCAGCAAAGGCACGAGCATCATGCCACCTGGCACACGCTCGATGCTGCGTTTGATCGCGATCTGTTTCATTGATGAAGGGTCTGCAGGCAGTTGGGCTGCAAACTTGGCGGCATCGCAATCAAGAGTCAACGATCATTGCGCTTTTTCGCAGTCAGCGATTAGCGAGAAGAGCAGTGACGGGTGACGGGTGACGGGTCAGAGAAGCCGGCTCTCGTTTGGTTTGAACGTCGTCACTTCGCCACCCCGTCACATCTCCATTCGTCACCCGTCACCCGTCACTCGTCACTCGTCACATTCATTTCTGACAGCCCACTCGCTGCTTCGAGATCACGACGTCGTCGATCCAAAGGTTCTGATCGTTCGATGAGGCGTCGTAACGTTCCAACCCAATATAGACGCTTTGGAACGCAGGCGGTGCAAGCCACTGCCCGTGGAGGTCGTCCTGATGTTCGCAGTGAGAATCCGGCGCATCGCCCCGATCAACGACGTGAATATCGGACAGCTCTTGGCCATCGAGCCAATACTGCATCTCGTTCTTCGCCCCATCGAAATGCCATTCCAGGCAGGTCCATTTCGCAACTGGGAGAACCCATTTGGAGTGCTGACGACAGTTCGTTCGAACGGGAGGAGTCGTTTCGAAATTCGCCTTGAGTCCAAGGCCGCCTTGCAGCTCCGCGCCCAGACGATAGATCGAGTTGTAGCGATCGTCGGCGGAACGACCTTCGCCTTGAAACAAGGTCCAGTGAACCGGTGCAGAGCCAGCCAGAGGAAGCGGCGCTGCGTCCAGCCAAACCATGATGCGCCCATACATCTGACGAGCGGCCGCCGGGAACACCGGAGAATCATGAATCGCGACATAGCCGCGTCGCGGCGCGTCTTTCGGCGCCAGCACGTGCATGGACTTCTTCCCGCTGAAGACACGCTCGCCACTGATCACAATCTTCGCGCCGGAGTTATACATTTCCTCGCTCCACGGCGCGTGAGGCAACTCCCCCACCACATGTTCTTCAAAGCCATCGCAGAACAGAGCCTGTATGCAAACGCTCTCTGATGATGAGACTCCCGAGGCTGCAGCAGCCAAGTCCGATTCGCGTGTACAACTGCATAGCGCCAGCGCAGACAAAAGCACCGGCATTCGGTAATAGAATCTCAGCATCGTGTACCGCCTTGAGTGAAAGGAATATTCAGTTCGGCGCACTCAGAGATATCGAATTTCAGGCTGAAAGGTGTCGAACAAGGATGAGCCCCGCGAACAGCGCAGCGATCGAAAGCGATACGGAGGATACGACGTTCAGCGCCGCCCAACCGACTTGCCCGTTCTCATAGAGCAACACGGTTTCGAGCGAGAATGCCGAGAATGTCGTGAACCCACCCAGCACACCCGTTGCGACGAACAAACGGAAGCCCTGCGCGACACCGCTCTTCGAGGCGAGATAACCGATAAACAAACCCATCAAAAGTGAGCCCACTAGATTCACGACCAGCGTGCTCATGCCAATATTCGTTGGCAGTACACGTGCGAACGCGGAGTTGACCGCGTGGCGCAATGCGCCGCCGATACCCGCTCCCAGGAAGACTAGTAAATAGCTTTGCATCGTAGCGTTCATAAGTAGGGATTCGATCGATCGATTATCGCCGAAGGATCGCGGCACACGAAGGACGTAGCGCGGTACGCACCTTTCTTATCTCTCTGACCTTGTGTTTTTGGTCTTATCTTTTTGGGCGAGCGCGCTTCGATTGACCTGAATATGGACGGGGTAGTGTCCATTTGCAACATCGGTAGGCAGCTTGCCCAGAAGCCCCCTACCTAACCTACCCCCGTAAACGGGGGGAAGGGATCTCCTTTTTCTTCGCGCGCCGCGGCGCTTCCGATTCCCTCCCCTGCTTGCGGGGGAGGGTTAGGGAGGGGGCCTCTTGGGGTCTGCTTGTGAGGCCCTTCGACACTACTTGAAGCGTGAATTTGTGAGCAAACGAACGCGAAATGGATATTCGCAAGTGTGTCGTCACGATCTATCTTCAAGCACAGCATCGAGGCCGCCGTGCTTTCCGGATCGCAACTTCCAATCGAGCCAATCCCCAAAGACGGGAAAACAATGTGCGCGAAGAACTGGTGGATTCGTCATCCACGCACGCAACACCGAGCAACGAAGTTGCGAAAACTGCCGACCGATGCAGAGTCGCGCATCTGGTACTTCTTGCGAAGGCGGAATCTTCTTGGCTATCGATTTCGGCGGCAGGCTCCGATTGGTCCATACATCGTCGATTTCTTGTGCGTCGAAGCTGCGCTCGTCATTGAGCTTGATGGCGGCCAGCATGCAGACGCCAAGGACTACGACTCCGCGCGCGATCGCTTTCTGCGGTCGCGTGGTCTGACGGTACTGCGATTCTGGAACAACGATGTGCTTCAGCGAACGGAGTCAGTCTTGGAAGTCATTGTGCGGACGTTGGAGAAGCGCGGTACCTGACTTGCTGATGCACATAGCGTGTGATGGCAGGAGTCCATAGTGTTGACGGGAAGATCAAAGACAAGAGATCCAAGGCCTAGAGAGCCCAGAGGCCCCCTACCTAACCTTCCCCGTAAACGGGGGAAGGGATATCCTTCTCGTCGAACGCGCGGCGCTTCCGATTCCTGAAGCTCCGATGCGCGGATGTGCGAATGGCGCGATGTGCAGGGATGTACTGGAGCGGCCCCCGTAAACGGGGGAAGGGATCTCTTTTTCTCTTTTTCTCTCTTCTCTCTTCTCTCTTCTTCCTTTCTTTTTTCTTCGAACGCGCCGCGGCGCTTCCGATTCCCTCCCCTGCTTGCGGGGGAGGGTTAGGGAGGGGGCCTCTCGGTTCCGTCCGTGCGTTCGCTCGGGAAAAGATTCGGGCAATGGCCTCTTGGTTCTTGCGCAAGTCTCAATGAGCGTGAGCATGCCGCTCATGGTCATGCTTCTGATAGTGCGCACGCAGTGCGTCGCCGCCGAAGTCGCGTTGCAGATCACGCCACACACTGTGGACGTGGTTGGCGTCGTTCTGAGTGTTGTCGTACTCGATGAGCACAGTAGGCCCATGCACCCGATAATAGTGCGGCTCGCCTGATTGCAAGCTCCCGGCCCACGCAAAATGGAGCTTGCCGAAATCCGCTTCTTCGATTCTTGCCCACTGCTCTGAAGCTGCAGACTGCGTCATTCGATTCGAGTACACCTGCACCAGCGCTCGCAACTGCTTTCGTTCCTCGAGCGACATCGCGGAGGCGGGCAAGCCATCGACTTTCAAGCTCACTTTGGGATCGTTGCGGCTCAGGATGTCGGAGAACGCCTGCTCTGAGATCAATGCGCGAGCGCGGCGCTCCAGAGGCAGCATGCGCATGAGCTCACGCGCTAGGTCTTCTTCGGCGGCAAGCAAGCGCAGACCCGCCTTCGGCCCGGAAGGAACGCGAGCGGGATTCGCGCCCATGAACATGGGTGCGACGATTCGTTTCTCGCCGGACAGCTCCGTCACGTTGATAGACAGGTGATGTCCTTCGAACCGCCAGGCCCAAGGCGCCTCTTCGCTCGGTACACCGAACACCGTCGTGTAATACAACCGGGGATCGCGACGGCGCCAGTTAAAAACGTTTCGCTCGTGCTCCAACTCTCCGAGCAAGGTTTCGTGAGCGATAATAGCTCGCGCTGTTGCGAAACCGCTCGCACTGAGGGCGGAGCGCAACAGCGGATCGACGAGCGATGCCGCTTGCGGACTCAGCTCTTTGAGCGGCACACCTGCGCGACTCATCGGCACGAAGTTCCAATTCAACCTTTCAGGAGCAGAGAGCTCGAACACTGCTTTGCCTAGTTGCTGCTCCGGCATTGCCTCGAGCAGCGCACTCGCGGCAGCCACGCCCTCTGCAGAGTGTGAGTGCTCCTGTTCGTGAGCCGACGCACAAGTCATGAAAGCTGCCCATCCAGCAATGCCGACGATCTTCACAATCATTGTTCGATTCATGACTCGTCTATCTGAACGCGAGAATGGCATTCACGTTATCGCAGGAGCTAAGTAGGCTTTCGTGAAGAAACGTGCGTATGTCTTGAGAAGAGGGGTTCTACCTACTTTGCGTTTGGAGTTCCAGAGATTCACGGATGTCGGCGAGGAAGACACGATCCGCGAAGCTAACGTCGATCAGTTCTCGCTGGGCTTCTTGTATCGTCTATAGACGAACGGGCGCAGGCGGATCTCGTCTGCGCCCTTTGCGTTGTCCTCGGTTGTTGGGACTTAGAGCTTGCGAACCCAAATATTCCGGAAGCTCACTAGATGACCGTGGTCCTGCAGACGGATCCCAGCATCGCCATGCGCGGTGTACTTCGGCTGGCCGATGTAGGTCGTGCCCCCTTTGAGCTCCACATTGTTCTGAATGAGCACACCATTGTGGAACACAGTGAGGCGCGCTGGCGATCGTAGCTCGCCGTTCTTTTCGAACCGAGGCGCGATGAAAACGATGTCGTAGGTTTGCCACTCCCCAGCGGGCTTGGCCGCGTTCACCAGCGGAATATATTGTTTGTAGATCGCTCCCGCTTGGCCATTCGAATAGGTGCGATTTTCCAGAGAGTCCAGAACTTGGACCTCATAAAGCTCTTGCAAGAAGACGCCGCTGTTGCCTCGGTCCTGTCCCTTCTTGTCGGCAGGCAAGACCGGCGTGCGCCACTCGAGGTGAAGTTGCACATCACCGAAATGCTCCTTCGTTCGGATGTCGCCGGTGTCCGGAGCAACGGTCAGCGCACCGTTCGCGACGGTCCATTTCGCCTCGCCGCCATTCACGCTCTCCCAATTCGCTGACGACTTTCCATCGAACAGCACGATGGCATCTGCAGGTGCTTGGGCGGGCGTTACGCCTGGACGTACGAGCTTCGGCACCGGTTCCCACACTTCCGTCTCCTCCGGCTTGGGATCCGATGCTGCCCAGACACCGCTCGTCAACATCAACAGGCTCAAGACTGCCGCAGCTCTTTTCATGTCGCACACCATCGAAGTTATGGGAATGCGCTTTTTACACCTTGGGGAGTGGAACGGGAAGCAAAGAGGAATTTGGCGAGCGCGATCGAATAGGTCAACAGACCTCCCGGCTCGCCTACGTAGTGGCGCAGATACAATGACGATCTCCTGCGATCGAATCGAGAATCTTCTTACTGCAACCAAAACCGTACGCCTTGATCTCGAAGAAACGGCTCTGCTTCTATACCGTGAAGGAGAGCCAGCGTCGAGAACGTGCCCGCTTCGATACAAGTGTTTGCTTGGACGGTAACTGAGTGTGGTGCATCGGGTACCGGTCGGCCGGTTCGGGCATCAAGAACATGCGAATAGCGTTTGCCGTCCTTCAGCAGGAAACGGCGTGAATCGCCGCTGGTTGCAATTGCTCCAGAACGTAAAGCGACACTGCGATAGGGTTCGTTGGGTCTCTCTATGGATTCAATGCCGACAACCCATGGCTTGCCATCGCTGCGCGGTGTGCGCACGGCGATATCGCCGCCGAAGTTAATCAGGCAACTCACCCCTGGGACGAGAGTGTTGGCGATCTCAACGGCACGATCGACTGCGTATTCCTTGCCGATACCGCCGAGATCGATTTGCATTTGCGGTTTCATCTTCAACACCGGCCGTCTCCAAACCACCTTGTCCCATCCGATCAGATTGCGCAGCCCATCGATCTGGTCAGCAGTCGGGATACGATCGCCCCCATCGAAAATCCAAACCTTGCGCAGCACGCCTGAAGTGACGTCGAAGGCGCCCTCAGAAAGGTCAGTCAAGCGAGCTGCGAAATCCAAAAGATTCGCTGATTCATCGTCGACCTCGGTGGGCGCTCCGTTTGCGGTATTGATGCGATGAATGATGTTGTCGTTCCGATAGCGGCTGTATCGCTGCTCGATGCTCCAGGCACATCGCGCGACGCTATGCACAATCGCTAGCGCCGTTGGTTCGGAGGTGCATTCTTCGATCAACACCTCGCATGGGCATGCCATCGCGACAAAACTTCCGATCCAATGCTCCGCCGCCCGCGTCAGCCTCGGAGCTGAGGCGACTGAAGGATTAGTCAATGCGGTACGTTGCGCGCTCATCACAGTTACACCCTTTTGAGATCGCGTAACGTTATTACTTCGTCACTATCACCGCGCGACTCATTGCAACTTGAATCGATATGCAAATTGTAGGATCACCGCACTCAGGTCCGGATACTGCTCCCGCCCGCTTTGGTTGCCGATGATCTGCTCCTCGGGCACATCGCCAGATTGTTGGTAGTACTCCAGTCTCGTGCTCCATTCGCCGCCACCGGCGGTGCGATGACCGAACTTGATACCAATCGTAGTCGCATCGAACTGACCCAATCGGAAATCCGCCGACGCGAACTCGGGAAGCGCACGCCCTGAAACTAGACTGGACCGATAGAACTCCGCCTCGCTCTGAGTATAGAAACGAAGTTGCGGTTCGATGAAATTGGAAGATCCAACAGGCCATCGAAAACGCGTTTCGAGCGTATGAGAGTCGATGCTCCAATCGTCAGTCATGAATCGATAGGAGACATGCAGCACTGGGCCTGCGAATGAATGCTTCACTTCCGAGAACAGGCTTTGCTTCGCGCGTGAATCGGGACGGGATTCATATAGGTAAACTCCATCAGGTCCCGACAATCCCACGGTTGGAACCCGTGTGATCGTGTCGCCCGTCACTGGATCGACGACACTGAGTATCTTGTATGGATCGTTGAGATAGCCGCTCGATTGACTATAGGAATAGTTCACCCGCATTACGGTCGAACGACCTAGCACCTGAGTCACGCCGAACAGAAGATCGATGACATCCTTGCTATCGGTTGACAACTTATTGCTCTGAATACCCACATCAAGCATCTGCGAAAGCGGCAGCGGTGCACCGCCGACAGGATCGATATCGTCCTGCGAATAGGCCAAACCCACGCTGAGCGTCGTGTTGCGCTTATCGAAATCGCGTGACAGACCGAGATTGACACCCAGATGGGTGTAGTCGTACTCGGTAGAGAAACCCACGCCGCCTGAGACGTTGTAAAGCCGCCCGAGGGGCTGACTCCAGTTCACGTTCAGAGCAAAGCGGGTATCGAGGAATGTGTCATCGAGCGGTACTTCGCCCGCTGCAGTCGTATAGAAGGCATTGCCCGAAGGACTAGTGAATGTTTGCGGCCGATCCAATGCAATTGCGCCGCTCGCGGAGGCCCCCGTCAAGGTATCCGCGGTCAAGGTCAATCCTAGCGACCGCTCATCGCCAAAATCCCGCGTCGCCCCGATCGTGGCGCTCAAGTCTTGCACGCGATCATCGGACTCGCCGTAGTACAGCAGAGCGGTGTCGAAGAACCATCGATGAAGCTCTTGAGCCTCCGCCTTAGCAGCAACCGCAGTCCCAAGCAGTGCGCAACTAGCCGCAGTCAGCGCAGCACCGATGTTCTTCGGATTATTTCTCTCGTCATTCATAGTCGTATCGTCGATCAGTTGCAGCCGCATCCGCCGCCGCCGAAGCCGCGCCCGCCGCTGGAGGCTTCTTTGCTGAAGTAGATGTGATCATCTAAGGCGGCATCGACCGGATTGGAATCCAAGGACATCTCTGGTCTAGCCAAAACGTCTCGCTCCCAAGGCTCGACGCCCAGGTTTGCGCATCCACTCAGCGCGAAAACCATGATCACCAGCGCACCGCGGGTTCTTTGCATACGTCACACTCCGTAGGATCGGATCAATGATCAGCGCTGCTGGTCACGCAGATGCTGTAACAAATGAACAAGCTGCGCTTCACGCTCCGCACTGGAGTCAGTCCTAAATCCGATGTGAGTGCTCAGGAGTTCGCCGGAAGGCCCAAAGACCAGAGACGTCGGCATGCCGGGAAGCTCGTATTTCGACGCGAGCGCTCCCGAAGGATCGTAGATCATCGGAAATTCGGCAGGCACTTCACGGAGAAATCGTTCGGCCTGACTGCGCTCGCGGTCGACATTCACACCCAGGACCATTAGCCCTTGTTCGCTATAGCGTCGGTGCAGCGAATTCAACCAAGGGAAGGACTGGCGACAAGGCGCGCACCAAGAGGCCCAAAAATCAACAACGACGATCTTGCCTTGGTAGGCGCTCAGGTCGAGTGCGTCCGCTGCGGCCGAGTAACCGGGGTACGCGAACTCGAACGAAAGGAAGAGCAGGAGCGCATAGCGGACCTTATTCTTGCGCGGGTTTGCGGCTGTTGCCCTTTTAAGTCCGACACGCTTCATTGTCTCGCCCACCCGCTATGACATTTGCACTCTTTAGCGGGTTAGACGTTCGGTCTGACAGAATCAATCGAGCACAGCGTCTCAAGTTGTTTGCGGAAGGCGGCGATCCGCTCTCATATCCAGCAAAAGATTGTACAGAGCGACGACTGCAGGGAAGAGGTTCGATAGCACGCCCACCGAATCGTTCTTACCGAAGATGAAATAGGCGAGCAGCAGCGCGCTGCCGCACAAGCTCATGATCCAGAAGGTGCGGGGAAAGTCGGGCCGCCCGCGCAGGTGGCTCGCGAAGAGCTGGATCAACCAGCGGCCTGCGAACAAGAAAACACCAAGATAGCCGGTCAGCTTCCAGCCCGTGATTGCGACGCCAAAAAGATCGCCCCAAACGTGGTCCATCGTCTTAAAGTCCTCAGATCGGTCACCGATAGCACGTTAGACGGAGGATGAGCTCAGAATCAATCGGACGTTCCGCGCGTTCGCTTTACTGCGTGGGTCGATGAGCTCACCGATTGGCTTTGCAGGTTCCGCTCGTCTAACGTTGGAACCGATTACAGCCTCGGAGGCTGCGTTGTCCGACGAGAAAGAGCTCATTCGACAGATGCTTGCCGGGGACGAGCGTGCTTTCAGCACGTTCTTCGAGAACTATTTTCCTCGAGTATACCGATTCGCTTTGCCTCGGCTTAGAGGGGACGCCGATGCAGCCAAAGAGGTCGTTCAAGCGACTCTGATCAAAGCGATTCGGAATCTTGCGACCTATCGGTCGGAAGCGGCACTCTTTACCTGGATTTGCCAGATCTGCCGTCGGCAAATCCTCGACCACTTGCGCTCGGAGCGTAAACACGAGGAGCACCTCGTGCTGGTCGATGAAAGCCCAGAGATGCGCGCCGTATTCGATTCCATCGCGGCTCCTGCACAGAGCGATCCGAGCCGCAGTTACGGGCAGGCGGAAACGCGCCAGCTGATCCAAAGCGTGCTCGACCGACTGCCGGCGAGATACGGCGATGTGCTCGAATGGAAATACATCGAAGGAAGAACAGTAGAAGAAATCGGGGAATTGCTCGGTGTAGGTCACACTGCAGCCCAATCCATGCTCGCACGTGCACGTACCGCTTTTCGGGCGGCGCTGGAGACGGTGTTCGGTGCCGAGGCGGCCGATGTGCTCGCGGCGATGCGCTCGGAGGGTAACTGATGAACGAAGACAACTATAAAGAAGCTGAGGATCGCGAGTTGCAGCAGTTATTGCGTACGGTTGGATCCCGTAGCACCCCGCCGCGACATGTGATGGAAGAAGTGCGCCAAGCAGTGCATGGCGAATGGACCGATATCGTCGCCGCACGATCTAGAGCACGACGTGCTCGATACCTTGCCTGGGCTGCTTCGATCGCCGCAATCGCGTTGCTGGCGACGTCACTGATCGTCGTCCGCTTCGCTCCCGCGCAGGACATGGCGGTCGTCGCGCGCATCGAAGGCACCGTGCACCGTGACGCTGGTTTACTGCATGCCGCCGCACCATTGACGGGAAATGATCGCTTACGCGTCGGTGATGAAGTCTTTACGGACTCCGCCGGCCGTGGAGCATTCGTCACCGAGCAAGGCCTTTCGTTCAGAATCGATACGCAGACACGAGTGCATATGGTCGCGCTCGATCGTGTCGAATTGATCGAAGGCGCCTTATACGTCGATGCCGATCCTACTGAGGGCGTGGCGAGCAGTTTCGCAGTGGACACTCGCAGCGGCACCGTTCGTCATATCGGAACACAGTATGAAGTGCGCACCACTCCAGAGGCGGTGCAGATCAGCGTCCGAGAGGGTCGCGTCGCCATAGATACGAATGGGGTACTTCACGCAGGCAATGCGGGCGAGCGAATCGCCATAGGCCATGACGGCAGCGTCCAGCGTTCTGAGCTTCGTGAAGAGGAGCTCATCTGGCATTGGACCTCGCAGATCGCACCCGGTTTCGATATCGACAATCAACCCCTGCTCGCCTTTTTGAGTTGGTTCGAACGCGAGACTGGTCACAAAGTACAATTTGCGGATTCCAATATTCAATCCAGCGCCGCGCAGACCACCCTACGAGGATCGATCGAGGGGTTGGACCCGAAGGCAGCGCTCGGTGCAGTGCTAGCGACGACTAATATGAGCTTCAGCGAGATGGACGATGGCACGATCGTGATTAGGGAAAACGAACAGCGATGAATCGATAAAGTGATGAAGTGATGCGCTCAGAGGTAAACTTTGGCTTCATCACGCATCAACTATCGGCTCGCTCATGGCTCGCAGGCGTCATCGTGAAGTCCACCGCACCCAACGTACCGGCTGGTTGCGCGCCGCCGTGCTCGGCGCCAACGACGGTATCGTTTCGACGACCAGCTTGATCGTCGGAGTGGCAGCCGCCGGCTCGGAGCGCTCCGTCATTCTGACAGCCGGTGTTGCCGGCCTCGTGGCCGGAGCGATGTCGATGGCCGCGGGGGAATACGTATCCGTCAGCTCGCAAGCAGACACCGAGCGCGCCGATCTAGACCGCGAACGCAAGGAGCTCGAAACCGATATCGAGTACGAACGAAAGGAATTGGCCAATATCTACGTGAAGCGCGGCTTGGATCCTTCGCTAGCAAGTCAAGTTTCGGATCAATTGATGGCGCACGATGCGCTCGGTGCCCATGCTCGTGACGAACTAGGTATTTCCGACACGCTCCGGGCGCGACCCATTCAAGCAGCTGTCACCTCCGCAATTACCTTCGCTGTGGGCGCTGCGGTGCCATTACCCGCAGTATTGTTTGCACCGATGAGCGTGCTTGCGTACGTCGCGGGATTCACTGCTCTGATCTTTTTGGCATCGCTCGGTGCGCTCGCCGCTCGAGCTGGCGGCTCGCACGTTGCGCGTGGATCGCTGCGCGTCGTGTTCTGGGGCGCATTCGCGATGCTTGCGACCGGTTGGATCGGCACGCTGTTCAGCAGCTGAGTTACCATCTCGCACCACCTCGAGCCGCGAATCGGAGTCGGCGAGTCTTGCGAGTCAATTCCCCGAAGCCACTCTGGTGGGCATGCCTCGCATTGGCAGCCGTGGTGTTCGCGAGCTCGGCCCATTCTGCGCCGCCGTATGCCGGCCGCACCGTTCACGATGTCCTACAGGAGCTGCGTGGCCGCGGCGTTTCGTTCATCTACAGCACGGCGGTCATTCCAAGCGATCTAAAAGTTACGAGCGAGCCTTCCCAAACATCCGCGTTGCGATTGGCTGCCGAAGTCCTTGCGCAACACGGGCTCGAGTTGCTCAGAGTCGCGCCGGGGAGCTACGCGGTCGTTCGCAATCACCGTGGTGCTGCCCCGGTGGTTCAGAGCACACCCGCAGCCGTACCGGAGCAGTCGATCGATGAAATCGTCGTTTCGACGAGCCGCTATGCACTCACCACTGAAATCGCGGCAACTCACAATCTGATCGCGCAGCAAGATCTCAGCATGCTTCCCCAGCTTGGAGAGGAGACGCTGCGAGCGATCCATCGGCTACCCGGCGCGGCGAGCAATGGATTGTCTGGACTTGCAGCCATCCGTGGCGGTGAGCCGAACGAAACTCTGATCCTTCTCGATGGCATGCAACTGTTCGAGCCGTTTCACCTGAAACATTTCTTCAGTCCAGTAAGCCTTCTGGACTCCCGCATCGTGGCCGACATGGATGTGTACTCCGGAGGGTTCGGTGCCCAATATGGAACGCGCATAAGTGCGGCGATCGATGCACACTCGATCCGGCCCGAAGCGCCTCATTATTACGAGCTGGGCGCAAGTCTCTTTCACACGAACGCACTGACGGCACAGCGATTTGCCGGCGGTGATGGTCAGTGGCTGCTCTCAGCACGCCGCAGCAATCTGGATGAGATCATCCATATACTGGAATCGGATTTCGGCGAGCCGCAGTACTTCGATGTATTCACGCGATTGGACTACGAGCTTTCCCCCTCAACGCAGGTGTCCGCAGCGTACCTTGGCTCGCGCGACAGGATCAGTGCTCACCGCAGATCGCGGTCCGAGAGCGCTGTGGCGGAATATCGCAACAACTACGGTTGGGCCACGCTCGATCACCAGTGGTCATCGACCGCTTCCGCCCGAGTTATCGCATCCTTCACGGATGTGACCAACAATCGCCGCGGCCATATAGACCAAGCTGCTGCGCTCATCGGCGATGTCGACGACGAACGCACCTTCCATATAGCCGGGCTACAAGTTGATGGAGCATTCGAGACAGCGGATCTCGCCCACCGGTGGGGATTGAGCGCTCGACAGCTCTCGGCCATGTATGACTACAGTAGCAATGTACGCATCGAAGAGGGCTACCCGTACCCTCAATCACCCGCCCGCGCCATCGAGCGCGCGGTGAGCTTGAGTCCGGATGGTCAAGAGTACGCTGCGTATTGGTCCACGCGTGCACAACTTGGACGCGCGCTCACTGTCGATGTAGGCGTGAGATGGGATGATGAAAATTACACCCGCGCGAATAGTGAGACGCAGCTTGCACCGCGGCTCGGTGCTGTGTACGTGCTTTCGCCCCACCAACGATTCCGCATCAGCTGGGGACGCTTCTTTCAAGCACAGTCGATCAACGAAGCACAGATCGAGAGCGATACAAATGTCTTCTTCCCTGCGCAACGTGCAGATCAATTCATCGTCAGTTACGAGACCGATCTGGCGGTGGGCGCCCAAGTTCGCATCGAGGTGTACCGCAAGAACTACACGAGGCTTCGACCGCGCTGGGAGAACCTATTCGATCCCGTTGTTCTCGCCCCCGAGCTCAAACCTGATCGCGTACTCGTAGATCCCGAGCGCGCGCGAGCCGAAGGAATTGAGCTTCTCGTTTCGAAGCGCACCGGCGCACCATGGACGTGGTGGTTCGCCTATACATGGTCACAAGCAAAAGATGTGATCGATGGGCGCGAGGTCGCACGTAGTTGGGACCAGCGGCATGCGATCAGCGCCGGAGTTCATTGGACGAACGATCGGTGGGACATCACGCTGGCAGATACCTATCACAGCGGCTGGCCGACGACACCTGTTCGCATTGTCGGCTTTGGTGATGATGCGAGCGTCGAAGTCGGGGAGCGCAATAGCGTACGTTTCGACGATGCGAATTCCGTCGATTTGCGGATCAATCGACGCGTGCCGGTCACGCTCGGCGAGGTTGATTTGTTCCTCGAGGTCGCGAACTTGTTCAACGAACGCAATCCCTGCTGCATGTCTATCTCGGCAACGCGCACCGAGGGCCAACTGCAGATCAACCAACAGGTCGATCACTGGCTGGGCATCGTGCCTTCGATTGGATTTCTGTGGAGGTATTGAAGGAACATGCAGAGGTGCGGAAGTGTGGACGTGTAAAGGCCTGAAGGAGCCGAATGCTTGATCCTAAGTCGGAGCACCGACTCTGGTTTGACCCTACACGTCTACACCTCGTTTACCTGTTCACCTTCTATCGACTACTTGTTCAGCTTCTACACTCAATCCCAATCGTCATTCTGATCGTCCGGATCTTCCCGAACGACGTTGCCGCTCACGGGATCGACATCGAGCTCGACTCGCTTACCTGCGGAGTTCGTCGCTTCGACTTCCCAAATGCCATCGTCCTTTTCGACATCATGGATCTGCGTATAGCCGGCGCTCTCCAACTTGGCGATGATGTCTTTTGCATTCAGCTCATTCGGTGCCGTTTGAGCTAAGACGAAAGGCGCTGTGAGCACGGC
This sequence comes from Steroidobacter sp., assembly GCA_025929585.1. Taxonomy (GTDB): domain Bacteria; phylum Pseudomonadota; class Gammaproteobacteria; order Steroidobacterales; family Steroidobacteraceae; genus Steroidobacter. Next base: position 19,417 of record JAICPY010000027.1, read on the forward strand.
GGCGAGAGCCGTAAGGCCAACTACTTTTTTCATGGCAAATTCTCCATAACGATGCTTGCGGTTGAACCGGACTTACCCGGGTTGAGAGCATCCTCGCAGATGAGCGATGAATCGATCGTGAGGACCCCATTCATCATTCGTTTAGGCTTCTATCTGCTATGGTTCGCGCATGAAAGTCGTACCAATCGCACTGATGCTCGCTGCACTGCTGTGCACTTCGGCCGCACAGCCGGCCGAAGACCACGAGACCGCCCGCCGTGCGGTGGAACGGGGCGAATTGCTACCTTTGTCTCGCATCCTTGCGAAGGCGGAGAAAGAGTATCCTGGACGCGTTCTTGAAGTTGATCTGGATCGCGAGAAGGATCGCTACTACTACGAGATCGAGATTCTGCTAAACGACGGTCGAGTTATCGAGCTCACCTACGATGGGCGAACCGGCGAGCTACTCGATACAGAGATCGAGGATGACTGATTCCACCTCTTGTACCTTCCGACTTCGTCACCTCGTCACTCCCTCACCTCGTCACCTCGTCACCTCGTCACTCCGCCACTTCGCCATCCGTCACCCGTCACTTCGTCACCCGTCACCTTCATTCCGATGCGCGTTCTAGTGGTCGAAGACGAGAGCAAGCTCGCTGCGCGCATCAGCAGCGCACTAGGTACTGCCGGCCTGACTGCCGATATCGCCTCCGATGGTGAGCAGGCGCAATTCCTCGGTGAAACCGAGCCATACGATGCGGCCGTCCTGGATTTAGGCTTGCCGAAAATCGACGGCTTGAGCGTGCTGGAGCATTGGCGCGCCAGCGGCCATAAGATGCCGGTGCTGATCTTGACTGCACGTGGGCGCTGGCACGAAAAACTCGCCGGCTTCAACGCCGGCGCCGATGACTATCTGACGAAACCCTTCGAGATGGATGAGCTGATCGTACGCGTAAAGGCGCTGATCAGACGCAGCACAGGTCATGCTTCTTCCGTGATCGAGTGCGGCGATCTGCGCCTGGACATCAATGCGGCGCGATTCGACTATGCAGGAGAGCCGATCGAGCTCACCGCACAGGAGTACCGAATACTTGCTTTTCTCATGCATCACATTGGCCGCGTCGTCAGCCGCACGGAACTGATCGAGCATATCTACTCTCGTGATGCCGATAGCGATTCCAACGTGATCGATGTGCTGATCGGACGCATTCGTAAAAAACTGCCTGCTGCAATCCTGCAGACCGTTCGAGGCCAAGGGTTCGTGCTCGGCAGAGCTTGCGAACCACGATAGTATGGTTGCATGCGATTGCCTCGATCTCTTCGCGCCCGATTGGTTACCGGCGCGCTCGTTTGGACTGTGCTTGCCGGCGTGCTCGGAAGCTGGGCACTGTCGAATGCGTTCAGAACTACGGCACAGGATGCTTTCGATTCGCGACTTACCTCGCTCGTTGCGATTCTCATCGGCCTTACAGAAATCAACGCCAACGGCGAGGTCACGATTGCTCGAAGCATCGGCGATCCGCAGTTCGAACGCATCTATTCGGGATGGTATTGGTTGGTGAAGTCCGGAGAGACGACGCCGTTGCGCTCGCGCTCTCTTTGGGATATCGAGCTGAACATCCCCTCGCTCGCTGTTTCCGCTACGCCGACGCTTTGGAGCACCGAAGATAGCCTCGGACGCGAGCTACGCGTCGCTGGACAAACGGTGTCACTTCCCGGCGCAGCGCGGCCGTTGACGTTTGTCGTGACCGGCGATCTCGACGCGTTTCGCCAAGAGTCGCAGCGCTTCGATTTGATCTTATGGCTCTCGCTTGCCGGACTTGGTTTGGGTCTCATCCTCGCGATTCTCATCCAGGTCAGCTTTGGGCTCCGTCCGTTGAATCGGCTCGCGCACGAAACCGAAGCCGTTCGCACCGGGGCGTCGAAACAACTCACACCCACAGGCACTCGAGAGCTGGACATGCTGGTCGATGAGGTGAACTCTCTCATCGAGCACAACCGCCAAGTCATCGAGCGCAGCCGCGCAAGCGCGAGCGATCTAGCGCATGCGCTGAAGACTCCACTCGCGATCATGCAGTCCTCGCAAGAAGACTCGGCGCCGAGCTCCGAGCAGCGCGATCAAATCGCAACGATGGAAAGGATCATCACGCGACATCTAGCACGGGCAGCAACCGCAGGCCCTGGCCGCCATACCCCCGTCGCACTTGCACCGATCGTGAGCGATCTTGCACGCGGTCTGACGCGTGTTTACGCTGAGCGAAAGCTAACCTTCGGCTCGGACCTTTCGGCTGAGTTGAGTTATCCCGCCGACCGCGAAGACTTGGAAGAAATTGTCGGCAACCTTCTCGAGAATGCCTTCAAGTGGGCGCGAAGCCGCATCCAGGTGAACGCAAGTCGCCACCCCCAGCATTTCCTACTCGCCGTCGAAGATGACGGTCCGGGAATCGATAGCGACGATGCGAGCCGAGCCATCGAACGAGGTGCGCGACTAGATGAGCAAACACCAGGCACGGGCCTCGGTCTATCTATAGTCAAGGATATCGCGGCGATCTATCGCGGTGAGTTGCGTCTGTCGAAATCCGAGATCGGCGGATTGAAGGCGGAAGTGATGCTGCCGATAAAGCCGCTTAGCTAAGCGGCGGTTGGCAGTTGACGGTTGGCGGTTGACAGCCGGAGAAGTCCCTTCTCTGACCGCCAACTGTCAACGGTCAACTGTCAACCATCACTTCCTCTAGCCGCACTGCCGCTAGAGGAAGTGATGAGGTGATTACGCCAAACGAGAACGTGAGCTTTCCCGTCTGTCGTCATCACCCTATCACCTCATCACTTTCATGACCCTCTTTGGCTAGAACCGCATCTTCAGTCCCACCCAAGCGCCGCGTGGTGGACCCGAGCCAAAGAAACGAGCGTCCTCGAACTCCGGAAACACCTCATCTGGCTCACCCAGCAACCCGAAGGTTTCATATTCCTCATCGAGCGCATTCTCGACTCGAGCGAAGAAGGTGGCGTACTCGGTGATCTTGAACTCACCTCGCAGATTGAGAATCGTATAGGCGTCAGTCTTGCCTAGTAGATTGGCTTCATCGCCGCGCAGATAAACGCCGGAGCGGTACGACACGTCCGCGCCGATGCTCAAGCGATCCGTGAATGAAAAGTCGGCGCCGAGATTCGCTTGATGTTCGGGAATACCCGGGATGGTCGAACCGCTTGCGACCAGCAGCTTACCGTCGCCGACGATTTGTTCGGCGTCCTCGTCCTCCTCGAAGATCGGATGATTCGGGCTATTGGCCGTGAACGCGTCGTCGAAAGTGGCCTCGACGAAACTATAGTCAAAGAACCAATGCAGCCGATCCAAGTCCTGCGTCAGGCCAATCTCGAGTCCCGCGCGCTTCGTATCGCCCACGTTGTCGAAGAATCCGACGTTTGCCTGCGCGCCACCGGTCGTTTGGAAGAGAATGTCGTCGCGATTGATTGCGTGAAAAGCGCTGACGTTCCAGCGCAAGCCATTTTGGGCTCGGCCGCGAATGCCCAGCTCACCTGTCCGCGCGACCACTTGGTCCAGCGGCGGATCCGCTAAGAACGCGTTCGGGAGATTGCAGGGAGCATCCTCGCTCGCGCATGCGAGCTCCACCGGAGTCGGCGTGCGCGTGGATTCGCCGAAGTTCGCAAACAAGGTTGTCGCCTCAGCCAGGCTGAACGTCACGCCAATCGCCGGATTGAAGCGCTCGAAGCGGTGATTGCCGTTGAGCTCGGGAGCCTCGCCAGTACGATCGTTCAAACGAATACGAGTCGTATCGAAGCGACCGGAAAGTGTTAGGGCAGCTCGCTCGCTCAAATCCAAGGTGTTGGCGAAGTACGCGCTCGCTACAGACACTTCGCTGCGAACGTCCGTCGTGAATTCCTCCGCAAAGATCCCGGTGCGAGAAGTCGCCCGGTTGTCGAGCAGGCGCGCCACCTCCGTTACAGAATCGAAGGAGGTTCGCCCCTCGCTGAACGCGGTACCGAACACGAAGTCGTTCGCCCTGCCATTGAAGCGCCCGCTCCAATTCAGCTGCAACGATGCGCCATAGCTTTCCTGTTCACGGCGTCCGATGTTGTTGATCGCATCGAGCTCCTCGTCGTCGAGCTCCGCTTCGATCGGCTCGCCTTGCGAGTCGAGCACCAGCCGGATGTTCGCATCGTCTTCGGAAGAGCACTCGTCATCCTCGTTCAGATCGTCGAATTCTTCTTCGACCAGCAGTTCTTCGCCTTCGTAGTCGCACTCCTCGAAGATCGTTCCGTCGCCATTGAAGCTATCGGTGTCGATCTTGCGGAAATGAGCATTACCGGCGAGCAGGAGCGAATCGCTAAGCCGATGCTGCCCGTCCAGGATGAGCTGGGTCTGAGAGTTCTCGGTGAGATCCGGATGAGTGAATACTTGATCGCGGTCGATCTCCAGCAACTCCGCAGGCGATGCACCATTGCCTCGCAGCTCCGTCTCGCCGAGCGATACGCTCAAATTCAACTCGGAATCTTCCTCTCCGCGCAGACTCAATACGCCTAAAAAGCGCAAAGCATCGGATGCGGAATAATCGCGCCAGCCATCTTCTTCGAAGTAGTCGACGTTTGCATAGAATCCGAAGGACTCACCGTGAGCGCCGTATTGCAACGAACCGACCGTGCGCCCGAAGGAGCCGCTTTGAATTTGCGCTTCGGTGCCGGTGAAGTCGAACCCATTCTTGGTTTGCAAGCTCAGAGCGCCGCCGAGAGAGTTCAATCCGAAGATCGGATTTGCGCCGCCGATGACCTGCACACTGCTAATGGCTGACAACGGAATCAGATCCCAATTGATCGTGTCGCCGAAAGGTTCATTGATGCGCACACCGTTCTGGTAAACAGATAAGCCCTGCGGCAAGCCGAGGAGCGGCGATGCAGTGAATCCGCGAAAGTTCACATCGGGCTGGAGGGGATTGTTCTGCGCATGATTGATGTTCACGCCTGCGAAAGAGCGATTCAGTAGCTCCGTCACATCGAGCGCGTGCAGCCGTTCGATGTCTTCCGCGGTCGCCACTTGTACGCTGGCCGGTACTCGCCCGCTTGCGATTCCCGAGCCGTAGGGCGCGATGACGATGATCTCAGTCATCGGTCCTTTCGGCTCTGCCTCGGCCGCTCCCGCCATCGGAGCCGAGAGGCTGCCGACGAGCGCCAGTGCCACGGCGTTGCGGAGCGTGTGATCGTTCCGTACTTTCATAGATCCCCTGAAACTCTTAATCGAGCCGAACCAACGGTCAAGGGCTCGCGCTGTAGAGCGCAAATAGAGTTTCACGGGGGCGCAAAAGTTGCACGGGGAATTTATCCTGATATGACCGGGAAAAATTCCCGGGAATAGTTAGGGCCAGAAACGAACGGCGGATGGCGGATAAGCAGATGGTCCAGCAGCTCTAAACAGGCTTCGATGTGGGATGACACCATGACAACTCTGACACACTGTCACACCGGAATGGCAGCCGAGAAAAAGGGATTCCCTTGGATGGATGCGGCTGTCGTTGTCGGCGCCACCCTCGCTGCTGCCGTGACATTTGCACGCTTGGAAATGACCGAGGCCCTGTTCGACTTCACTCGAACGTGGGAACACCTGCAGCTCGATGAGCTGCCGGGGACTTTGTTGGTGCTCGCCGCTGCTCTGGCATGGTTTGCCTGGCGCCGCTATACCGAGGCGCGTCGAGAGTTGGCACGTCGCGAGAGTGCGGAAGCAAAACTCGCGAGCCTGTTGGAAGATCAGCGCCGCCTCGCTCAACAACACGTGCAATATCAGGAATCCGAACGCAAAGCGTTAGCCCGAGAACTACACGATGAGCTCGGTCAATACTTGAATGCAATCAAGACTGACGCGGTGTCGATCCAAACGAAAGGCGCGGCCGACGTCGAATCGCTGAAGCGCTCGGCTGCCGCGATCGTTTCGCACTGCGACCATCTCCAAGATGTACTGCGATCGCTGATCGGACAGTTGAGGCCCGTCGGACTGGACGTCCTTGGTTTGCGCGCAGCCTTGGAGCACTTCCTCGACCGCATCCAACAGCGCACCCCCGAGAGGAAAATCTCGATTCACCTCGAAGGCGATCTAGATGATTTGGACGAGAACGTCTCGCTCACCGTCTACCGGATCATCCAAGAGGGATTGACGAACGTGTCGCGGCATTCCGGGGCGCGGCACGTCGAGCTGAAAGTGGTCAGGAGTGCCGAGAGGAGATCCGAATCGGATCTCGTCGAGCTTAGTCTGGTCGATGACGGCCGCGGCATGAACCCTGCATTGAAGACTACAGGCTTGGGCCTCATCGGCATGCGCGAGCGCGTCGAGATGCTGGCTGGAGAGTTGCGCGTCATTACAGCACCCTCGAGTGGGTTCAGTGTCTTCGCGCGCATTCCTGCAAAGCAGCCGACGACTCGGCTATCGCCGGCGCTTACATGCTGACGTGATTACCGACGAAAGAAATCCTATGAACGACTCCATTTCAGTGTTGCTAGTCGATGATCACGCGGTTGTTCGCGAAGGGTACCGTCGGCTTCTGGAAGACAGCGGCATCCGCGTGTGCGCGGAAGCCTCGACCGCTGCTGATGCCTACCAACAGTACTGTGCCCTGGCGCCGAACGTCGTGGTCATGGATATCGCGCTGTCGGGAGTTAGCGGGATCGAAGGCACGCGGCGAATCCTGGCCCGCTCGCCCGACGCACGCGTGCTGGTATTCAGCATGTACGAAGAAATCATCTTCGTCAGAAGAGCGCTGGAGGCAGGAGCAGCAGGCTACTTGACGAAGTCGAGCGCACCGCGCGTTCTCGTGGAAGCCGTCACGACTGTTGCGCGGGGCCAGCGATATCTGAGCCACGACATCGCAACGAGCTTGGCGTTGGCTCCCTCACCGGCCCTCGATTCGAGTCAACCACAGTTGTCGGCGCGAGAGTTCGAAGTACTCAAACTGCTGGCACAGGGATGCTCGTTGAGCGAGATCGCACGGCAGCTGTGCCGTAATCAAAAGACCGTGGCGAATCACCAATCGGCAATCAAACAGAAGCTGGGCGCCGACAACACCGCCCAGTTGGTTAGAATTGCCATGCAGTTGGGCCTGGTCCCGCCGATCGAGCGAAGCGGCTGAGACTAAAGTCTCGATAAGTCATAGTGGCCCGCGGATTTAATCCCCCGATTGGGAACTCTTGAACGACCCCGCCGTTTGAGCGTTCACAGACTTTGTTGCCGTGAGTCAAGGAATGCTAGGGGAACACAGTGACGGCCGAGCGGCACCTGGGGAGATCGGCGAAGCGCCAGCGTGCCTGCTGCTGATTCGAGCCCCCAGCGACTGGGCGATTTATGAAGCCTTTCGTGCACTCGCGACCAACGCTCCGCATGGCGCCTGCGCTGAGCACCTCTGGATCGAAGGCGACCTTCCTCTCACCTCCGGCCTGTGCGCGCCCGAAGTGCCTGCCACTCTCGAGCGATTGCTCAATGCCGATTGCGAGATGATCGACAAGCTCGAATTGGAGTTCGGCGGACTGAAGTGGACGTACGTCCGCTCCGGCGGTCACGCTCCCTTCCGCGAAAGCTTTTTCGACGAGGTACGAATCGAGCTCGTTCATGCATTGACCATGTCGCGCGACGCGTTCCGCGCACTGATGGATTGCGCACTCTCGCGATTGCACGTGTTGTCCCACAGCGGCACCGCCCTCTTCACTGAGATCATTGGTGAAGTTCAATCAGGACACGGGAGGGACGAAACCGCAGCTAGCGGTGAACGCCGGATCTGATCTCGGGAATTTTGGCTACACCTGCAGGCACGCTTGAGCTCCGCGAGATTCTCTCGCGGCGACCCAGCGGGTATAGAAACGGATCTCATCCCCTCGTCTTTCTCTGCGGGCTCAGCGCCTGCAGCGAGATAGATCTTCTTCTTGCCTGATTGCCTTGTCCGCCGCGCCGCTGCGGATTTTGAGCCGCTGCTTCGCTCACACAAACGCGTTCGCTTGCTGCCCCCTCCCTACCCCCCCCGCAAACAGGGGAGGGAATTACCATCTCTCTCAGCGAACTGCGCGTCTCTGCGAGATTAATTCTTCTTGTCTAGCTGACGCCCACTGCGAGAGGACCGGCACGTTTGCCGGTCCTCTGTTTTGCTGTGAGGCGAAACTACGTGGAAGGCGTTTGCGATGCCGGAGGCTTATTCAATGCCGAAGCCTCTGGATCGTTCTCGTAGATGATGTCGCGGAAGGTCTTGTGAAGCGGCACCTTTCCAAACGGGACATATTGAGTGAACAAGACCGCTGCGATCTCGTTCTTTGGATCGACCCAGAACAAAGTATTCGCATATCCATCCCAGAAGAATTCGCCGACTGCACCGGAAGCTTCCTCGGCATTAGCGGGCGGGGCGGTTCGCACGGCGAAGTCGATGCCGAAACCGACTGTGCCTTTGCTCGGAAGCCATGATGTGTCGGTCACTTCTGCTGGCATGGCATTCGTGCTCATGAGGCGCACGGCTTGCGCACTGAGGACTCGCGCACCGTCGAGCTCCCCTTCGTTCAACAGCATGCGCGCGAAGCGCATGAAATCGTCAAGAGTTGTCACCAGCCCATAGCCGCCGGGATGCATTGGCCATTGCTTCTCGTTCACGCGGATTGCGTTGTCGTCAGTGAACGCTGTGAACGCTCCGTCCTCGCTTCGCAGGTAGACACTCGCAAGTCGTGAGCGATCTTGCTCTGCGAGCGTGTAACGCGTATCGACCATGCGCAGAGGATCGAAGATGCGCTTCTGCAGATATTGATCGAACGGCATGCCCGACAGGAGCTCCACCAGATACGCTTGCACGTCCACTGCGGGGCTGTACAGCCAACGAGTTCCGGGCTGATAGAGCAGAGGCACTGAGCCGAGCTTCTTCGCCATCTCCGCCAACGTGCTATTCAAGTCCATCGGGTCGACCGCACGAAACAGATCGCCGACAGGCGAGGTATCGTTGTTGCCCGAGGTGAGACCCGCCGTGTGGCGCATCAAGTCTCGAATCGTTACAGGACGGCTCAATGCCTCGTACTTAGGTTTGCCTGCCGCATCGTTGCCTGCGTAAACCCTGAGGTTTGCGAGCTCTGGAGCGTACTTCTCGATCGGATCGTCGAGCTGAAATTTTCCTTCGTCGTACAACGTCATCAGGGCGACGCCGGTCACCGGCTTAGTCATCGAATAGATACGCACTAGGGTGTCACGCTTCATCGGTTGCTGCGCTTCGCGATCAGCGAGCCCGAAAGCGCCGAAGTACACCTCACGACCTTTCTCGAACACCAATGCCGAGGTACCGATCAATTGACCGGAGTCGACGAATTGCTTCAGCGCTACGGAGAGTTTCTCCGGCTGCACGAGCTCGACGCTTTCCGCCGCTGATCGGTTAGCGTCGGTCGCTTCCGGTTCAGTCTTGCTGCATCCACCCAGGACGAATGCCACGACTAAGAGAGCAAGGAATTGCCGCATCGAGAACCTCTTCGAATAGTTAAGAGAGCCGCGGCGCGATTGTAGGCGCTCATTTCTCCATCGCGCCTTCGGCGCTTGTTAAGAAGTATGGATGCTTGGGAGGACAAACGCTCAGATTAGGGATAGCGGAGCCTCCGACCTGTACACCTCCGCACCTCTACACCTCCTCCACCTCACCTCCCATTAATCGCGATCTTTCCAGGCCCGATCAATGCAACCGCGACGGCGCTGAACAAGAACATCGCTTGCAACTCGATGGCCCAGCCACCTTGAGCGTTGAGGCTCGCGATCTCGCCCATATGCGCAAGGAGGAGCGCGAATAGCATGTTGACGACCACGAGCCAAGCGCCGATTCGCGAATAGAAACCCAAGATGATGAGAAGCGGCGCAATGACCTCCCCGACATACGCACCGTAAGCCAGAACTCCCGGCAATCCCTTACTCGCAAGCATTCCTGAAATCCCGCCAACGCCGCCGGTCAACTTGGCGATCCCATGCAGCAAAATGCAAATGCCGAGCACCAGACGCAGGACCAGCCGACCGATGTCATTTGACACGTTGTTCTCCTCGATTGATGTCTTTCGTTGACGCCCTTGCCGCCGAACTCTACACCGGGAAGATATCACCGGATACTGTGTCAACCGTTTTCCGGAAGGTGCGCTGTTTAGAGGACCATTCCTCCTCAGAACGGGACACTCCGATGAACAAGCTGCCTTTCCTGTTGACGATGCTGATGCTCGCCTGCTCCGCCCAAGCGCAATCTCATGCTTCCGGTGACAGGTTCGCTCAGATGGACTCCAACTCAGATGGAAGCATTACCAAGGAAGAGTTTCTGGCCGACCGAGAGCGAACTTTCAGCAAGCGCGATCGCAACGGAGATGGCTATCTCGATGGCGAAGACCACGGCAAGCGAGCTGCGCGACGCGGCGGCGAGCGCATGAACGAGATGCGTGATCGCCTCGATGAGAATGGCGACGGCAAGATTAGCAAGGACGAATTCGTTAACCCGGAAGCGCCTCTATTCAAACGCGTCGACAAAGATTCGAACGGCACGCTCGACACTGAAGAAATCTCAGCGGCCAAGCAGCAGATGCAGTCTCGCGCTCAGCGGCGTAATAGATGAATAGGGAATACAGCAGTTACCAAACACGTCGAGCACGTTGCGAGCGTGACAAGAAAATTCTCGCGGATCCCTCGTGTCGCGTGTTAACGATCGTTGTGCATGAAATCTCGCGGCGGTGCAGCGACGCGGTGGATAGTCGGGTCAGGCAAGATGAAGAATAATCTCGCAGAGACGCAGCGCTCGCAGAGGAAGAGGAAGATGAAGAAATTGGAGCAGCTCTATTTCTAGCCCGCTGCGCCGCCGCGCCGCTGCGAGAAACTCCTGCGGAGCTCAAGCATGCTCCTTCCTCGACATCGAGTAGACAAAATGTAGATTCCCCCCCCGTTTACGGGGGAGGGTAGGGAGGGGGCAGCAAGCGAACGCGTTGTCACGAACGGAGCCGGCAACAGCAGACCTCTATGAAGAGGCCCCCTACCAAACCTTCTGATGCACACGGACGTGCGAATGGCGCGATGTGCATGGATGCACAGGAGCGGCCCCCGTGAACGGGGGAAGGAACCAGAGACTACGTTGACAGCCGCCGCGGGAGGCCCCCTACCTAACCTTCCCCCGTGAACGGGGGAAGGAACCAGAGGCGACAACTAGAGAGCTCTACGTCTTTTCCGCATCTCTACGTGCCCTGCGTCTCTGCGAGAGCAATCTTGTTCACGGATAGTCGAGGCTGCGGTCTGTATGCTGGCATAGGCCTACACACATCCAGATGCTTTTCTTCCTTAGCGGCCTTTGCGATCTTTGCGAGAGTCATCTTGCTCCTTCCGATCGCTGCAACTCCCCTACGGCGTCTAGCGATTCTCCTATTGTAACAAGCGCAGTTCGCTCAACCGAGTTGGCTCGGACGGCTCATAACAACGCGAACGGTTCGCTGCTAGTTTGAGTCGGGCATGGGCGGTACGCCTCTCACTCAAAGCACGGGACGGATCCTAGCGAATGAACATAGCGCAATTCTCGTTACTGACACTGCTCGCTGCCAGCTCACTGGCGCACGCACAACAGACTTCGTCTGCTATCGGCTTTTACATCGGCGACCCTACGCCCGCGAGGGCGAAGCCGATGTACGAGGCGTTCGTAAAGACAGTCAAGCAACAGCCTGTGTCGACTAGTCTATTCATCGACTATCGCGAACCGATCTGGAGCGCGGGTAGCTATGACCCGAAGTGGCGCAACAATGCGAACTGGGCTGCAGGCAACTTGGCGCAGCTAGTCTCTTCCGATCATCTGAATCTGGTCGATGCGCACGGCCATTCGAAATTCATTCCCGTCGTAGCCGTTGGACTAACGGATGATCCCACGGTGTTCCAGCTCACGCTGCCCACGGACGATCCCCGCTACGGCCTCTACAGCGAAGCCGCCGCGATCGCGATGATGACCGACGTCGCAAACGGTAAGTATGATCTCGACGATGCGAGCGCCGGCCGATCTCGCGTGTGGCCGGCGATCTTCGAGGCATTCAGGAATAAAGGCTTCAACAAGATCTATCTGCGGATCGGCTGGGAGCAGAACGGCAACTGGTATGGCTGGCGCGTCTGCTCGGAAGCGACCAAGACTGCTTACATCGCAGCGTGGCGCCACGTAGCCAATCTTGCGCATCAGTATGCCGCACAGCACGGAATGACGATCCGTACGGTATGGAGTCCGAGCGCCTCGTTCTCCAACTATGGTGTGCCGGAAGAGGAAAGCTATCCGGGCGATGCGTATGTCGATGTCATTGCGCCAACCGCCTACAGCCCGATTTGGAATCCGACGCGCTCGAAGGATCGCGCCGCGTTTTACGATTGGACATCGAAGCAGAATGTCAGCCTCGAGAGTTGGCTATCGAACGCCGCGAACCGCAGACAGGTCTGGGACTACCCCAGCACCGATTACTGGAATCCAACACGCGGCTGGGGCATTCCGGCAGCCATAGCCTTCGCGCAGTCGCGATCCAAGCCTTTCGGATTCTCCGAAACCGGCACGGGCAACTTTGGCGTCACGACGCACGGCGGTGGACCAGTCGATGAAGGCGACTACCCGATTTACTTAGCTGAGAGGCTCTCACCTGCTCTCGCACAAGGATTGGAAGTCGAGTTGATCGACATCTGGGCGGAAGGATCCGGAAGCGATGATAAGAATTTCCTGAGTGGCTCGCGGCCGCGGGAAGCGAGCGCTTGGAAAGAGTTCGTGACGATCATCACTGCCGCACAACAACGTAAAAATATCGCCGCCGGACGCAAAGCCTACGCGAGTAGCTCGGCGGGGTCCGCTAGCGCGGCGGCAAAGATAGTCGATGGTCAAACTTTCACGTATTGGAAAAGCGCAAGCTCACCCGAGAAGCAGTGGATCTACGTCGATCTCGGACAGCGCTACACCATATCTCGCGTCCGTTTGCAGTGGGCAGAGGGATTTGCCGCGAGCTATCAAATTCAAACGTTGGTCAGCGGCACGACGTGGACGAATATCTACTCGACAACGAGCGCAGACGGAGGCATCGATGATGTCACGGGTATCACGGGCATGGGACGTTACGTTCGCATCTTCGCGACCAAGCGAGGGTCGAGCGCGAAGTACTATGCGCTGAAAGAATTGGAGGTGTACCCGTAGTCGATGCTCGACAGGATCCTTCGGAACCGGATCCTCGGTTCATGCCTTACCTCTCGATCTACCTTCAGCAATCTTGAGTCGTGGACGTCGCTGTGAAACGACGCCACGACGCAAAGGAGGATGGTATGTGGTCGAACAGAAGCCCCTCTTCCGACAATCTCAGAGTTTCACGCACACCGAGATTTGTAGGATCCCTCGCCGGTGTGGCGCTCGCGTTGGCAAGCGCCGCAGGGATGTACTACCTCGACCCGCGTTCCGGTCGGAGAAGACGCGCGCTTCTGCGGGATCGTACCGTGCGTGCGGCGCACCAGACGCAGAATCTTTTTGCGCGAGCATCGGCCGACGCGCGCAATCGCGCACAGGGCATCTATCACATCGGCGCATCGCGGTTGCACCCGACCTCGAGCGATAACCCAACACTGGCGGAGAGAGTGCGCTCCAAACTTGGTCGGGTCTGCTCGCATCCGCGTGCCATTCGTGTTTCTTGTAACGATGGCATGGTTACGCTGCGAGGAGATGTATTGGAGCATGAACTTTCTGCGGTGCTTCGAGGCGTGCGTCATGTCCCTGGCGTGAAAGCTTTAAGGCATGAACTGCAACTACACCAGGAGCCCGGCCGCATGCCGTTTCTGCAAGGGCATACGCGCCGAGGAGAGCCGCACGCGGAATACCTGCAAAGAAACTGGTCACCGGCACCTCGGATTGTTGCAGGCGGTGCCGGTACTCTGCTGTTGGCGGCGGGACTGCGCCAACGATCCCCGCTCGGCGCAGGATTGGCGATATCTGGATTGGCTTTGCTCGCCCGCTCGGTCAGCAACCAACCGCTGCGGCAGTGGCTCGGTCTCGAGAATGCGCCTGAAGATGGCATCGTGATCCAAAAAACGATGCACGTGTACGCTGAAGCGGACGAGGTGTATTCATGTTGGCGCCAAATGGAAAACTTTCCGCAGTTCATGAGCCACATCCGTGAGGTCACGAGGCTCAATGACACGCTCTATCACTGGGTCGTCGATGGTCCCGCAGGTATTCCGGTCGAGTGGGATGCGGAAATTACGGCAGATGTTCCGGGAGAAATCCTCGCTTGGCGCACCACCGAAGGCTCTGTGGTCCACAGCACCGGGGTTATCCACTTCGAACCCGACGCTTATGGCGACACGCGCGTCCACATACGCATGACGTATCGACCGCCCGCGAATGCGTTAGGGCGCACGATTGCAAAAATCTTCGGCGCGGATCCGCGAACTCAAATGGACGAAGACCTTGCTCGTTTCAAGTCGTACCTCGAAGTGGGTAAGACGACCGGGGCGCATGGCACCGTAGTTAGGCATTGAGCAAGCGGTAATCCTTCCGGCGTAATGGAGGCGACATGGGTTCCCTATGTCACCTCCATCAGATCCATCACAGCATCTCAATGCCTCGAGGTTTGCGAGCTCGACGTTCCAGTGCTTTGACCTTCAGCGGACGACGAACCGCCTCGCTGCTCGGCTGACACGCGTAATGTGTTGTGTACGTCCTTCACGCCGGAGATTCTCTCGATCAGATCCTCCGCGCGCCGCTTGTCCTCGCGAGCATTTACGTTTCCGGATAAGGTGACCTCGCAGTCCTTGACGGTCACTTCGATGTTGGAAGCATCGATGTATGGATCTTCGGTCAGCATATCGCAAACATCTTCCTTGATACGTTCGTCGGAGCGTCGATAACCACGCGGCCCGCGGCCGCGGAACTGTTGATCCGCGCCATAAGCGCTCGATCCGCTTTCGGCGCCGCCCATTCCGCCATAACCGCCATAGCCATACGCGCCGCGACGTCCATAGTCCATGTCTCTCCCATGCCCGCCAGATCCAAATGTTCCGAAGGATCCGCGTGATTCATCATCCCCGAAGTCGCGGCCATATCGGCTTCTTCCGAAACCCGAGCCATAGCTCTCTTCTTCGCCTCGCCACTCGCCGCGGGAGGATTGGCTGCCATAGTCCTGTTCGCCGCCGTATTCACGTTGGCCGGAGAACTGCTGACGTGAACGTTCCGCTCCATATCCGCCTTGGCCATATCCGCCTTGACCGAAACGCTCATCTCGGTTTCCGTAATAGTCGCTGCCTTCGCGCGAGCCGCGGCGTTGGTAATCGCCGCTGGAACCCAAGCCATAACCGCGGTCGGGATCGCGGCCGCGGTTCTCCTCGCGTCCGCCCTGCATCGATCTTGATCGTTCCGGATTGCGATCATCGCCGTAGCGCTCGCGATCTCTCTTCCAGAAATTCTCGAATGCCATGTGCGTCTCCTCGTCGAATGCCCACTACAGGTCGTGCGATTCACTCATCTTTCGATAAGCTTCGAATCGGCGCAGCCCTAACGACCTCGATCCAGCCAGGTTCCGATTCCAACTCGCACAGATGGAACTCCTCTCGATAGGCAAGACTTACGACTACGAGCGCCGACGATAGAGCGCACACGTGAATCCTTACGTCGCCGACGCGGCGCAGCTAAGAGGGAGCGAATGTGTTATCTCGCAAACTATTACGGACCTCGACGGCGACATTGTTAGTCGGTGCATTCGTCGTATTTGCAGGGTGTCGCCAGCCACAGCAACCCGAACCGCCGACGACTCCGCCAGCCCCTCAATCCGAATCGATGGCGCCGGCATCCGCGGAATAGTCACCGGAGGAGATCTTCAAGGTCGCACCCCGCTCGTATTGCCGGCAGGCTCGTCATCCTGATAGCCAGACGCGTATCAACGAAGCGGCAACGCAGAACGCGATCACCGGCAGCACAGACGTGCGTCTCAAAACCAGCAGGATGAAGGCAGCGAACGCAATGCCGACATCCGCGGTCGAGAACACCGCGCCGGTCCAAACAGGATCGTAGAGCGCAGCGCCCAGCAAGCCGACGACCGCCGCATTGATCCCCGCGAGCACACTTGCGGCTCGCTCGCGCCGCATGATCGTTTGCCACAACGGCAAGATCCCAGCCATGAGCAGAAGACCGGGCAAGAACATGGCGAGAAGACTGACTGCGGCCCCAAGCGCACTTGCATCACCATCGATCCGCGCACCCAGAAAAGCGGCGAGCGAGAACATCGGCCCTGGCACCGCTTGGGCCGCGCCGTATCCTGCGAGAAAATCATCCGTCGAGATCCATCCCGGCACGACGATGGCTTCTTCGAGCAGCGGCAGGACTACATGCGCGCCACCGAAGACCAATGCGCCGGCCCGATAGAACGCCTTCCCCGCTTCGAACAGTTGCGAACTCGCTGTATCCGATACAAATGCCCCGATGAGCAGGATCGCGAATATGACAAGCAGCAGCGCACCCATCTTGACGTCGTAACGAACATCGAGTGCGGCCATGTTGCTGCGGACGCTCTCTTGGCGGCACAAAATGAGTCCGAGCACGCCACCGAAGGCCACTACGAGAAGTTGCATCAACGTCGAACCGGTAAAGATGACTGCGATCGCTGCAAGCACGGCAATTGCACGCCTTGGCATGTCGGGTGTCAGCCTCTGCGCCATCGTGAGCAGTCCTTGCGCCACCACGGCAACCGCAACGAGCTTGAATCCGTGCAGCAACCCGCGGCCGAAAGGCTGATCGAGCTGCGGCAACAGATTCGCAAACGCGAACATCAACAAAGCGGATGGCAAGGTAAATGCCACAAAAGCCGCAATGCCGCCCGACCACCCTGCTCGCAGCAAACCCACCGAAAACCCGACCTGACTACTCGCAGGTCCTGGCAGGAATTGCGCAACCGCAAGTAACTGCGCGTAGTGAGCCTCATCGAGCCAGCCCCGCCGCTGCACGAACTCACGGTGAAAGTAACCCACGTGCGCGATCGGTCCGCCGAAGGACGTGAGCCCTAGTTTCAGAAATGCGAAGAAGACCTCGAGCATACCTATCCATCATGGCGTCGGCCGCGACGACGGGATGATGCATGAGGAACAAGGCAAACACCCG
Organism: Steroidobacter sp.; assembly: GCA_025929585.1. GTDB lineage: Bacteria > Pseudomonadota > Gammaproteobacteria > Steroidobacterales > Steroidobacteraceae > Steroidobacter. The sequence goes on from JAICPY010000027.1 coordinate 36,513, forward strand.
CGCATGATGGCGACTTCTGTTTTAGTTCACGGAGGGTCCAGCTAAGAGCGCTTTGCCAAGAGCATCGAGAGGCAGCAAGTCTTCCGGTCAACTACAAAACGACCGACTGAGAAGAGGTTGGTACCAGAGCCATTTCTTCACTCCGTCGCCCTTGCGGAGGCGAGGGCCTATCTTGCACTCGCTTTCCGGATGGGCCCTCGCCTGCGCAAGGGTGACGATAAGGAGTGCCACACTTGCAGATACCTATGCTAATTGCTGTTCCTTTCCCTGCTGGCGCGAAAAGTTAGACAATGGATCTCTCCGATTCCCTCCCCTGCTCGCGGGGAGGGTTAGGGAGGGGGCCTCTCTGATTCCCTCCCTGCTCGCAGGAGAGGGTTAGGGAGGGGGCCTCTCTGATTCCCTCCCCTGCTTGCGGGGGAGGGTTAGGGAGGGGGCCTCTTCAGCCCCTCGCTCGCAAGCGCAGCGCATTCGTAATCACCGACAACGACGACAAGCTCATCGCGAGAGCAGCAATCATCGGCGAGAGCAGCCAACCGGTGAACGGAAACAGAAGCCCCGCAGCGAGCGGCACACCGAGCGCGTTATAAACAAAAGCGAAGCCAAGATTCTGCCGCATGTTCTTGACAGTCGCCGTAGAGATCTCTCGAGCGCGAGCGATGCCGCGCAGGTCACCTTTCACCAGCGTGACTTGCGCGCTACTCATGGCAACGTCGGTGCCAGTCCCCATCGCAATGCCTACATCGGCTTTCGCAAGTGCCGGCGCATCATTGATGCCATCGCCCGCCATGCCGACGACACGGCCTTGCTCTTGCAGCTGTTCCACCAATCGAAGCTTATCTTGCGGCGTTACTTCGCCATGAACTTCATCGATACTCAAGCGAGTCGCCACCGAGCGCGCCGTCGTAACTCCATCGCCTGTCGCCATCACGACGCGTATGCCGGACTCATGCAAGCTTGCCACAGCTTCCGCAGTCGTGGCCTTGATGGGATCGGACACTGACAACAACCCAACCAGGCGACCATCCCGAGCGAGGTACATTACGCTCGCACCTTCTTGTCTAAGCCGTTCACTCTCAGGCGCAAGCGCAGCCACGTCGATTCCTTCGGCTTGCATCAACGCCGTATTGCCAAGCGCGAGTCGATGACCGTCCACAACACCGCGCACGCCGATTCCGGAGGACGACTCGAACTGCTCCGCTTTCGACAGGGTGATGTTCTGCTTTCGTGCAGCATCCACGATGGCGGCGGCAAGCGGGTGCTCACTGCCTTGATCTAAACTGGCCGCGAGTCTCAATACTTCCGCTTGCTCTGCACCATTCACCGCAATGGCGCGCCCGAACGTCGGCTTGCCTTCGGTCAAGGTGCCGGTCTTGTCTACGATAATCGTATCGATACGCCGGAAGTTCTCGATTGCCGCAGCGTCGCGGAACAACACGCCTTGCGTTGCCGCCTTGCCGCTGCCGACCATGATCGACATTGGCGTAGCGAGCCCGAGCGCACAAGGACAGGCAATGATCAGCACCGAGACAGCATTGATGAGCCCGAACTTCCAACCTTGATCTCCACCCAGCAGCCCCCACGCTAACAAGGAAATCGCGGCCACAGAAACGACCGTCACCACGAAGTACCCGGAAACCCGATCCGCCATACGTTGCATCGGTGCCTTCGATCGCTGGGCCTGCGCGACCATCTGAACGATTTGTGAAAGCACGGTTTGCGAGCCGACCTTCTCCGCGCGCATCACCAAAGTGCCCGATGTGTTGATCGTTGCGCCGATGAGCTTGTCTTCCACTCGCTTCGTCACCGGCAGGGGTTCGCCCGTCAACATCGACTCGTCGATCGCGCTGGTGCCCTCGACCACGATGCCATCGACAGGTACTTTCTCCCCTGGTCGCACGCGTAACAAGTCACCTACATGAATATGCGCGAGGGGAATATCCGCCTCGCTTCCATCGGCATTGATGCGTCGTGCTGTCTTTGGAGCTAACCGCAGAAGTGCTTTGATCGCTGCCGATGTTTGCGAACGAGCTCTCAACTCGAATATCTGTCCCAGCAAGGTCAGCGAGATGATGACGGCCGCAGCTTCGTAGTAGACGCCCACGCGTCCGTGCTCGATAAAGCTCGCAGGAAACAGTTGCGGCGCAAGAGTAGCAACCAGGCTATAGATAAAGGCAGCGCCGGTGCCCAGCGCAATCAGCGTCCACATGTTGGGGCTTCGATGCACGATCGATTGCAGGCCTCGCTCAAAGAACGGCTTGCCGGCCCACAGCACGATTGGAGCCGTCAAAGCGAGCTCGACCCAGGTTTGAGTCGCAATCGGCATCAAATCAAATCGATGTCCGAACATTGCCAAGATTGTCACGATCAATGTCAGCGGCAATGTCCACCAAAATCGGCGGCGAAAATCCTTGAGCTCAGGATTCTCTTCATCCTCCTCCAAGTTTGGCATCAGCGGCTCGAGCGCCATGCCGCACTTCGGACAGCTTCCCGGCTGATCCTGCCGAATCTCCGGATGCATCGGGCAGGTGTAGACGGCGTTGGTCTTAGAAGCGGATAGCGGTTGGCGGTTAGCGGTTAGTCCGAAAAGCGAAGCCTTCCCTGCGGGCTGAACGAGATACTTTGCAGGATCGGCCAGAAACTTCGCTCGACAGCCGGCCGAGCAGAAGTAATAGCGCGTCCCTTCGTGCTCGGCTTGATGAGCGGACTGCGTCGTGACGGTCATGCCGCAAACGGGATCGCGAAGCGGTGAGCTTTCTTCATGCGCCCGATGGCCATGATGGAGCGCATTCCTATTGGAGGGAGGGTCGTGTTTCATCTGGATGGGAAGCGTTAGCGGTTGACAGTGGACGCTTGGCAGTTACTAGCCGGAAAGGACACCCTGTTGCCACCAACTGCTAACCGCGACCATGCCGCTTAGCTAAGCGGCATTAGAACCAAGCTCGTATGCCGGCGATGAAAACTAAACCGTGAGTATCGCGTTCCTGTTCCCGCGCCATATCCGCCGTCTCGCCGAATTTCCTCTCCCAATGCACTCCTATATATGGAGCAAGCTCGCGGCGGATCTCATAGCGCAATCGAAGGCCCACTTCCGCATCGGAAAGACCCGAGCCGATTGCGTTCGCAGGATCGTCTTTTCCATAAAGCTCGAACTCCACCTCCGGTTGCAGTACGAGGCGCTGAGTGATCAGCAGGTCGTACTCCGCAGAGAACCGCGCTGCCGTCCGACCCTGCTCTGCGATATAGACCGCAGTGTCGATCTCGAAAAAATAAGGAGCGAGGCCTTGCAAACCCACTGCTGCCCACGTGCGCGATGGCCCTTCCGAGAAATCTTGTCTAATGCCGGCCTGCACACTCCACCACGTGGATAAGATTCGATCCCAAAGCAGTTCTGCGCGCCCCGCTTCCTCACCGCGGACGCGCTCGCCTTCGGTCTCAAACCAGATCTTGTTGTAGTCCGTTCCGTACCAACTTTGCAGCTCCCACGCTTGAGAATTTTCGTCGTCGTTGGCGCGCCATTCGAGTTGATCCAGTAACACCATTCCCAACGCCGCATCATCTTCCATTCTCATGAGCTCGATCATGCGCTCTTCCGATACGTCGGGCATCGGATTCGCGGGCGGATCCGGTGGCACGTGCGTACGTTCACTTTCCGTCGCGTCTTCACTGCGCGAGTGCTCCGCATGGGAGGCGTGATCGTGCACTTCGCTTTGCGCCGGTCGTTGATGCTGCGAATGATCGTCGACGTCCTGAGCTCGCGCGGACATGACCACCAACGCGAAGATCGCTCCGCACGCCGCACGCCTGAGGCCGCTCGCCATAGCGGGCGAGCTCACTCGTGACCTTCCCGATGCTTGCCTTCGGGCGCAACCTCCACCTCGCGAAACATGCCTGCTTCCATGTGGTACAGCAGGTGACAGTGATATGCCCAGCGACCCATTGCGTCGGCGGTCACGGCATAACTGATCTTCTGTGCGGGATTCACGTTGACCGTGTGCTTGCGAACTTGGAATTCGCCCGCAGGCGTCTCGATCTCACTCCACATACCGTGCAAGTGAATCGGATGCGTCATCATCGAGTCATTCACTAGAGTGATGCGCAAGCGCTCGCCGAGGTTGAATTTGAGCGGTGGTGCTTCCGAAAACTTCTCGCCATTGAACGACCACATGAAGCGTTCCATATGACCGGTCAGGTGTAGCTCGATCTCGCGGCCGGGCACGCGCCGGTCGATCGGCCCTCCCACGGAGTGCAAATCCGCATAGGTAAGCACCCGTCGGCCATTGTCGCGCAAGCCGACACCAGGATCGTCGAGTCGTTCGTTCACGGTCTGCGCACGCATATCGACGGTAGGTCCGTACTCCGCGTCGGCATGTGTGATTGCAGCAGGAGCCTCTTGATGCGATGAACCGTGGCCCATCTCGCTGTGAGAATCCGAGCTGCTTACGCCGTGTGACCCTTGATCGTGACCGTGCATCATTCCCATATCCGCCATCCCCAGCACGGATCGGGCATCGAGGGGCGGGATTTCCGCTTCCATCCCTGCACGTGGCGCGAGGGTGCCCCGCGCGTAGCCCGCGCGATCGATCGATTGCGCGAAGATCGTGTAAGCACGATCGTCCTGCGGCTCGACGATCACATCGTAGGTCTCTGCCGCGGAGATGCGGAACTCATCCACGCTGACAGGCTCCACATCCTGCCCGTCGGCCGCAACTATCGTTAGTTTCATCCCTGGAATACGCACGTCGAAGATGCTCATGGCGGAGCCGTTGATGAACCGCAATCGAATTCTTTCGCCGCGCGAGAACAGGCCCGTCCAATTGTTCGCGGGCGTCACGCCGTTCATGAGATAGGTGTATGCATGACTGCCGACGTCGATCACGTCTGTGGGATTCATGCGCATCTGACCCCACATACGACGTTCGGCTCGGGTTTCTCTCCAGCCGTGCTCGCGCACGTCATCGAAGAATTCGCCGAGGGTTCGCTTGCGAAAATTGAAGTAATCGCTTTGCTTCTTGAGCACTGCAAAGATGCGCTCTGGATCGGTATCGGTCCAGTCCGAGAGCATTACGACGTACTCACGGTCCGCGAACTGCCGCTCACCGCCTCGCCGCTCGATCACCAACGGTCCATACAAACCCGTCTGTTCCTGAAATCGAGAATGCGAGTGGTACCAATATGTGCCGTGTTGGTTCAGCTTGAAACGATAAACATACGTTCCACCGCTCGGAATACCTTCGAAGCTCAACCCGGGAACACCATCCATGTCTGCCGGCACGATCAGGCCATGCCAATGTATCGAGCTACTCACCGGCAGAGCATTGCTCACGCGCAGTGTCACCGTCTCACCTTCTCGTAATCGCAACAGCGGCGCTGGAATCTGCTCGTTCACCACTGTCGTTGGACGAACTCGGCCGGTGAAGTTGGCGGTGCCGGCGCCGATCCGCAGACTAATGTCCGTGCCGGAGAGCACGCTCTGCTGTGCGCTTTGCGCCCACGGACGACTTCCAGGCAACCCGAGTACGAATATGCCCGCTCCCGCACCGGCTAGGAATGTTCGTCGAGTACATTCGGTTCGATCCAAAGAGAATCTGCGATGCATGAATATTCGAGCCCTCGAGCACGCACGGGACATCCTGCGAGCTGCATTATGCGTTAGAGTTAGGACCTCGATCACGGGATCCAGGCTAGCCACACTCCGCCTTGCTTGAATGAAGCCGATTCTCTTCTGCTTTTCGGATGACGATCGCCTCGCGCAGAGGCTCGCGGCCACCATCGATGCGGACCTGGGAGCGATTCGGCTACATCGGTTTCCGGACGGCGAATCCCTGGTCACGTTGCAGCAAGATTGCGCAGGTCGCGATGTCATTCTTTTCTGCACGCTCACCGATGCAGATCGAAAAACCTTGCCGCTGTATTTCGCTGCAACCACCGCACGCGAACTGGGCGCGCGCAGCGTGGGCTTAGTCGCACCCTATCTAGCATACATGCGGCAGGACCACCGCTTCACACCCGGCCAATCGATCAGCGCGCAATCTTATGCCGAGCTACTTTGCACACTTGTCGACTGGCTGGTCACCGTCGATCCGCACTTACACCGCATCGATTCGCTGTCCCGAATATTCTCCATTCCGACCGTCGCCGTGAGCGCCATGCCGGCCGTTGCCGAATGGATTCGAACGAACATTCCGGATCCGGTCATCGTCGGCCCCGATCACGAGAGCGCTCAATGGGTCGACAAAGTCGCGCATGCGCTCAGCGCTCCTTGCATGGTGCTCGAAAAGATCCGCAGCGGCGATCGCAATGTGAAGGTCAAGGGATTGGATCCGGACATGGTAGGCCGAGGTCATCCGGTGGTGATCGATGACATTTCCTCTTCGGGTCACACTCTCGCAGAGGTTTTGAAGGAATTGAGCTCCGTCGGGATCCGAACCGCGACCTGCGTCGTCGTGCACGGCGTGTTCACACCTGGAGCCGTCGAGATGCTTCAGACTTTGGGGGCGAAGCAGATTGCTTCCACCAATACCGTTCCTCATCCGACAAACAGCATCGACATCATTCCCCCGCTCGCCGAAGCCGTAAAGCAGCGACCCCGGCGTTGAGCGCTATCGAGCCGCGATTAAGGCCCGCTCGACACGACGAGCTGCACGCCGGTATTACGCGGAACTGTCGCTCCCGCGGCTGGGCTTTGCTGAATCACACGGCCTTGCGCGACGGAGGAGCTGCTCTGCCGAGTGATACCGGACACGGCCAGACGAGCCGAATCGATCGTAGTGGCGGCCGACGATTCAGTTTGTCCGACCACATTGGGCACCGTTCTCTTTGCGTTCACGGCCTGGGAGATCGGCGTCAAGAAATCATCTAGATAGTCATAGTTGGCATTCCACCCGCTGCGCCAACCGTTACCTGCGCGCACGGCCACTACATCGAGACTCGGTATGACGACGATGAGACTATCGCCGAGCCCCCAGGCCCAGAACGCATCACGCGGCACATTAGGCAACGTGCTATCCGCATTGGTCCACCACAACAAGCTGTAGTGCTCGGAAGCCTGCGGGAAATTCGCCGCATCGCGCATGGGCAGTCCGGCGACGTCATCGTGCGGACGCTGGAGCCGTTCAATGAACGTATCGGGCAGAAGACGCTCACCTGCCCACTCACCGCGACGCAAGTACAAGTAACCGATGCGACCCATTGCGTTCGCGTTGGCGAATATTCCAGCACCGAACTCACGACGCTTCACGCCATTCAAAGTGTCTTCGCGGTAGGCATTCGAACGCCACGTTAGGTCCGTGCTCGTAATAGCCATACGCGTGAAGGCTCGCGTGAACAGCACGCTGTGAAGATCGGCATTGAACACAGACGTGAGTAGATCTGCTAGCCAATTCGCGCCGCCATCACTGTATGACCAACGAGTGCCCGGCTCGAACAGCAGCGAAATATATCCGCCGGGTTTGTCGAAACCTGCGCTCTGGGTTGCCAGATGGAAGACGCTGATGTCATCGAGCCAGCCGGTATTCGCATTACTCGCAGGCGGTGTTCCCAATATAGGCAAATGCATCTGCGCAGGATCATCGAGCATCAGCATTCCATCTTGCAGGGCGAGCCCGAGCGCCGTCGCGCCGATCGATTTGGTACTGGACTTCAGATCGTAGCGACTCGCGAGGTTTCCCCATGACATCACGACGCGGCCGGAACGCACGATCATCCCTGAGCCGCCGCCCGTGAGCGCGTAGTCGCGCGCTTGACCCAATAGCGTCGCATTCATTCCCATCGACGAAGGCGTAGCCGTCGACCAGCTAGTGCTCGGCCATACGATCGTGGAAGCGATGTCGACGTTTGCGATTCGGGAAATGCCTCCTGCCGAAGCTCGTACCGTATAGGATCCAAGTTGTGTGCCCGCCGTGTAGCGACCTTGCGAATTGATCGTGCCTCCACTCGCGGTCCAAGTTGGCGTCACGCTCAGCTCGTTCCCGGCTCCATCTTTTGCCGTCGCCCAGAACTCATAGCTCTGGCCGGGCCTCAAGGTGACATAGCGTGGGTGAACCTCGAGACTCGAGATCGCCTGCTGGGTCGCGATTCGAATCTGTACGGTGTCCGAGCTCGAGAGCTGTCCATCGTTAGCGGTGAGCCGCACCACGTATGTCCCCGCAATCGAGAACGTCGCCAGTGTTTGCAATGCATTTGGATGCGAGAAGCTCACACTGCCCGGTCCGCTGACTTTCGACCACGTCGTCGACAATGTACCGTCCGGCAAGCCATCGTCTTGCGCACTGCCGCCCAGCTGCACTGAGCTCGAAGGCCAATAAATGAGCTGATCGGATCCGGCATTCGCATCAGGCGCCGTGTTGGTTGAAGACTGTGCTCGGCTTGGATCGCTGGCCTCGACGCTGGAACTGGCGCCGAGGACGCCGTGATTCGAATTGCTCGTCGAATCAACAACGTTCTGCCCGCTGGTTTCGTCGAGTCGGTAATAGGCAACCAAATCCAGCTCGTTGCCCACGAGCGGCGCTTCACTACCGATCTGAAGCTCGGATTGCGAGAGCGCTCGACGCCAGATGCGAACTTCGTTGAGCTCGCCATCGAAAGGTCGGTCGAGAGAATTCCTGTTGCCGAACGTCACCGCAGCGCTGTTGACTGACATCGCACCGCTTCGCGACAACGAGGCAACGCGCGCACCATCCACATAAAGCGCGAACGTTGCGCCGTTGTAGGTTCCCGCGACGTGGTGCCAAGAACCCAACGTGAGCTGCCCACCGCAAATGCGCGCATCCGCGCCGCCAACGGTCGCGCGCCACTGCACGTGTCCACTCGTGCCGGCTGCGCACCCGGTATCTCCGGTCGAGATCGTCAACTCGTAGTTACTACCCTTACTGACGACACGATCCTGGTTGTTGTTGACCGCGATGGAGCGCGGTTTGATCCAAGCCTCAACCGTGATCTGTCCGGATGACGAAAGCCACGCACGATTTGCAATCGTAACGACATCGTTCTGGCCATCGAAGAAGAGCGTCTGAGAATGTGAGACCGCGCCACTCGCGGATTGAGAAGCTGCCGCCAGCAACAAAAGCAGCGCGAAGGATCGAGTCGCTGCAAAGCGGGAGGACACCATAGGATGGATTCCGACAGGCCAGGGTCAATGCCCACCGAACGCGTTGGAAGAGCGATTGGATCCGTAGTCGCGGAATGTGGCAGGTCAGAGGGAGGAGCGGAGCAAGCCACGCGTGGCAGGCAAGCCTAGCGGCAAGCGAGCCGCGGGCAAGCAAGCCGCGAGGACGCGGCAGGCCAGAGGAGACGGATGATCCTTCTGGTGCCGGACTGCAAAACTAGCATGTCACTCGAACCACTCTCGAGAGGCCTCTGCGTAATCAATTCGTGGTCAGGATTCGCTAGCTATGCAAGTCCGCCACCGTTTGTTTTGGCCATTTGTTTTGCTTGTGAGGCTCGAAAAGCTTCTGACCACTACTTGTTTGCGTTCGACTTGGAACCGATCTTCTCGTTCGGATCGAGAGGCTCCTGAATGGGCCGCAGCGCTTCAGGCACGTGTTGTAGATTGATGCGCGTACGAGTCCAAGTTGTGTAGCGCCCGCGCATTGCGTCGACCAGTACGTCGGCAGGCTGTAGATGTGCTGCAGCTTCCGGATGGCGCGCTTTCCAGCGATCCACACCGGCTAACGCGTCCTCTTTGTGGCGTGCACGTCCAATCTCGATCAACGGGAATTTCGACTTCCGCTTGGAGGGTTGAACACGCGGTGGCCCTGAGCTTTGCCTACGATAGTGCGGCGGCCAAGGTGCATCGCCTAATCCTTGTCGCTCGAACAGCTCGAGCAATCCTTCTATCGAACCCGCATGCTCATCAATCCCCGCGTGCAGATCGCCGAGCCTCGCAAAGCGCGCGG
>JAICPY010000190.1 GCA_025929585.1 Steroidobacter sp.
ATGTGGCAGGCGGAGCATGTCGCGTCGCGGTTGCGTGAATTGCATCAGGATCTTGAAGTCGTGCTCGTGCCGATGACGACTCAGGGCGATCGGATCCTCGATCGTTCGCTGGCCGAGGTCGGCGGCAAAGGGCTATTCATCAAAGAGCTCGAGCGCGCGATCGAAGAGGACCGCGCGGATATCGCAGTTCACTCGATGAAAGATGTTCCGACTGATCTGCCAAGCGGGATGAGGCTCGCAGCAATGCTTTCCCGCGCGGATCCGCGCGATGCTTTCATCTCGAATCGCTACCGCAATCTGCACGAGTTACCACAAGGAGCGCGCGTCGGCACTTCGAGTCCGCGTCGCCAGGCGCAAATCAAACACGCGCGGCCGGATCTCGAGATCGCTGCCCTACGCGGCAACGTGGAAACACGATTGCGAAAGCTGGACTCTGGCGAGTATGACGCGATCATTCTGGCGACCGCTGGGTTGGCTCGCCTGGAGCTCGCAAACCGCATCACGCAGCATCTGGATTTTTCGGTTTCGATCCCTGCCGCCGGTCAAGGCATCGTCGGCATCGAATGCCGATTGACCGACGAGAACAGCGTGCGACGTGTAAGGGCACTAAACGATCCGATTTCCTCGCTATGCTGTGAAACGGAGAGAGCATTCGCACGGCACTTTCAAGGTAATTGCTTCTCCCCGATCGCCGCGTTTGCAGAAATAACGCAAGACGAGCTACATCTGCGCGGCGCGGTTGGCTCACTCGATGGTCGCCAGCTATACCGCGACGAAATTCGCGGCCCGACAAACAACCCCCAAGCCCTAGGCATCGAGCTCGCCGAACGTGTCCTTAGCGCTGGCGCCCGAAACCTAGAAGAGCTCAAGATCACGTTACATACGAAAGCGTAAGGGAGCCTTCTTCCTATCTCCCATCTCCCATCTCCTATCTCCCATCTCCTATCTCCTATCCCCTATCTCCTATCCCCTATCCCCTATCCCCTATCCCCTTCCCTCTTCTCAATGATCCCCAAAGTCATTCCGCCGCTCTCGGGCGCGACCATCCTGGTCACGCGCCCTGCACAACAGGCCGACTCGTTGTGCTCGCTAATCGAGCATTTCGGCGGAACCGCCATTCGCTTTCCGACGATCGCGATCGAACCGATTTCCATCTCGACAGCCGACACCTGCGACCTGGCTGTCTTCGTGAGCGTCAATGCAGTCGCTCATGGCCGTCATCTCGTTGCGCCAGACGGCTCAGTACGTATCGCGGCAATCGGCAAAGCCACAGCAGCCGCACTACGGGAGGCGCAATTGCGAGTCGACTACGTGCCGGAAGCAGGCTTCACGAGCGAAGCACTACTGGCGCATCCGGAATTGAAGCTGATACCCGGTATGCGGGCACTCATCATCAAGGGAGAAGGTGGCCGCGGGTTGCTGGAACAGACTTTCGAGTCTCACGGTCTCACCGTACAAACATGCGAAGTGTATCGACGGGTTCGGCCGCTACTCGATGAGGCGCTACGCGATGCGTTGGAAAGTCAGTGGGCCGAAACCGGTTTGGATGTGGTCACGCTCACCAGCGTCGCAACTCTCGATCATCTGATGGACATGCTCAGCGAGCGCGGTCGCGAGCTCGTGCAGATCGCAGATGCCGTCGTGGTTAGCGAGCGCGTGCGCGAGGCTGCCGCGGCCGCTGGGATTCGAGGCGAGATCATCGTGGCAGCCGCAGCCGATGATGCTTCCATCGTAGGTGCACTCGCTCGTTGGAGAACGCGCGCACGCACCTGAAGCGCTGTCGCGCGTTGACAGTTGACGGTTTACGGTTGACAGCCGGTAAAGACGTCTTCTCTGACCGTCAACCGTCAACCGTCAACCGACGCGGGCTATCGACGCTAAACGCATAGCTCCCAACTATTGTGTACCTACATTCTTACCTGGTTCGCCGATCCAGGTTCTCGGCACTCGCGTGGTACGATACCTGCAGACTTCCGCTACGCTTTTTGAGTGCCATGGCCGCGAATGCTCCGGATACACCCGCTTTGCCGGGATCGACGGGCGAGCCTCCTTCCTCGTCACGACGCAGGCATACCTATAGTCGACTCACGACGGCACTGGCGGTGCTCGCTTTAGCCACGGCCGTTTACGCGCTTTGGAGATTGGACTCCACTCGGGATCGGCTCGACGCGCTTGCCGCGACGACAAGCGCGATGGAAGCGGAACGAGCGGTGTTGAGAACGCAATTGCGCAGTCTCGAACAACGCGAGCAACTTGCGCGCCGTGAGTTGGAAACGAGCTTGAGCGCGCTCGATGACGTCCCGCGTCAGGTACAGGAACTCGCGAACACCACCGAGGAACTGCGCGGTCGCGCGCAAGGTCCAGAACGAGCATGGTCGCGTGCAGAAGCAATGTATCTGCTCGAGCTAGCGCAGCGTCGCTTGGCTCTCAATCAAGATGTCGACACCGCAATCGTAGCGCTGGAAGCTGCCGATGCGCGGCTCGCATCGTTACGCGATGCCTCCTTTGCAAGCGTGCGCCAGCAAATCGCTCGTGAGCTGCAAGCGTTGCGCGCCGTGAATCTGCCGGACACCACAGGCATCAGCGCACGGCTTTCGAGCTTAGAAGAACGCGTTCCGCGTTTGCCCGTCAAAGGTATTCTCGCAACTCAGGAGCGATCCTCACTGGATGAGAACCTGCCGCAATCTTTTCTCCCTCGAGCCTGGGCACTGCTTGGCAGAACGCTCGAGAATTTGATTCGTGTACGTGAGGTCGACGAAACGGCAGGCGGCATCGTCACACATGAAGAAGCCCTGCTGCGGCGTGCTCATCTGCAGTTACTGCTGTTCTCGGCACGCAGCGCCGTCGCACGTCACGATGCAAGCGCGTACAGCAGTGCGCTTGCAAGCGCACGGACTTGGCTCAAAGAGCTGTTCGATCTGACCGACCCTGCGACACAAGCCGTATTGAAGGAGCTGCAAGCAATCGAACCGATCCAGATCAGCCCACCCCTACCGGATATCTCGGGTTCCACCACAGCGCTGCGTAGATTGATGCCGAAGGAAGGGGCCGCGACGCCGCGTGGTCCAGAGTAGATCCGAAGGCGAAGCCCAAGAATGAAAGCCGGCATCTACATCGCCATCGCATTGCTCCTCGGAGCCCTGCTCGGCAATCTGCTGCTCGCCGATCCCGGCTATGTGGCGGTGAGATTCGCAGGCCATTTGATCGAGATGACCGCGATTACCTGTGCGCTGCTGCTGATCGCTGCGTATTTCGCTGTCCGTTTGATCATTCGTACGTTCAATGCGCGAAGGCTGTGGAAACAATCGCAATCGGAGCGACGCAATGAACGTGCGAGACGAAGCCTGGCGCGTGCGCTGCTCGAGCTTGCGCAAGGCCAATGGGAAACGGCCGAAACGACAGTAACGCGCCATGTTCGCGACGCAGAGCATCCCATAGCCCACTACCTGGTTGCGGCTCGCGCGGCTGAGCTGCAGGGCTCGGTGCAACGCCACGACGAATGGCTTGCTCGCGCTCTAGAGACCCCGGCGCAAAGTCATGCACCTGCGCTCATCATGCAGGCCGAACTGTTGATGAAGCACAAACAATGGGAAGCGGCACGTACCACGCTCGAGCAGATCGAGACGCGCGATGAGCAGAATGCTTATGTCTTGCTTCTGCTAGCACGCATCTATCGACAGACTGGCGAATGGCAGAAATTGCAGACACTCGAGCCGCGACTTAGAGCTACCCGAGGCATTGAAACGGCGGTCGCGGACGCAACTGTGGCGCAGATCTACTTGGATCGATTGAAGGCCGCAGGTATCGCCGCGGACTCCAACGCCCTGCGCAGCGCGTGGAAAGACATGCCGAGCTCGCTTTGCAAGCGACCCGACATCGTAGTCGCGTACGCGCGCGCCGCAATCGCTTGCGGCGAATCCGACATCGCGGAAAAACAGCTACGAGAGCTGTTGAACGCGCAATGGGACGAAGCCGCGGTCTACGCATACGGCGAGCTGGAAACGAGCGACCCGTTGCAAACGCTCGAGCGGGCTGAATCCTGGCTACCTTCCCACGCGGAAGATGCGGTCTTGCTGCTTACCTGCGCGCGCTTGTCAGTCCGCGCCGAGCTTTACGGCAAAGCGCGCAGTTACTTGGAAACCAGCATCGCGATCCGCCCCAGGCTCGAGGCCTATCAATTGCTCGCCGATCTCATGGAACAACTCGGCGATCGCGACCGCGCGCTCAACGCACTAAGCGACGCGCTCACTTTCGCCCTCGGGAGCCGCTCGAAACTCCCTACCATTCGCCAGCGTCGGTGGTTGGAGAGAAGGCAGGGAGAGAGAAGAAGGTGACCGGTGACGGGCGACGAGAAAGAATACGATCCCGAACTTCAGCCACTGATCGCACGTAACAGCGCGTCCTTATCTTGTCACGCGTCATCCGTCACTCGTCACTTTTTTACAGCTTATGTCCTATTCCCGAGTCACCCTACTCCCCTTCGGGCAAGTGCTTAGTGTCGAGCAAGGGGAAACGATTCTGGATGCGGCTTTGCGTGCCGGATTGAATCTGCCGCACAGCTGCAAGGGTGGACATTGTTCTTCTTGCAGGGCGAGAATCCTTTCGGGGAGCATCCACTATCCGCTTGGCCGGCCGCTCGGGCTACTCGAAGAGGAAGAACGAGAGGCCTTGGTGTTGTTGTGCCAGGCCCATGCAGCGAGTGCCGACATCGTGATCGAAGCGCGCGAAATCAAACCACCGGCGCCCGACGTGCAAGTCAAAAGCTTGCCCGTGCGCGTCGAGCGCCTCGAACGGCTCGCCGATGACGTCATGGCAGTATTCCTGCGATTTCCAGCACGCGAAGAATTTCACTACGTCGCAGGACAGTATCTCGACATCATGCTGCCGCAGAATCGACGACGCAGTTTCTCGATCGCCAATCCGCCGCACGATGCCGATCTCATCGAGTTGCACGTACGTCGTGTCGCAAGCGGTGAGTTCACGCAGCAGCTGTTTTCAGGTGCGGCGGAAAAAACGTTGCTGCGCATCGAAGGTCCCTTGGGACAGTTTTGGTTCCGCGAGGAATCGTCCCGTCCCGCCCTGCTCATTGGCGGCGGCACCGGCTACGCGCCGCTTCGCGCCATGCTTCGTCACGTGCTAGAGCGCGGTCATCGAAGGCCCCTGCATTTTTACTGGGGCGCGCAAACTCAGGCGGATCTCTACGAAGACGCCAGAGTACGCGCGTGGTGCGCCAAGTACCCGCATCTGCGCTACACCCCGGTTCTCTCGAATGTTGCCGAAGGCGACAGCTGGGAAGGCCGTCGTGGTTGGGTTCACACGGCGGCACTTGACGATCACCCTAACCTTGCCGATTTTGACGTCTACACGGCAGGACCGCCGATCATGGTGGAGGCGATTCGCCAGGAATTCCTCGCCAGGGGCTTACCGCACGATCAGCTTTTTTTCGATTCCTTCGATTTCGCACCCGATGCGCTGGAAAAGAAAGAGAAAGCCGGCAATCGTGACTAGCTGTATTGCGGCTTGATCATATACGCACGCTCGCCCGCCTCATGAACTCGACCCGACCGCATCTGATGATTGCAGGTTGCGGCTATGTCGGTCGCCGCCTGGCAAAGCTGTTATCGCAACGATTCGATGTCACCGCGCTGGTCCGCACTGCCAGCAGTGCAAGCGAGCTCAGCACGGAAGGCATTCGCAGCATGGTGCTCGATTTGGATCGGGTACGCATGAACACCAGCATCCCAGAGCGTCTCGATCAAGAAGCGATTATCTATCTCGTACCGCCGCCTTCTTTCGGCGAGAGCGATTTGCGGCTCGACCGTTTTCTACAGCTCGCGAGCGTGCCGCCGAAGTGCTTCGTCTATATGAGCACGACAGGCGTGTATGGCGACAACGGCGGCGCACTCGTCGATGAGAGCGCTCCGGTGAATCCGCGCACGGATCGCGCACGCCGCCGAGTCACTGCCGAAGAAATGACTCGAGTATGGTGCACCGAGCGGCGTGTGCGCCGCGTCGTTCTACGAGCGCCGGGGATCTACGGACCGGGACGATTACCTGTGGAACGATTGCGCAGAGGAGACGCCATCGTGCGTGAAGAGGAAGCCGGCATCAGCAATCGAATTCACGTGGATGACCTGGTCAGCGCATGCATCGCTGCCGTGATGAATCCGGAGGCACGCGGGGTCTACAACGTCACCGATGGCAACTCCATCAGCTCGAGCACATTCTTGCGAACGCTCGCCGAGCTCGCCGGCATCCATGCCCCGCCGCAAGTCTCGATGGTCGAGGCTCAGCTGACCTTCAGCATGGATCGCCTGTCATTCTTGAACGAATCACGCCGCGTCAGTAACGAACGCATGCTCAAACACCTCGGCGTAACGCTGAAATATCCGGACTATGTGGAAGGGATCAGGGCAAGCCTGAAGGAATGACGGCCGCAGACGCGGCAAGGGGGCGAGCGGCAGGAGGCGACGGCCGCATCGCAGCCGTCATCATCAAGCCTCAGCTAGGCTGACTGCGCTTGCTGCCCAACCACTTCGTGATTGGTTCCCATTGCTCCCAATCCGGGCGCGCAAGATATTCCGGGAGCTCGAAGATTCCCATGCCACGCTGGAAAGCACGCAGGTAGTTCGTAGACTGGCGCAGAGCCGTCAAGTACGGCACTTTGAGCTTGCCGAGATACTGATCGAGCTCATCGAACATCAA